>DASVSP010000024.1:0-27507 GCA_036388065.1 Allosphingosinicella sp.
GGAGCATTGTCGCCAGGCTGGACCTGACCGGCGCCCGGCGCTGGCGTCGCCGGAGCTCCCGGAGCTCCCGGAGCGCCCGGGGCGCCCGGGGCGCCCGGGGCGCCCGGGGCGCCCTGGCCTCCCCGGCCGAAGCGCCCGCGCCCCTGGCCGGGCTGCGGCTGCTTGCCGATCGGGAGGCTGAGGTTCAGACCCCAGCGCAGCTCCGAGCGGTCCTGGCGGGCGAAATTGACCGGCCTGGTGTCCACGAGGAGAAGCCGGCCCTCGGAATCGCGCTGGAATCGTTCCGGGAACGCGGCCTCGATTTCCGCGGTGGCGGCTGGAAAACCGGAGATGGCGTTGACGATCCGGCTCGACGTGAAGTTGGCGCTGAGCGACAGGTCCGTCTTCTCGAACGGCCTGACGTTCGCTCCGAGCTTCCAGACCCGCCTGTTGTCCGCGACCAGCGCCGGATTGCCGCCGTCGATCCGGGTCACTTCGACGGTCTCGCCCCGGACGAAATCGAAGACCCGGACGCCCGGGGTCTGCTGAACCGGATCGCCCAGCTGCTGCATCGAGGGCGCCCCGTCCTCGTCGGTCACCGAAGCGATCAGGCTGATCTCCTCGATGGGCGACCAGTTGAGACCGCCGCCGAGCGTGCGCAACGTCCCGAAGTCCGAAAGATGCTCTACCTCCGCGTTCAGGTTGGCGGAGAGATTGCCGAGCGCCGTGAGGGCGGCCCGGCGGCGGCTGGCGATCGGGATGTCGACATTGACCTGCGCATGCTCGCGGGTCCGGGAGAGCTCGCGGACGGTGAAGAGCCCGGCGCGTTCCGAATGGCTGTTGAGACCCCGGGCGTCGAAGCCTGCGCGAGCGGCCGCGGTGACTTCGCCTCCGGGAAGGCTGAACAAAGGTCCGTTCAGGAGCAGCTCGGTGCTCCCGACCTGGCTGACCGAGCGGGAGCGGTCGAGGCCGAAGCTGGTCTGGGTCTCGGTCTCGCTCGAGCTACGGTCGAGACTGGCGGTCAGCGACCATTGCCAGGGCTGAATCGAGCCGTTGACCGAAAGGCCGAGATGGGCGGCCCGGCTGTCGCTCTCGCGGCGAAGGCCGGGCGGAGTCAGGCTCGGCCTTGGCAGTCCGAGGAAGGCGGTGCTCGAATTGACGTCGAACGTGCCGTTCAAGGTCGCCTGGACGTCTTCCGAGACCGAGCGGTTGATCGTCCCGCTGAGCTCGAGCTGATCCGTCCTGGGAAGCAGCGTGCGGTAGCGGCCGAGCTCGATCCCGGCCACGGGCTCGGCCTGGACGATGTCGCGCTCGCTCTCGAAGAGGGGCTCGGAGCGCCGGAACTCGGCGCCGAGATTGACCCGGCCGGCCGTGTTGATCTGGAGGTAGTTGAGCTCAGCTCCGTAGGATTCACGGCCGCCCCCGGTGGCGATCCCGCCCTGGAGCTCGGCGGTATAGGCGTCGAACCGGCGCCTGAGGACGAAGTTCACCACCCTCTGGTCGGCCCGGTAGCCGTATTTGAGTGCGACCTCCTCGGGCATGACGTCGATCCGGACGATCGCCTCGGGGGGGATGTCGCGGACCTCGGCGAAGCCGGAAATCCGCCGGCCGTTGAGAAGGATGACGGGGCGTCCGCCGTCGCGGCCGCGGCCGCTCTGGGTCTGAGGAGCGATCGCCTCGAGCAATTCGGTTAGGCTCCCGGCGCCGAGCGCCCGGATCTCGCGGCGGTCGAACACGACCTCCGGCGCGATATCTCCGATCACCGCGCCGCGCTGCCGCTGTCCGGTGACGACGATCGTCTCGCCTTCTTCATCCTCATCGAGCCCGGAGTCCGGATCGGCCGCCTGGGCGGCGGGCTCGGGCTCGGCGGGCCCGGCCGCCGGCGGCGCGGGCGCCGGGGCGGGGAGGGCGGTCGCGGGCGGGGGCGGGGGCGTTTCCTGGGCGAGGAGTGGGGAGGTTGCCGTTCCGGCCAGGAGGAGGAAGAGGACCGCTTTGCGGGAAGCCACGCGATATACCTTTTTTTTCTTACAAGGCCCGTCAGGGCTCGACCGCAAGTGAGCCAGACCGGCTGAACCCATTCTGTATCCCGTCGCATCCTGAGGTTAAGGTCGCCAGATGGTTACTGCTCCGCCTTCGGATTTAGTTTCGCGCTTCCGGCGCGATTTCCAAGCTGTGGCGGGCGCCGCGCCGGAGCGGATCGCCGTCGCCGTCTCCGGTGGGCCGGACAGCCTCGCTCTGCTGCTGCTCGCCGACGCCGCCTTTCCCGGCGGGATCGGAGCCGCCACCGTCGACCACGGCCTTCGCTCGGAGAGCGAAGCGGAGGCCCGAGCGGTGGCGGGCCTTTGCCGCGAGATGGCGCTTTCGCACCACGTCCTTTCAGCCCGGGTCGAACCTTCGGGAGACGGGCTTCAGGCCGCCGCCCGGGCGGCCCGCTATTCGGCGCTGGCCGGGTGGATGGAAAGGGAGGGCTACCGGCTGCTCCTCACCGCGCATCATTGCGACGACCAGGCCGAGACCCTTCTGATGCGGCTCAACCGCGGCTCGGGAGTCGCCGGCCTTGCGGGGGTGAGAGCCGAAGGCCCGGTGCCGGGCGGCGGCGGGCGGCTTCGACTGTGCCGGCCGCTACTGGGCTGGCGGCGCAGCGAGCTCCGGTCCGTGGTCGAGGCGGCCGGGGTCGAAGCGGCGCTCGATCCGAGCAATTGCGACCAACGCTTCGATCGGGCGAGGCTTCGGCTCCGGCTCGGCGAGGCGCCCTGGCTCGACCCCGCCGCCCTCGCCCGAAGCGCCGCTTTGCTCGGCGAGGCGGAGGCGGCGCTCCAATGGACGGCCGGTCCGTTGTTCGCCGCCCGTGCCGAGGTGGGGGAGGGAGTGGTCAGCCTTCGTCCCAACGGCCTTCCGCCGGAGCTGCTTCGCCGGCTCGTGCTTCGCTGCCTCGGGCAAATCGTGCCGGAGGCGGCGCCGAGGGGGGAGGCGCTCGCGGCGTTCATCGCGAAGCTCGGGGAGGGCGAGACCGCGACTTTGTGCGAGGTGAAGGGGAGAGGGGGCGAGACCTGGTGCTTCGAGCGGGCGCCGCCGCGGCGTGACCCGTCATTCCGGACTTGATCCGGGATCCACGAACAGGGCCGAGCGAGGTTCACGAGGCCGTGTTCAAGGATTCCGGCCTTCGCGCGACCTTTGCATAACCCCTGCGAAGGGCGCCGAGGTGAAGCCCGTCCCCTTCGCTGGCTGGGCGGTATCGACATTCACGGAGCGGCATCGGTGCTCTTCCCTCTCCCCGGCGGGGAGAGGGTAGGGAGAGGGGGCTCGGCGTCGGGAAGTAATCCGCGGACCCGGAACCCCCTCACCCCGGCCCTCTCCCCGCCGGGGAGAGGGAGATCGAGCGCTGCGCCGAATGTCGATACCGCTCCGGCACAAGCGACTTATGCAAAGGTCCCGCCTTCGCCGGAATGACGGGGGGCGTTACTTCTTCTCTTCGGCCCGGTAGAGGCTGTGGCAGGACCCGCAGCCGCCCGCGACCACCTTCGCCTGGGCGGCGAAGCCGGCGGTGTCGCCCGCCTTGGCGAGCTCGCCCAGCCGAGCAGAGGCATCCCCGAAGGCTTTCGACCTGGCCTGGAAATCCGCCTTGTCCGTCCAGACGGCCGGAAGCGCCCGGCTGCCGGGGCCGTCGCTTCCGTCCGGGAACAGGCTTGCGATCGAATGCCCGAAATTGGCGAGGCCTTCGGCCGCGCTCTCCTGGCGCTTGACGTCGGCCCCGTCTCTGGCCGCCGGCATCACGCTCCCGAACGTCAGGCTCGCTGCCATGTGCATCATCGCCTTGCGCCCCTCGATCAGCCCGGCCGTATGAGTCGAGGCAGCGCCGGCCGTGTTTGCCGGACCCTGGTCCGAGGCGGTGGCGCAGGCCGCCAGCGCGGGAAGCAGCAGGAAGGGCAGGCGGCGCATCGCGATCTCCTGAAAAGAGCCTCCTGCGGCTCTATCATTGCCGCGTCCACGGATCGAGTCGTGCACGTCCCGGGTTAAGCGCTCGATGCAGCGCCTGCCTTTTCTCCTCGCCTGCCTCCTCCTCGCGGGCTGCGGAGCCCCGGAGGAGGACGACCGGCCGCGCGCGAACAGCGTCGAGGAGCTCGAGAACCGGCTCGAGAAGCTCGCCGACCGGACCAGCGAGGAGATCGAGCCGGCGGCGCGGATGAGCAACCTCAAGGAATCGGACCTCGGTCCGGAGCTTCGCTCCAACCCCGCCTGCCGGCTCCATCGCGGCGGCCGGCTGCTGCTCGTCGTCAATGCCGCCGGAGGGGTCGCACGAATCGACGGCCGCCGGGTGGCGCTCTCCGTCTCGGGGCCGGTCGGCCCGACCGGCGGCTTCCTCACCGCCCCGGGGATCACGGTCAGCGTCGGCCGGACCGAGCCCGGCGGCGACGAAGCGGCGCAATATGGCATGGGCTGGCCCGCCCGGGCGACCGTGGGCGGGGACGGGGACCGGCCGCTGGAGAAGCTCGAGGCGACCTGGATCTGCGTGAGGTGACCCCGTCATCCCGGCGAAAGCCGGGACCCCAGGTCAAGAAGGCCGAGGGGTCTCCCCGAGGTCCCGGCTTTCGCCGGGATGACGGGGATGCCCCCGAAAAAGCAGTTCGAGCGCGGCGCCGGGACTCAGCGGGTCGGCGCGATGGCGCGCCCGGGAGGCTGTTTCGCACTTAGAACAGCAAGGGCACCAAGTACCGCGCAGCGGCTTGGCGTACATCTCATTCGAGAAGGAGGAGCGTCCGCGCCGCTCAAATTCCTTCGTGCCCTTCGTGTTCTTTGTGCGAAACAAAATCGGCCTCCGCAGGCGAGGCGACTCCGCACAGGGCGGGTCTCGGCGGGGTCCCGGCTTTCGCCGGGATGACGGGCCTATTCCGCCTCGGCCCTCACCCTCGTGAACTTGTCGGTGGTCACCGTGGGGGCCCCGCAAATGTCGGAGGGCCTGGGCGGCAGGTCGCCATGGGCGAGCATGTGGCCCAGGCACATTTCGAGGACGAACTTGGCGCGGTACATCGCGTCCTCCTCGTCGTGGCCTTCGGCCACCGCCTGGGGCACGTCGGGGAAGACGGCGCGCACTTCGCCGCCCTTGGTCGGGACGAGCCGAACGGGATAGGTCAGCATAAGCTCAAATCTCCACCGGGTTGAGCGGAAGCGCGAGCACCGGCCGCATCTGCTCGTCGTCCACCTCGATCACCGCGTCGGGCGGCCGATTGCCCGACATCAACGCGGATTCGATCAGCTCCGCGGCCAGCCGCTCGGCTTCGGCCCGGGCGGCGGAATCGTCGCTCAGGCTTTTGCCGGCAAGGTCGGGAAGCTCGAAATCCTGGCCGCGCAGGTTGAAGTAATAGGTCGGCATCACGGGCTGCAAAGCGCATAACATGGATCAGGGTTGCGGTAATTCGTCGCTGCAGGGCGGATTTGCGGCAGGCCGTTGCAGTCGAGGCGCCGGCCCGAGCGGACGCGGAACCCTGCCGCCGCGGCGTTCGTTTCGCATGCGCAACCCACCCCTGACCACGGAGCGTACCATGTCCAACATCCCGAGCAGCGCAATGCCCCACGCCAAAGCCAGCGAAGGTTCCGATTCCGAATCGCAGCAGGAGCAGGGCGGCGGCGGTCCGACCATTTCCGAGCGGGCCGGCAAGCTGCGCGAGCAGGCGGGCGATTACGCCCGGGAGAATCCGAAGACCGCGATCGCGGCGGGCGCAGCCCTTGCCGCCGGAGTGATCGCAGCGGCCGTCGTTCCGCTGGTCCGGGGCCGCAAGGAATCGGGCTCGGGCACCGGCGGAGCCAAGAAGACCGGCGGCGGAGCGAGGAAGTCGACGACCGCCAAGAAGAGCTGAAGGCCTCCGGCTGAAGCATGAGCGACACGGGCCGCGATGAGAGGTTGCGGGAAGCCGCGGCCAATCGCGGCCTGAAGCTCGTCAAATCCCGGCTTCGAACGCCCGGGAAGGGCGATTACGGCCGCTACGGATTGACCGACTCGAGCGGCGCCAGGCTGCTCGGCTTCGGCGAATCGGGCCTCACCGCCACTGCCGAGGAGATCGAGGGCTATCTCCACAAGGGCGCCCTGTCCGACTGGAAGACCTCGCTTCGGGCGGCGGGCGCCGGGGCCGCGCCAAGGCCGAAGAAACGAAGCGCCGATCCCGGGGCCCGAGGCGCGCGGGCCCGGGCGCCCGAGCCCGAGCCCGAGCCAGAGCCCGAGCCGAAGCCGCCGCCGCCGCCGCCGCCGCCGCCGCTTGCGGTCCGCCCAGCCGTGCCGGCGGACTGCGAGGCGATCGCCGCCCTCGTCACCGGCCTCGGCTTCGAGTCGTCGGCGGGCGAAATCCTCGAACGGCTGGCCGCCCTGAAGAAAGCGCGGGAAACTCCGCTGGTCGCCGAGCAGGGCGAAGTGATCGGAGTGCTCGCCTGGCACGTCACTGCGGTCCTTCACAGGCCCAAGCCCGTCGGCCGGATCACGATGATGGTCATAGCCGAGGGCGAACGCCGGCGCGGAGCCGGACGGGCGCTGGTTGAGGCGGCCTGCGCCCAGCTTCGGGCGAGGGGCTGCGGCCTCATCGAGGTGACCAGCAACGTCGACCTGTCGGGC
Source organism: Allosphingosinicella sp. (assembly GCA_036388065.1). GTDB lineage: Bacteria > Pseudomonadota > Alphaproteobacteria > Sphingomonadales > Sphingomonadaceae > Allosphingosinicella. The sequence goes on from DASVSP010000024.1 coordinate 6,581, forward strand.
GCGCACGGCTTCTACCGAAGGCTGGGCTTCGAGCGGACCAGCTACCGTTTCGCCAAGGAACTTTAGCCGTCATCCCGGCGAAAGCCGGGACCTCGGGACAAGAAGTCTCGGCGGGTCTCACCGAGGTCCCGGCTTTCGCCGGGATGACGAGTTAGGCGTGCCCGCGCGCGTGAGCCAGCCGCCGCCGCTGCGTGGGCGGCGGCGAGTCGCAGGCCTTGAAGTAGAGGTGGCAGACGAGGAGGAAGAGCGAGACGCTGTATAAGGCGTTGGAGAGCTGGTCGATCCTGGCCAGGCTGACCGGAAGCGAGATCAGGAGGACCACCCGGAACAGCCATTCCCGCATTCGCGCCGTCTGGACTCCGATCGAGGACCCGGCCTGCCGGCAGGCGATCCGGCGGGCGCCCTCCATCAGCAGAAGCCAGGCGAGCGCCACCAGCAGGTCGGCGAAGAGCCCGTCGTTCATCCCCTTGCCGCCGATCGAGAGCGCAAGCCCGCCGAGATAGAAAGCGAGATGGCCGTTCAGGCATTCGAGCGCGATCCGCCACTGGCCGAAGCCGAGGCGATGCTCCGCCCAGCCCGCCAGCGGCGAGAAGGCTTTGCTCAGAGCGAGATCGTCGAGTCTGGTCACCCGCCCAGCTTATCGCGCCGACAAGTTGAGAAACGGCAAAAAAGTCACGATGGTTAAAATTCCCGTCGGCCTGTTGCACCTCCGCAACCCTTCGCGGCGGCTCACGTTGTCCCGGCCCACCCCAGTCAAGGAAGCCAAGCCGATGAAGAGGGTCCCTTTGGCGTTTGCCGCTGTGCTGCTGCTCGCGGGCTGCGGTCAGAACGGCGCCGCCGACAAAAACGCCGCGGCGCTCGAGCGCGCGGCCGAGCAGAGCACGCCCGAAGCCGCCGACATATTGCGCAACGCCGCCGACGGCGGCGGCAACGTCCAGGAGGCGTTGCAGGAAGCCGGCAACGCCCAGGTCGCGACCCAGGCGCCGCCGCAGAAGGGGGCCAAGCCCCACGCTCCCGGCGATCCGGTTCCGCCGCCGCAGGTAGGGGCGGGCGGGAACTCGCATTAGCTAAATCCTCCCCCGGATTTCCGGGGGAGGGGGCCAGGCGAAGCCTGGTGGAGGGGTTCTCCTGGTCCGAATGCCCCTCCACCGCGCTTCGCGCGGTCCCCCTGCCCGGCAAATGCCGGGGAGGATTTTCAGCTGAGCAGCGCCTTCAGATAGCCGCGGATCTGCTTCGGCCAGCCGGCGATGAGCGTATCGAACCGCGCCTCCTCGCCTCGGTAGAGGGCTCGAAGGGCCTCCTCGTAGCCGGGGCGGTCGCCGCACATGTCCGACATGAAGCGGTAGGCGCAATCGCGCTTCTCCTTGGTTCCCGGAGCCTTGCGGCTCGCTTCCTCGACAAGCCTTCGGATCGCGGCCGAGGCCCCGCCGGCCTGGCCCGACAGCCAGTCCCAGTGGCGCGGAAGCAGGGTCACCTCGCGGGCCGCGACCCCGAGGCTCGGCCGGCCGCGCCGGCGCGGCGGCGGGGGCGCGGACTCGGCCGCGTCCCAATAATCGAGGTCGACGACCCGCCCGGTGCCGTCCTCGAACACCCTGAGGATTCCGAGATCGGCCGGATAGAGCCGCTCGAGCTCGCGGGTGACGGCGCTTCGCTCGCCGCGCGCGACGATCGTATCGCCGAGGAAGGCGGTTACCGGGTTCATTGGAGGGCTCCTTTGCGACGGCCTTTATACCCGGATAAAAGGCTGGTCAATTGTATCCGGGTCAAATTCCCCGTCATCCCGCCATGTCTGTCCCACCCCGATCCACCCCTCCCTTGCCGACGAAGGCGGGGCGGGGTACGAAGGGGGCAAGTCACCGGCGGCCCCGCCGCCGGAACGAGAAAAAAGAGTGTTTCCGCTATGGCGCAGCAGGTTGCTTCGGCTCCGCTCCCGCCGGCACCCGGTCCGGCTGAACTCGCGAGTCATGCGCTCGCCCAGCGGCCCATCCGATCGCCCCGGCACACCTACGGGGCCCTCGACCTGGGAACCAACAATTGCCGCCTCCTGATCGCTCGCCCCGCGGACGACGGATTCGTCGTCATCGACGCTTTCTCGCGGGTTGTCCGGCTCGGCGAGGGCCTGGCCGGAAGCGGCCGAATCGCCGACGCGGCGATGGACCGCGCCGTCGCAGCGCTTTCGGTCTGCGCCGAGAAGTTGAAAAGGCGGCACGTCTCCCTTGCCCGATCCGTCGCCACCGAGGCCTGCCGCCGGGCCGTCAACGGCCGGCACTTCGTCGAACGGGTCCGGCTCGAGACCGGAATCTGCCTCGAGATCATCGCTCCCGAGGAAGAGGCCCGGCTCGCCATGCTCGGCTGCCACCGGCTGCTCGAGCCCGGCGACGCGCCGGCGCTGATCTTCGACATCGGCGGAGGCTCGACCGAGCTGATCCTGATCGACACCGACGCCGAGGGCACTCCGAAGATCAAATGCTGGTGGAGCGCGCCGTGGGGCGTCGTCTCCCTGACCGAGAGCGAGGGCCGAGATTTCGCCGACGCGGACGAGCGGCTCGCCGCCTACGGCCGGATGAAGGAACGGGTGCGCCACGCCTTCCGTCGCTTCGCCGAGCTGCTTCCAGCGCGCGAGGGCAATATCCGGCTGCTCGGAACCAGCGGGACGGTGACGACCCTGGCAAGCGTCCACCTCGCTCTGCCGAGCTACGACCGGCGGGCGGTGGACGGCCTGATGATGCCGGTCGACAAGATGCGGGCGGTCAACCACATGCTGTCGCGGATGAGCTTCGCCGAGCGGGCCGAGCTGCCCTGCATCGGCGCCGAGCGCGCCGACCTCGTCGTCGCCGGCTGCGCCATCCTCGAGGCGATCATGGACATTTGGCCGGCGCAGACCCTGGGAGTCGCGGACCGCGGGATCCGCGAGGGGATCCTGCGCTCGCTGATGGCCAAGGACGGGCATAAGCTGTGAGGGGACTGGGCGTTGAAGTCCTCCCCGCGATTTCGCGGGGAGGGGGACCGTCCGAAGGACGGTGGAGGGGTTCTTCCGCCTCAGGCCCCTCCACCATGCTTCGCATGGTCCCCCTCCCCCGGAAATCCGGGGGAGGATTTTCAGGATGGTAACCCGAGTCAAGACCGCGAAGGGCCGGAAGGTCGGCTCGACCAAGTGGCTCGAGCGCCAGCTCAACGATCCCTATGTGAAACGCGCCAAGGCGGAGGGCTATCGCTCGCGCGCCGCCTACAAGCTGATCGAGCTCGACGACCGCTTCGGCTTCCTGAAGGGCGTGGAGCGGGTGGTCGACCTCGGAGTCGCGCCGGGGGGCTGGACCCAGGTCGTCCGCAAGCGGGTCCCCAAGGCGGTGGTCGTCGGGATCGATCTCCTTCCCACCGATCCGATCGAGGGCTCCGTGCTTCTGCAGCTCGACTTCCTCGCCGACGAGGCGCCGGAACGGCTTCGCGAGGCGCTCGGCGGCCCCGCCGACCTCGTCCTGTCGGACATGGCCGCGAACACGGTCGGCCATCCGCAGACCGACCATCTGCGCACGATGGCACTGGTCGAGGCGGGCCTCGAATTCGCCGGCGAGGTGCTTCGGCCCGGGGGCGCCTTCGTCGCCAAGGTGCTTGCCGGTGGGGCCGACAACCATCTCGTGGCCGAGCTGAAGCGGCGCTTCACCACCGTGAAGCACGCCAAGCCGCCGGCCAGCCGCAAGGGCTCGTCCGAATGGTATGTCGTGGCGCAGGGCTTCAAGGGCTGACGGTTCCTCCGCTCGCCTACCCCGCGACCGCCGGGCACACCGGAATGTCCTTCGGCTCGGGCCGAGCCGCGGCCGGCTCGAACTGGGCGAAATAGGATTCGGAATCCTGAAGCCGCTCGAAGCGTGTGAGCTGGTAGCCGACCGCCGCGAATTCGCAGATCAGTAGACGCGGAGGCGTTCCATGGCGGTCCGTCGGGCGGTCGGCGTCGACCACCACTACCCGGCCGTTCTTCTTCAGGTCGGGCCTCAAATTCCACAGGAACTCGCTCGGGCGTTCGATCTCGTGGTACATGTGGATCATGAAGACCCGGTCGAAGCTCGAGTCCGGGAGCAACGGATCGTTGGGCTTGCCCAGCTTGACCGCGACGTTGTGGAGATCCTCGCGGGTGACCCGGTTGGCGAGCGTGTCGCGGGTTTCGGGCACGATGTCCTGGGCGAGGACCCGCCCCTTGCGGCCGACCAGGGGGGCCAGGCGCACCGTGTAATAGCCTTCGCCGGCGCCGATGTCGGCGACGTACATCCCAGCCTCGATGTCGGCGAGGTCCATCACCGTCTCCGCCTCGCGGACGCTGTCGCGCGCGTCCTCGTTCGAATAGCTCGCCGAGACGATCGGCGAGACCGGGCGCTTGGGCTTGGGGAAGGGACTTTCCTCGGTCTTCTCCTGGCAGGCGGCGAGGAGGAGGAGGAGGGGGAGGAGGGCGCGACCTAAAATCCTCCCCCGCATTTGCGGGGGAGGGGGACCATGCGAAGCATGGTGGAGGGGTTCTGCGGAGCTGCGAAGAGCCCCTCCACCACCCTTCGGGTGGTCCCCCTCCCCCGGAAATCCGGGGGAGGAATTAGAGCGCCTAATCCACATCTTCGACTTCGACCTTCTCGCCCGTGACGCGCTGCGACAGGGCCGCGGCCATGAAGCGGTCGAGGTCGCCGTCGAGGACGTCCGACGGGGCGGAGGAGACCACTCCCGTCCGCAGGTCCTTGACCAGCTGATAGGGCTGCAGGACGTAGGAGCGGATCTGGTGGCCCCAGCCGATGTCCGTCTTGGCGGCATGCTCGGCGCTCGCCTGGGCTTCGCGGCGCTGGAGCTCGGCCTCGTAGAGGCGGGCCTTCAGCATCTTCATCGCCTCGGCCTTGTTCTTGTGCTGCGAGCGCTGGTTCTGGCAGGCGACGATGATCCCCGACGGCACGTGGGTGATCCTGACCGCGCTGTCGGTGGTGTTGACGTGCTGGCCGCCGGCGCCCGAGGCCCGGTAGGTGTCGATCTTCAGATCGCCTTCGTTGACCTCGATGTCGATATCGTCGTCGACCACCGGATAGACCCAGACGCTCGAGAAGCTGGTGTGCCGCCTCGCGTTGGAATCGTAGGGGCTGATCCGGACCAGGCGATGCACCCCGCTTTCCGTCTTGGCGTAGCCGTAGGCGTTCTCGCCCTTGACCATCAGGGTGGCGGACTTGATCCCGGCCTGCTCGCCGGAATGATAGTCGACCACTTCGACCTTGTAGCCGCGCCGCTCCGCCCAGCGCCGGTACATTCGGTGAAGCATCTCCGCCCAGTCCTGGCTTTCCGTGCCGCCGGCACCGCTGTTGACCTCGATATAGGTGTCGTTGGAATCGGCTTCGCCCGCGAGCAGTGCGGTGACCTTGTCGCGCTCGGCCCGCTCGGCGAGCTCGCCGAGCGAAGCGACAGCGTCGGCTTCCATCGAGTCGTCGCCTTCCGCCTCGGCCATCTCGAGAAGCTCGACGGTGTCGTCGAGCTCCTGCTTGATGGCCCTGGTCGCGGCGACGGCTTCCTCGAGCCGCCGGCGCTCGCGCATCACCTCCTGGGCGGCCTTGGGATCGTTCCACAAGGACTGGTCCTCGACCCTGGCGTTCAATTCCTCGAGACGCCTCAGCGCCCGGTCCCAATCGAGGAACCGGCGGAGGAGGTCGAGCGCCGACCTTATCTGGTCGACATGGGCTTGCGCCTCGGCGCGCATGACTTCGTACCTTTCGTCAGCCGACCCCGGGCCCCCGTCATCCCGGCGAAAGCCGGGACCCCAGGACGAGAAGTCTCGTCGGGTCTCCCCGAGGTCCCGGCTTTCGCCGGGATGACGGGTCCAGGCCGGGGACTAGTAGATTCCGCCCTGATTCTGCAAGAAATCGCTGTCGCGCTGCTGCGCCTGCGGCCGAGCCGCCCGGGCCTTGCGCACGATCGCCTTCTCGGGCGGCCGGTTGGCCATTTCGTCGCGGCGGATCGAGCGGCGCGGCTCGCTTTCGGGCTTGAAGGCCTCCCAGATCACCGCCGCCTTGGGATCGTCGGTCGGCCAGGCGCCGAACACCTTCTTGCCCGAACGCCGGTCGATCCGGACCATCCGGATCCCGGCCGGAGCCCTGAATGGAAGAACCGGCATGTCCTTGAAGGCCACCTGGGCGAACTGCTTGAAGATCGGCGCCGCCAGAGTTCCGCCCTGCGCGTAGCCCCCCATCGGCCGGGGGTGATCGAAGCCCATGTAGATCCCCGCGACGATGTCGGCGCTCCCGCCGATGAACCAGACGTTGGTCGGGCCGGTCGTCGTCCCGGTCTTGCCGAACAGCGGCCGGCCGAGGTCGCGGAGCACCTGCGCCGTGCCGCGCTGGACGACGCCCTCGAGGATGTGGACCATCTGGTAGGCGGTGAGCGGATCGAGCAGCTGCTTGGTCCGAAGCGGCGGCCGGGGCATCGGCTTGCCGTCCCAGTCGCGCGCGTTGCAGCCGTCGCAGGGCCTGGTGTCGGCGCGGTAGATGATCTTGCCGTTGCGGTCCTGGACATAGTCGATCAGCGTCGGCTTCACCTGCCGCCCCTGATTGGCGAGGATGGCGAAGGCGTTGGTCATCTTGAGAACGGTCGTGTCCCCGGCCCCCAGGGCGATGGCGAGATAATTGGGATATTCGCCGACGCCCATAATCCGGGCGAGGCGGGTGACCTTGTCCATTCCGATCTGGTTGGCGGCGCGGACCGTCATCAGGTTGCGCGACTGCTCGACCCCCCAGCGCATGGTTTGAGGCCCGGCATTGCCGCCCGAGAAGTTGCGGAAGATCTTCATGCCCAGGCCCGCGCCCTGATAGACGGAGAAGGGCCCGTCGATGATGATGGACGCGGGTGTCAGCCCGTTGTCGAGCGCAGCGGAATAGACGATCGGCTTGAAGGTCGATCCGGGCTGCCGCTGGGCCTGGACCGCGCGGTTGAAATCGTCGCCTCGGGCGTCGAACCCGCCCTGCATCGCCAGCACCCGGCCGGTCGCCACTTCCTCGACGACCATTCCGCCCTTGATCTCGGGAATGGAGCGGAGCGACCAAACCCCGCCCTCGCGCTTGACCGCGATGACCATTCCGGGCCTGAGGAAGTTGAAGGCGGCGCCTCCGACTCCACGCTTGGGCATCGACGCAGCGTAGGCCGCAAGCTCGCCGGTCGAGCCGTCGGTCAAGCCGATGGTCGCGCTCTGGCCCTCGCGAGACAGGACGACCGCCGGCCTCCAATCGTCGTAGCCGACCCCGAACGGAGCCCGGGCAAGCTGCCCGCGCCAATCGCCGGAAATGTCGATCTTGAGCCCCGGATCGCGCCAGCCCTTGCCCCGGTCGTAGCGCATCAGCCCGTCGCGAAGCGCGGTTTCCGCGGCCTTCTGCTTGGGAACGTCGAGCGAGGTTCGAACCCAGAGGCCGCCGGTATAGACTCCGTTCTGTCCCTTCTCGGTCTGCTCGCCCCAGCGCGCCATCAGCTGGCGGCGGACCTCCTCCATGAAATAGCCGCCGACGTTGCGGACGCTGTTGTTGGTGAACCGCACTGCGCCGAGCGGCTCGGCCTGGGCGGCGGCGCGCTGGGCGGGGCCGATCTTGCCGTTGCGCTCCATCTCCGCGAGCACCCAATTCCTCCGGTCGAGCGCGCGCTGGGTTCGGCGGTCGGGATCGTAATTGCTGGGGGCCTTGGGAAGGATCGCGAGATAGGCGGCTTCGTGAAGCTGCAGCTGCTCGACGTCCTTGTCGAAATAGGCCCGGGCCGCCGCCTGGACTCCGTAGGCGTTGCGACCGAGGAAGATCTGGTTGAGGTAGAGAGCGAGGATCTGCTGCTTGGTCAGGACGCTCTCGATCCGGCGGGCGAGGAAGGCCTCCTTGATCTTCCGTGTCACCGAATATTCGTCGCCGAGCAGGAGGTTCTTGGCCACCTGCTGGGTGATGGTCGAGCCGCCGCGGGCGCGGGCGCCGCTTCCGACCTTCGAAATGTAGTCGCCGACCGCTCCGACCAGGCCCGGAAAGTCGATTCCGCCATGGGTGAAGAAGGTCTTGTCCTCCGCCGAGGTGAAGGCGTCGACGAGTTGCTGGGGGAATTCGTCATAGGAAAGCTCCACCCGCCGCTCCCGGGCGAAGCTCTGCACCGGCTCGCCGTCGATCCCGCGAACGTTGGTCGGAAGCGGCGGCTGGTAGGTGAGAAGGGTCTCCGCCGAGGGCAGGTTGCGGGCGAACAGAAGCCAGAGGAGGAAGTAGAGGACGACCGGGATCGCCGCGAGGTAGGCGAGTATCCGGACCCAGCGCTTTCCCCACACCCGCCTCGCGGCGCCGCCGAAGCGGCCGCCGGCGTCGCGATAGAGGGTAAGGCGGGTAGGGGTGGCTTCGGCGGACATTCGGCCAAGCTCTAGCCGATGATCGCGGCGCGGTGAAGCGCCTCTAGCCTTGACTTTTCCGATTTATCGTATATACAATAATTATGTGAAAATCGAATTCGACCCGGCGAAGCGCGATGCCATCCTCCGTCGCCGTGGCCTCGATCTGGCGCTGGCGGGCGAGTTGCTTACCGCAGGGTGCCTCACTGAGGCCGATGACCGCTTCGATTACGGCGAGGATCGATGGATTTCGGTTGGACCGCTATGCGGCGAAATCGTCGCCTGCGTCTGGACCGATCGCGGGGATGGAGTTGTACGGGTCATAACAATGTGGAAAGCGACGGCGCGTGAGCAAGAATACTATTTCAGGTGGCGGGAAGGTTCGTGAGGAAACGGCCGATTTTGAGGCCGATCTCGACGACGATATTGTCGAGCTCGACGACACCTTCTTCGAACGCGCGGCGTTCACGCGCGGCGGTAAGGTGATCCGCGAGGGGACGGGCACGCTCACGAATCGCGGAAGGCCTCCTTTGCCCGAGGGGACCCGCAAGGAGTCGGTGTCGCTTCGGTTGTCGCCGGACATCCTGTGGTGGCTGCGCTCCACGGGCCCGGGCTGGCAGTCGCGCATGGAGGACATGCTGCGCGAGCGCATGACTGCAGCCTTGGCGGCCAGGGACTAGCGCCCCGCCACTCGCACCAGCCGCCGCGCGAAATGAGTCTCGATCGCGCTCTTCATTCCCTGCGCGATCTGCCGCCGCCCTTCCGCCGAGGCGATGTAGGCGGTGTCGGTCGGGTTGGTGAGGTACCCGGTCTCGAACAGGATCGAGGGAACGTCGGGGGCCTTGAGGACGGCCAGCGAGGCGAAGCGGTGATATTCGGGGCGGAAGGGGAAATAGGCCGAAGCCTCGCGCTTCAACAAGGCCGCGAACTCCGCGGACACGGTCATGCTTTCCCGCTGGGCGAGATCGATCAGGATCCGGTCGACGCCCGTCTCCCCGCTCAGCGAGGCTCCGGCGATCCGGTCGGACTGGTTCTGCTGCTCGGCGAGGAGGGCCGCCTCCCGGTCCGAGGCGACCTCCGAAAGGGTGTAGATTGTGGCTCCGCGGGCGCCGTCGTTGGAAGGCGCGGCATCGGCGTGGATCGAGACGAACAGCGACGCGCGCATCTTGCGGGCGATCTCGTAGCGGTCCTTGAGGATCAGATAGCGGTCGTCTTCCCGGGTCATCGCCACCCGGACCCGGCCCGAGGCGGCGAGAGCGTCGCGGATCGCGGTGGCGATTGCGAGCGTGACGTCCTTCTCCCGGCGCGATCCGAACGGGGAGAGCGCTCCGGGATCGTGGCCGCCATGGCCCGCGTCGAGCACGACCAGGGGTCGGGAGGGATCCCCGACGATCTTCGGCAGGCCGGGGGCTGGATCGCTTCGGTCCGTCCGAGCGATCGTCACTCCGTCGTCTCGCCGAGCGCCGGGGCCCGAGGGACCGGCGGCCGTCACGAGCGCGATCAGCAAAGCGAGCAGGACGTCCATCGCCGGCCACTATCCGGGCGGCCGTCCGGCTTGGCAAGCGGCCGCTGCGGTCCGCCTATCTTTCCGCCCAGCCGCCGGCGTGAAGCGAGACCAGTTCGGAGGCGCCTAGGCGGCTGCCCTTGGAGGCGTTGACCCGCCGGATGAAGTCGGCGCCGACTCCGTGGCTCCGAAGCCGGACGATCTCGCCGGCGGACAGGCCGGCATAACCGAGAGCCTTGAGCTCGGCGAGATAGCCGGACGTCACTCCATGGTCGCGCAGCCGGATCAGCTCGCCGGTCGGGAAGCGATAGCCCTGCCGGGCCGCCTCTCCGACGAACTCGGCGGAGACTCCGTGGTCGCGAAGCTCGACGAGCTGGTCCGCCGGAGCGTCGCGGATCCCGAAGCGCCCCAGTTGGCGGACGTAATCCGGAGTGACCCCGTGATCGCGCAGGCGAATGAGCTGTTCCGGAGCCAAAGCGTAGCCGGCGGCTCGGAACCCGGCGGCGAAATCGGGCGTCACTCCGTGATCGCGAAGCCGAACCACCTGGCTTGGGGAGAGATCGCCGAGGCCGAGCCGGGCGAGTTCGGAGACGTAGTCCGAAGTCACCCCATGGTCGCGCATGTTGCTGAGCGCCGCGAGGCTCCCGACTCGGTAGCCGTGCCCGCCCATGCCCTTGAGATAGGCGAGGTCGACGCCGTGATTCGCCGCTTGGACCAGGTCTGCGACGGCCGCAGCGGCGTAGCCTTGCCGCTTCAGCTCATCGAGAAAGGAAAAGCCGATGTCGTAAAGCGCGAGCGAGAAAAGCTGGCGGTCGTCGGCCAGGCCGTGGCCGCGACCGGAGAGTGCGGCGGCGAAACCGGCATCGGCCTTGAAGCTGCAGTCGCCGGTTCCGCGCCGGCGCCGGACGACGCCCGTGCACCGGATCGTTCCGGCGTCGCGGTCGAAGCGGAAATCGACCGGAGTGCCGCCGGCCGATTCGAGCTGGGCGGCGGTCAGCCCGGCCAGGCTGGCGAGCGGGCGGGTATGGCTGTGCATCCAGCGATGGTTCGCGGTGCGCCGGGTCAGGGAGAACTGGACCTTGCCGTTCGCCCGCTGCTCGGAATCGGCCTCGATCGACCAGCTGACCTCGGCCTTGGAGTCGTCGGTTTCGGCCGCCGAGCCCGGAGCCGCGCAGGCGGCGGGAATCCCGGCCGCGAGGGCGATGGCGAAGGCGAAGGCGATCATGGCGGGCAGGGCTGGGCGCATCCAGGAAGCTCCGGTTGTGGCGTTCGGATCGGCGATGCAAGGAGCGCGCCATGGCGCAAAGCTCCCGGAACCCGCCGGTTTCTTCCCGGTCGGGACGTCGCCTTGTCCGCTTGCGGACGCGCTTCGTGTCCGCACTCGGACATCGATCGCAAGCCGCGGAGTGCCGCCGGGCAGGCCGCCCGCTATCCGGGGCCATGATTTTGAGCGATCCTGATTGGAAGGCCGTCGGTTCCGCGCTCGACGAACAGGGCTGGGCGGTCATCCCCCGATTGCTCGGCGCGCGGGCCTGCGTCGAGGCCGCTGCCCTGTGGCGGGATGAAAGCCGTTTCCGGAGCCGGATCGCCATGGCGCGCCACGGTTTCGGGCGCGGCGAATATCGCTATTTCGACTATGCGCTTCCGGGGCCGGTCGAGAGTCTTCGATCCGAGCTCTACCCCCGGCTCGCGGACGTCGCCAATTGCTGGCAGGAGGCGCTCGGCCGCGCGGACCGCTTTCCGGCGGCCCACGCGGACTATCTCGACCGTTGCCGCTCCGCGGGACAGGTCCGGCCCACTCCGCTACTGCTCCGTTACGGGCCGGGCGACTATAATTGCCTCCATCAGGACCTTTACGGCGCCGAGGCTTTTCCGCTTCAGGCCGCGATCCTGCTTTCTCGACCGGGGGAGGACTTCACAGGGGGCGAGTTCCTGCTTTCCGAGCAGCGCCCGCGCCGCCAGTCGCGGGCGACGGTCGTTCCCGTGGAGCAGGGCGATGCCGTGGTGTTCGCGGTGAGCGAGCGGCCGGTGAAGGGGGGCCGGGGCTTCTACCGGACCCGGATGAAGCATGGAGTCAGCACGATCCGCTCGGGCGAGCGCTTCACGCTGGGAATCATCTTTCACGATGCGGCCTGATCGACCGTCATCCCGGACCTGGTCCGGGATCCATGAACACCGTCGCTGGAGATTTTCGAAGGCGGTGTTCATGGATTCCGGCTTTCGCCCGGAATGACGGGCCGTCGCGTCAGACGGTCAAGGCCAGGAACGGCACCGGGGCGCTCGGCCTGAGCACGATCGGCCGGCCGCAATCGGCCTGGAACAGCTCCCCGTCGAGCAGGACGTTGGAATGGTCGCCCTCGATTCGGATCTCGTCGCCGCGCTCGAGGTGGACCCCCGTCATCCGCTTGCGGCCGAGCCGGCCGCGAACCGCGGCGAAGAAGGCGCCGAGGAGGGCCCCGAGATTGCGGTCGATGACCAGCATCTGCATCGCGCCGGTCCGGGCGCCGGCGCCAGGCATGGAGCCTTTGAACAATAGCCGCTGAAGGGTCGTCACCATCAGGAAGGCGAACTTGCCGTTCAGCTCTCCGCCCTTCATCCCCGACACGCGCAGGGTCGCCGGCGGCGGCGGAAGGAAGCTCGCCCGCCGGCCGAGCGCCACTCCGAGCAACCCGAGCACCAGCGCGAGCCCATGGGCGAGCCAGTTGGGAAGGCCGAGCGGGTAGAGCTTGTTTCGGCAGTAGAGCATCGTGTCGGCGAGATAGGCGCCGCCCAGGAACATGCCGAGCACCGGCTTGCCGTGCCCGGCGCCGCCGGACAGGGTGATCAGCTCGCGCTGCACGATGTGCGGCGCGAGGTCGGTTCGGGCGATCGCGAGGACTCGCTCCAGGGTCTCGAGGGCGTCGGCTCCGGCGCCGAGATCGTAGGCGATGAGGTTGGTCTTGCCGTTCGGCAGCACTGCGACGGGCGGCGGATTGTCGCCGAAATGGCGGCCGTTGTAGATTTCCGTCAGCGCCGCCTGGACCGTGCCGTCGCCGCCGTTGATCACCAGCACCCGGGGTTCGACCAGGGCGATGGTCCTCAGCGCCGTCGCGATCTGGTCGACCTCCTCCACCTCGTAGTGGAAGATGTCCTTATGGTCCGCGCAAAAGCTGCGGACAGCCGGAAGCAGAGCCCTGTTTCCGGTGGAGCGGGGATTGGAGAGAAGCGCGACCCGGGCCATTCCTCAGCGACCGACCGGACCGATGGAGAGGCCGCTGCGATAGTTGAGGAGCACCGGAACCGTCCTGATTCCGCGCCCCACCGCCACCGACACGGCCCGGGCCGAAGGCTTCAGCTTCAGCAGCGAAAGCTTCGGGTTGTTCGAGAAGCCGCCGCCGTCGTTCCAGTTGGTCTTGCCGTTGGCGTCCGCATCGTGGCGGACCGCGATGGCGTAGGTGCCTGCGCTCGGGACGGCGACGCAGACGTTCATCGCCCCGCCACGCGTAACCGGCAAGTCGATCCGCTTCATTTTCTTCCCCCGTTCGAGGAAGTCCGCCGGATTGCCGCCGTAAAGCTGGATCCGGAGCTTTCCGACCCGATTCTTGAAGCCGTTGACGCTGACCAGCAATGCGGGCCGGTTGGCTCCGGGGCTGCAGGCCGCGGCGTCCGGCCCGAGCGCCGCCTGCGCCGGAGCGGCGCTGGCCGCCAGAGCGGCCGCGCAGACGGCGGTGGGAAGAAAGAGTCTCGACATCGCCGCTAGAACTCCTGGGCGCTTGCGCTTCGCCGAAAGCGGCGTGGCGCGTGAATGATGGGCCCCCATGGCGTCCCCAATCGCTCAGGGTTGCGGCCAAATTATGGTCAAGGCGGGTCGAAATGCGTTCGCTAGCCCGTTGAATCGTCTCGATTGTGGCGGCGGCGACCCTGATCCGTCGTCCCGGCGAAAGCCGGGACCTCGGGGAGACCCCCTGAGACTTCTTCGTCCCGAGGTCCCGGCTTTCGCCGGGATGACGGCCGGGGAATCGCTTCTATACAGGTGTTATTTATCCATGTTAGCCCCCGCGAGGGTTCCAAAGTCACACCGGGACCCACCGCGTTTCGGCCGCGTTCGTGGCCGGATCGTCTCTTTTAATAGTGTTCAAGGGGGAAGCTGATGAGAATGATCGTCAAGGGCGCCATGGTCGCCGGTCTGATGGCGCTGGGCGCCTGCAACAGTTCGGAGTCCGAGAAGGCGGCGGACAATGTCGAGGCCGTCGCCGACAACCAGTCCGACGCGCTCGAGGCGCAGGCCGACAATGCCGCCACCGAGAACCAGTCCGACGCGCTCGAGAACAAGGCCGACGCCGTCGAGGCGAAAGGCGAGAACAAGGCCGACGCCATCGAGGCCAACGGCCACTAAGCCGTCCGGGGGCCGGCGCCGCCGGCCCCTGAATAGCGCTCCCGAGCTTCGAGTCGCCCTCATCCCGGACTTGATCCGGATCCATGAACCGTCGAGCGAGATTCCGCCCGGCCAATCACCTCTTGACTCCGTACCACGGTACGGACCCTATATGAGGTCCGGCAAGTTCACAGGAGACGTGTGATGTCGGACATGACCAATCCCCCAAAGGCTTCGAAGAGGGCGGTGATCCACCGGATGGTGATGCCGTCGCACACCTGTCCCTACGGCCTCAAGGCGCTGCATCTTCTCAAGCGGGCGGGCTTCGACGTCGAGGATCGTCACCTCACGACTCGCGAGGAGACGGATTCGTTCAAGGCCGAGCACGGGGTTGCAACCACGCCTCAGATCTTCGTTGCCGGCAATCGGATCGGCGGCCACGACGATCTTCGCCGATTCCTCGGCAAGCCGGTCGCCGATCCGAAGGCGGTGAGCTACCGGCCGGTGATCGCTTTGTTCGCGATGACGGCGCTGATGGCCATGGCGGCGAGCTGGTCGGTGACCGGAAGCGCCCTTACCCTTCGGGCGGGCGAGTGGTTCATCGGCTTCTCGACGATCGTTCTGGCGCTTCTCAAGCTGCAGAACGTCGAGACCTTCGCGACGATGTTCCTCAATTACGACCTGCTCGCCAGAAGGTGGCTCCCCTACGGCTACGTCTATCCGTTCGCGGAGGGGCTGGCCGGGGTCCTGATGGTGGCGGGGGCCTTGCCCTGGCTCTCCGTCCCGGTCGCGCTCTTCATCGGCACGGTCGGAGCGGTGTCGGTGTTCAAGGCCGTCTATGTCGACCGGCGCGAGCTCAAATGCGCCTGCGTCGGAGGCTCGAGCAACGTCCCGCTCGGCTTCGTCTCGCTGACCGAGAATTTGATGATGATAGCGATGGCGGTGTGGATGGGGCTGGCGGCGTTCGGCGCAACCGCGGGAGCCGCGCATTAGATTTTCGTTATGCCGGACTTGATCCGGCATCCATGAACACCGGTCGAAGGACATTCAGGCGACGGTGTTCATGGATTCCGGCTTTCGTCGGAATGACGGGAGAGGGAGGAGCGAACCTGCGCCAATGTGGACCTTTGACCGGGTTGTGCAGGGGCGGCGGCGCGGTCTACCGCGATTTCGGCAAGCTATACGCGCAGGAGCAGCGGGGATGGGGGAGCTTTCGAGCGGCGGGCCGGACGAGGCCCCCGGCGACCGGGTAAGCGAATTGCGGGACCGGCTCGCTTTCTCGCAGCTCGTAATGGAGCATGCGGCGGACGCGATCTTCCTTCTCAACGACGAGGGTCGGACAGTCTACGCGAATCCCGCCGCGGAGCGCATGTTCGGCTATTCCGCCCCCGAGTTCGAAGGACTGAAGCTCCACGACGTCATCCACGATCGGCACCCCGACGGGAGCCCCTATCCCATGGAGAATTGCCCTCTCGGCCGAGTCTTCTTCAGCGGCCTCAGCCTCTATTCCCACGAGGACACCTTCTTCCACAAGGACGGGCGCCCGGTTCCGGTCGCCTGCTCCAATGCCCCGGTCCTGCGCGCCGGAGCGGTCGAGGGCGGGGTCCTCATCGTCCGCGACATCTCCGACGCCCGGCGGGCGCAGCAGGCTTTGGCGGAGAGCGAGGCCCGATTCCGGAACATGGCGGACAGCGCCCCGGTGATGATGTGGGTCACCGACGCCGGCGGCCATTGCACCTACCTCAATCGGCGGTGGTACGAGTTCACCGGCCAGGCCCCGGGGCAGGGGGAGGGGCTGGGCTGGCTCGACGCGGTCCATCCCGAGGACCGGGAGATCGCCGAGCAGGCCTTCCACGCCGCCAATGCGCGGCGGCGCGACTACCGGGTCGACTTCCGGCTCCGCCGGGCCGACGGCGCCTACCGCTGGACCATCGACGCCGCCGCCGCCCGCTTCGGCGAAAACGGGGAATATCTGGGCTATGTCGGCTCCGTCATCGACATCGAGGAACGGCGCGAGGCGGAGGATCGGCTGGCGCTGAGCGAGGAGCAGCTCCGGCTCGCGACCGAATCGGCCGAGATCGGCCTGTGGGACGTCGACGCCCGGACCGACGCCATGTTCTGGCCGCCCCGGGTAAAGGCGATGTTCGGAATCTCGCCCGAAGTGCCGGTGACCCTGGCCGATTTCCCCGCGGGCGTTCATCCCGACGACCGGCCGGCGGTCTCCGAGGCGTTCGAAGCCGCTCGCGATCCCGCCCGGCGAGCGCTCTACGACGTCGAATATCGGACCGTCGGCCGAGAGGACGGGCTGATCCGCTGGGTGGCGGCGAAGGGGCGGGGCCTGTTCACTGCGGAGGGCCTGTGCACCCGGGTCATCGGGACCGCGATCGACATCACCGCCCGAAAGGCGGACGAGGTCAGGCTTCGCGACCTCAACGAGCAGCTCGAGCAACGGGTCGCCGAACGGACCGCCGAGCGCAACCGGATCTGGGAAATGAGCCACGACCTGTTCGCGATCATGGGCTTCGACGGCTATCTCAAGGCGATCAACCCGGCCTGGGAGGCGACCCTCGGGTTCGACGAGGCGACCCTTCTGGCGATGGATTTTCCAAAGCAGGTCCACCCGGACGACCACGGGAATGTCGCAGCCATGATGGAGCAGCTGTCCAAAGGCGAGACGGTCCGCGGATTCGAGGACAGGCTTCGGCATGTTGACGGATCGTGGCGATGGATCTCCTGGACCCTGGTTCCGCAGGGCGAGGTCTTCTACGCGGTCGGCCGCGACGTCAGCGCCGAGCGCGAGGCGGCGGCCGAGCTCGAGCGCGCGCAGGGCGCGCTCAGGCAGAGCCAGAAGATGGAGGCGATGGGCCAGCTCACCGGCGGGGTGGCGCACGATTTCAACAATCTGCTCACCCCGATCGTCGGAAGCCTGGACATGCTTCAGCGCAAGGGCCTCGGAGGCCCGCGCGAGCAGAGGCTGATCGACGGGGCGATGCAGTCCGCCGACCGCGCCAAGACTCTCGTCCAGCGCCTTCTCGCCTTCGCCAGGCGGCAGCCCCTGCAGCCGAGCGCGGTCGACGTGGGCAGGCTCGTGGCGGGGATGGCGGACCTGATCGCGAGCACGTCCGGGCCGCAGATCCACGTCGTGGTGGACGCCGCCGACGGACTCCCGCCCGCCAAGGCGGACCCGAACCAGCTGGAGATGGCGCTTCTGAACTTGGGCGTGAACGCGCGCGACGCCATGCCCGAGGGCGGGACGCTTCGGATTACGGCCGGCCTCGATCCCGTCGGTCCGGATCACCGGTCGGGGCTCCGCCCCGGACCGTATGTCCGGTTGTCGGTGGCGGATACGGGCATCGGAATGGACGAGGCCACTGTGAAGCGGGCGGTGGAGCCCTTCTTCTCGACCAAGGGCATCGGCAAGGGCACCGGCCTCGGCCTGTCCATGGTCCACGGCCTGGCCTCCCAGCTCGGCGGAGCGCTCAACGTCGAAAGCCGGTTGGGAGTCGGTACCAACATCGAATTGTGGCTTCCGGCCAGCGACGTCCCGGTGGACAAGGCTGAGCTCGCGGTCGCCCCCTCGGCCGTGCCGTCGAAGGCGGGCACCGCTCTTCTGGTCGACGACGAGGAACTGGTCCGCGAAAGCACCGCCGACATGCTCGAGGACCTGGGCTACGAGGTGGTCCAGGCGGCGTCCGCGGAGGAAGCGCTTCGCCTGGTCCGAGGCGGCCTCCGCCCCGACGTCCTGATGACCGACCATCTGATGCCCGGAATGAATGGAACCGAGCTCGCCAACGTCGTCCGGGCAGATCTTCCGGGCATCCCGGTGCTGATCGTCTCCGGCTATGCCGAAGCCGACGGAATCGCCCCCCACTTCCCCCGCCTGGTCAAGCCCTTCCGCAATTCCGACCTCGCCGGGAGTTTGGCGGAACTGGGGCCGGCGAGGCTGGAGGGACCCGAACCCCGCATCCCCTTCTACGTCATCCCGGCCCTTCTACGTCATCCCGGCGAAGGCCGGGATCCATGAACACGGAAGGCGGAACTCGAACCGACGTGGCCTCGCCTCTGTTTCCGGCCCCGGTGTTCATGGATCCCGGCCTTCGCCGGGATGACCCCGGACCGCTGGGGCACGAGTCCGGCGCGATCGCCCGAGACAGGGGCGGGTGAGCCGCGTAACGTCGAGCCATGATCCCGTCGAAGCCGTCCCCGAGCGAGCGCGCCCTCTAATGGTAGGGTTCCGGCTCGAAGGCCGCACGGCGCTAGTCACCGGCGGTGCGAGCGGCATCGGACTTGCGCTCGTTCGGCTGCTGCTGCGCCGGGGTGCGGCTCGGATCCTGATCGTTGGACGCGACCCCGCCCGGCTCGCCGAGGTCCGGGGGGAGCTGGGGCCACGCGTCGAGACCCTGGGCGCCGACCTGTCCGACCCGGCGGAGGTCGATCGGCTTCTGGCCGAAATCCGCCGCCTCGCTCCCGATCTGTCGCTGCTCGTCAACAATGCGGCCAGCCAGCGGCTCACCGACTTCGTATCGGGCGACCCGATCCAGCTTCTGCCGGCCCTTCGTTCCGAGATCGCCGCCAATTTCTCCGCCGTGGTGGCGCTCTCGGTCGGGCTTCTCCCACTGCTCGCCAGGCAGCCTTCGGCCGCCATCCTGAACGTCACCTCCGGGCTGGCGCTCGCGCCCAAGAAATCCTCTCCCGTCTACTGCGCGGCCAAGGCGGGCGTGAGATCCTTCACCCAGGCGCTGCGCTACCAGTGCGAGGACGGCTTGCCGAACCTCCGGATCGTTGAGGCGCTGCCTCCGCTGGTCGACACCTCGATGACCCGCGGCCGTGGACGCGGCAAGATGGCTCCCGAGGCGTGCGCCGCCGAGATCGTCGCCGGCCTGGAGTCGGGAAGGGACGAGATCTTCGTCGGCAAGTCGAAGCTTCTTCGAGCGGTCCTCCGAGCGGCCCCAGCGCTCGGCCGGAAGATCATGCGCAACGGCTGATCGAGCGGCGGGCGAGCGCTTGACTATAAGTCTACATAGGTAGACATAACTCCGGATGACTCGCAAGCGCGCCCTTTCCGGCCAGGCCCGTGCACTGCTTGCCGCGCTCGCCGCGGCGGGCGGGCGATGGAGCTACGGCTACGAGCTGGCGTCGCTGACCGGCATCCGGTCGGGGACGCTCTATCCGCTGCTCATCCGTCTCGAGGCGCAAGGCTGTCTCGAAGCCGAGTGGCAGCCGCCGGCCGCGGCGGGCCGACCGCCGCGCCACGCCTATCGGCTCACCGCCGCCGGCCTGGCCCTGGCGCGGTCGGAAGCGGCCGACGCGGATCGGCCTGTCGCGGCCGCGGGGCGGCGGGCAGGGGAGGCGGCGTCGTGAGCTTCGCCCGCTTCGTGGCGTCGAGGACGCTGTCGGCCGCATCGCGGCTGCTTCCGCCGCCTCTGTCCACCTGGTCGCGCGCGATGGAGCGAGAGCTGATGGAAATCGGCGACGACCGATCGGCCCTGCTCTTCGCAGCCGGATGCCTGCGCGCCCTCGTGTCGCATGCGGCCGCGGCAGCGGCCCGGTCGGCCTTCGCCGCGATCCGGGGCGCTTTGTTTCCCGCCGCACCCTTCTCCTGGAGCCTCCCCGCCATGAACCGCATTTCCGACCGACCCCGACTGCTTGGCCTCGTCTGCGGAGCGACCGCGGTCGGGATAGGCATTGCCTATATGCAGGCGACCGGAGCGCCGCCGCGCTACCTCCTCGTCAATCTCGCCGCGCTGGTGCTGGGTGCGACCGCCTGGCTCGCGCTCGGATCTGCCGGACGCTCGCGCCTCGCCGGGGCGGGGATTGCGGCTCTGGCGATGTCGGTGCCGCTGCTTCTGACCGCCTGGTTCGGAATCGCCGCCGAAGGGGCGGCGCGCTGGGTGCGCGTCGGACCTTTGACCCTCCAGGTCAGCCTCATCCTTCTTCCGGTCATCATCCTTCTCTACGCCCGGCGGCCGGACGGGGCCGGGACGGCCGGGATGATCGTCGCTGCGCTGGCCCTGGCGGTCCAGCCGGACCGGGCGATGGCCGGAGTGCTCGCGGCCTCCCTCCTCGTCCTGGCGTTGGATGCCCGGCGGCGCCTTCCGATCCTGGCCGCCGCCGCCGCCGCCGGGGCGTTCGGCTGGACCCTTCTCACGCCGGACGCGCTGCCCGCCTCGCCCTTCGTCGATCGGGTCCTCCACGCCGCGTTCGACGTCCATCCGCTGGCCGGAGCGGCGGTGGCGGGCGGTGCCGCGGCCTTGATCCTCCCCGCCGCGATCGGCCTCTGGAAGGGAGAGGGCGACCGCCCGGCGCTGCTGGCCTTCGGTGCCTGCTGGTCGGCGGTCGTGGCGGCCGCCGCGCTCGGCAATTATCCGACGCCTCTGGTCGGCTATGGCGGAAGCGCGGTGCTCGGCTATCTGCTCAGCGTCTCGCTGCTTCCGGGCGGCGCCCGCGGGACCGAGTCCGCGGCCCCGGCTTCTCCCCAGTCCGCCGCGCAGGACCAGGACCCCTCGATCTCGGAGCTCCGCGCGGCTCGGCCGGCCTAGGATTCGCACCGGCGTCATCCCGGCCCTTCGACGCCGCCTGCGGCGGCGCTCAGGATAAACTTCGGCGAAGCCGAAGGCCGGGATCCATGAACACCGATGCCCGGATCGAGGCGAGGGCTTCTTCGCCTTGCTCTCAACCTTCCGTGTTCATGGATCCCGGCCTCCGCCGGGATGACG
>DASVSP010000025.1:0-8887 GCA_036388065.1 Allosphingosinicella sp.
GAGCGATTCAGCTGGCAGCGCAACGGCGCAGAGCTTCACGAGCATCTGGCGGGGCTTGTGGGATGAAATCCTCCTCCGGATTTCCGGGGGAGGGGGACCGCGCGGAGCGCGGTGGAGGGGTTCTTCGGCGCCGGAAAAGAACCCCTCCACCATGCTTCGCATGGTCCCCCTCCCCGAGAAATCTCGGGGAGGAATTTCAATGCCGGAAGTGCCTCATCCCCGTGAACACCATCGCCAGTCCCGCCTCGTCGGCCGCGGCGATCACCTCGTCGTCGCGGATCGAGCCGCCGGGCTGGATCACCGCGGTGGCGCCCGCTTCGACGGCGGCGAGCAGTCCGTCGGCGAACGGGAAGAAGGCGTCCGAAGCCACCGCCGAACCGATCGTCCGAGGCTCGGGCCAACCCGCCTTCCCGGCCGCGTCGCGCGCCTTCCAGGCGGCGATCCGGGCCGATTCGAGTCGGTTCATCTGGCCGGCGCCGATCCCGGCCGTGGCCCCGTCTTTCGCGTAGACGATGGCGTTCGACTTGACGTGCTTGGCCACGGTCCAGGCGAACAGGCAGTCGGCGAGCTCGCGGTCGGTGGGCGGGCGCTTGGTGACGACCTTCAGCCGGTCGCGCTCGACCCGGCCATTGTCTCGCGACTGCAGTAGATAGCCTCCGGTGATGGACTTCAGGGTAAGGCCGGGCCGGGCCGGATCGGGCAGGTCCCCTGTCAGGAGCAGGCGCAGGTTCTTCTTGCGGGCGAAGACGGCGCGGGCCGCTTCGTCGGCGTCGGGCGCGATCACGACCTCGGTGAAGATCCGGGTCATCGCCTCGGCGGCGGCTTCGTCGATCGTTCGGTTGACCGCGATGATCCCCCCGAACGCCGAGACGGAATCGCAGTCGAAGGCGGCCTCATAGGCTTCGGCCAGGCTCGCCCCCATCGCCACCCCGCAGGGATTGGCATGCTTCACGATGACGCAGGCCGCCTCCGAATCCCGGAATTCGGAAACCAGCTCGAGCGCCGCGTCGGAATCGTTGAAATTGTTGTAGCTCAAGGCCTTGCCCTGGACCTGCTCGGCCTGGGCGATGCCCCGGGCGTGGGGGCCGGCGGGAAGGTAGAGGGCTGCTTTCTGGTGGGGATTCTCGCCGTAGCGAAGCTCGTCGCCGCGGTTGAGGGCGAGGGGGAGGGCTTCGGGGAAGATCTGCCCCTGGTCGGCGAAGGCGAACCATTGGGCGATGGCCGAGTCGTAGCTGGCGGTCGCGGCGAAAGCCTTTGCGGCCAGATACTTGCGGAACTCAAATGACGTCCTTCCGCCGTCGGAGTCCAATGTGGAGACGAGTTGAGGATAGTCCACAGGATCGACACAAATCGCCACGAATCGATGATTCTTGGCGGCCGACCGCACCATCGAAGGGCCGCCGATGTCGATATTCTCGACGATCTCGTCTCGCCCGGCGCCGCGCGCCACGGTTCGGGCGAAAGGGTAGAGATTGACGACGACCAGGTCGATCGCCGCGATGGCGTGCTCCGCCATCGCCGCCGAATGGCCGGGATCGTCGCGCACCGCGAGGAGGCCGCCATGGACCTTGGGGTGAAGGGTCTTGACCCGGCCGTCCATCATCTCGGGAAAGCCGGTGAGGTCCGAGACGTCCTTCACCTCGAGGCCCGCCTCGCGAAGCGCCGTTGCGGTGCCCCCGGTGGAGATGAGCTCGACCCCGTGCCGGGCCAAGGCCCTCGCCAGCTCGACGAGGCCGGTCTTGTCCGAGACCGAGAGCAGCGCCCGGGCGATCTTCACTTGGTCCTGCACTGCGAGCTCCCGGGTCCTGACAAAACGTCATTGCGAGCGAAGCGAAGCAATCCACGCGCCTTCGAGCCGCTGGATTGCTTCGTCGCTGCGCTCCTCGCAATGACGGCGCGAGCCTGCCGACTCAATCCTTCTACCCCGCCCGCCGGAAGATCCAGGCGACGGCGGTTCCGTCCGGGGGGCTTTCGCCGCCGATCACCAGCTGCGAGGTCTCTCGAAGGGCACAATCGCCGTCGATCCAGAGGCTGTCCTCGATCGCGAGCCTGCCGCCGCGGCAGCGGAATTGCCAAACCGTCCGGCCCCGAACCCGGAGAAGCGCGCCCTGCCCGTCCGCCGTCGTCGCGGCCTCGACGTCCGGATGGAGGTGGAAGCGCACCGCGTAGGGGATCGGCTCGGCCCGGCGGCGGCGGCCCTGAAGGGTGAGGAGATCCTGGCCGCGAACCTCGCGCCCGTCGGCGGCGAGGGTGAGCTGGCGCTGGTGAACGAGGCCGAAGCGGCGGACATAGCCGTCGTGGCTGGCCTCGACCATCACGATGCCCGCGGTTTCGTCGCGGACCAGCTCGACCTCCGAAACGCCCTTGCCGAGGCTTCCATCGTCGTGGACCGCGGTCGAATTGCGGTCGCCCAAAGTCAGGGTCGAATGAGCGGCGCTGCTCCTCAGCGCGTGAACCAGCTCGGCCGGAAGCGCGCCTCCGGCCGGGCCCGGGCCGCCGCAATTGACGACGAGCCGGTTCGGACCTTCCGACAGCTCGAAGGCGAGCGTCGAGGCGCAGCCTCCGGCGAAGGCGCGGGTCGGGGGCGGCGGAGCGGCGTCGAAGAGGGCGACCGTGCTCTTCGCCTCGAGCCTCTGATAGCCCCAGCCGCGCGGCTGGCGGAGCGGCCGGACCCGCACTCCGCTGCCTTCGACCGCCGCCGCGATCCGCCGCTTCGAGGCCATGTTGCCGCCCTGCCAGCTCGACAGGGCCTCGTCGCCGAGCATCGTTCCAAGAAGCGCTCCGACCGCTCCCGACAGGGCCTCGGCGAGCGCTTCGGGCATCTCCCGATCGCCGGCAAAATAGACCGCCCGCAACTGGGCGAGAAGCTCGACCAGCATGAGCTGCTCGTCGGGCGATCGGCTGACCAGGCCGCCGTCGTCGTGGAGGGATGCCGCGAGCGCGCGCAGAAGCCCGGTCTCGCCCCGGCCGAGCCGGCCCGGGCCGCCCTGGACGACCAGCGCCGCGGCGATCACGCCCGCCCACGCGGTGATCCGGGCGAGGCCCGGGCGGGCCTTCTCGGCGGCCTTGTCGAGGTGCCGGGCGCCGCGGGAAAGCGTGTTGAGGAGAACCGCTCGATAGGCGGAGTCGCGGCTGGAAAGGATGTAGGGCGCGTAGGCGGTCCAGAATAGGATCCGGCGGCCCCACAGGTCGGCGCGCCAGGCGCGCTCGGTCACCGAGTCGGCGTTGGCGGCGAGCCACTTCTGGACCAGCTTCTCGGCCGGCTTGGCGGCGCGCTCGCGGGTCGCGGCGGCGGCCAGGTCGCGAAGCCATTCGAAGCTCTGCAGATAGTCGGAAAGGTCGCCGGGCAGCGCCGGATCGTTGAAATCGAGGCTTTCGGAATCGAAGCTCTCGCCGCGGCGGAGGAAACGTCCGCGAAGGATCGCCTCCCCGGCGGCCTTGTCCCCGGCGACCGGATCCTTGGGAACCGCGACCAGCTTGAGCGGATGGCGGCCGCGAAGCCGAAGCGCGTGGAAGGGCGTCCGCCAGGACAGCCGATGAAGAATCGAGGAGAGGTGCTCGCCCAGCGAGGCGCCCTGGCCGCCGCCGACCCGGATCAGCCTCTTGCCCGGCTCGATCTCGTCGCTCTCCGGGCGGTCTATCTTCTCGGCCAGGCTCATCGCCGAAGATCTTCTATATTCGCCGAATAACGGCCGGGGCCGCCGCGGAAGGTCGCCGTTCCGGCGACCAGCACGTCGGCGCCGGCGTCGATCGCGCGCCGGGCGGTGGCGGCGTCGATCCCGCCGTCGACCTCGAGATCCACGGCGAGGCCCTGCTTGTCGATCTGCTTCCTGACCGCCTCGATCTTGCGAAGCTGGCTGTCGATGAAGCCCTGCCCGCCGAAGCCGGGATTGACGCTCATCACGAGCACCAGATCGGCCTCCTCGAGGACGTAGTCGAGCATCTTGGCGGGCGTGGCCGGGTTGAGCGCGATTCCGGAGCGCTTGCCGAGCGAGCGGATCGCCTGGAGCGTTCGATGGAGATGCGGCCCCGCCTCGGGGTGGACGGTGAGGATGTCCGCCCCGGCTTCGGCGAAGGCCTCGAGGAAGGGATCGGCGGGCGAGATCATCAGGTGGACGTCGAACGGCTTGGCGCTGTGCGGCCGAAGCGCCTTCACCACCGCGGGGCCGATGGTCAGGTTGGGAACGAAATGCCCGTCCATCACGTCGACGTGGATCCAGTCCGCTCCGGCCTCGTCGACGGCGCGCACCTCCTCGCCGAGCCGGGCGAAATCGGCCGAGAGGATGGAGGGGGCGATGCGGACGGGCTGCTGCACGCTCGAAGTGTTAACCCTGCCCGAGTCGCGCGGCAAGGAAGCGCCGCGACTTATCCCCGCTTTGTTGAGGATCGTGCCGGCGTCTTTCGCGAGGCTTCCTCGCGCCTCGCTCCGCACGACGCCGGATTTGGTTCACACAAAGACACAAAGACACAAAGGCACAAAGGGGCCGTGCAGCCCGCGCGCCAGCGCCCGAATCGGCGAGCGGATAAAGCGATTGCGGCTTCGCCGGGCGAGCCTCTTCGTGCCTTTGTGCCTTTGTGCCTTTGTGCCTTTGTGTGAAATCAAATGCAGCGCATGCTGCGACACCGAGTCCCGAAATGACGGCGCAGCTTCTCCGAGCCGATGCATCGCGCGATGGAACGGTTTCGGACGCAATGATCGTCGTGCGCGAACCGGCTCGGGGCTATCGTCGCGGGGCCGGGCCGATCGTTCGGGCGAGTCGCACGGGCGTGGTTCTTTCCGGCATCCGTGGGAGAATGAAGATGTCTAGAATGTCTCCGAAATCGAAGGTGGCCGCCCTGCTCGGCGTCCTGACGATCGCGTCGAGCGGAGCGTTGGTACCGCCTCCGGCCCAGGCCCGTCCGTCGTGCGAGGATCTGGTGCGGCAGCAGTGCGCCCGTTTCTACGAAGGTCAACAGGTCTGGGAGCTGGACGGCTATTATTCACTCGAGAATTGCGTCGAGGTGGAATCCGCGATGACTTGTCCGCCGCGCTATTATGGTGCGACCGACGGCGTTCGCGAGGAGTCGCCGGTCTAGGAGCCGACGGCGCGCGCACGCGCCCGCCGCCGAAGTGAGCGCTTGAACCGTCATGCCGGACTTGATCCGGCATCCCTGAACACGGGCGTCCGAGATCGGGAATGAAGGTGTTCATGGATTTCGGCCTTCGCCGGAATGACGGAACCGGGCGTCGCGGCCAGGCTGGCCGTCGCGCCCCAATTGGACGGTTTCGGACCCAATGCCGTTCGTACCGATCCGGCCGCAGACTTATCATTCCAAGGCCGGGCCGACCGTTCGAGCGAGTCGCGCGGGGGTTCCGGCGAACCGTGGGAGAATGAAGATGCTTAGGAAATTCAATCTGAGAACGATGACCGGCCTGGCGGCTGCGCTGGCGTTGGTTGGAATGTCGGGGGCCGCTTCGGCGCAGAGGCTGCCCGCGCCCCGCCCGGAATGCATGCAGGAAGTCAGGGCTTATTGCGCGGCCTATTGGAACGCATCCTGGCAACGCCCTTTCGCGTCCGAAGCGGCGTGCGTCGAATATTATAGCGACCAGTGCTATTATGATTGGACTTATACTTACTAGCCGACGGAGCTCGATGCCCGTCTCGAGAACTGAGGGGGCGAGCGAGTCCCGCCGGACCGGGGCCCCGTCGAGGCCGATCTCGACGGGGCCCAATCGCCGCCGCCGCGGCGAAGAGGGATCCGTCATCGAGCGGAAGCCGGTAGCTCGCAA
Organism: Allosphingosinicella sp.; assembly: GCA_036388065.1. GTDB lineage: Bacteria > Pseudomonadota > Alphaproteobacteria > Sphingomonadales > Sphingomonadaceae > Allosphingosinicella. The sequence continues at coordinate 5,771 of DASVSP010000025.1, forward strand.
CGAGACGTCTCGGCGGGCCTCCCCGAGGTCCCGGCTTCGCCGGGACGACGGCCACCTCCCCCCGATTGGACCGTTCCCCTTCCCTGCCTTCGTGTCTCTCTTTCCAAGACGAAATGAACCGCACGTCCAGCTTCAGGCGATTGAACGCTTTCGGACCCAATCCCCGTCGCGCGATCCCGGTGCGGGCGTATCATTGCGGCGCCGGGCCGACGTTCGAGCGAGTCGCGCGGGGTCCGGCGAACCGTGGGAGAACGAAGATGTCCAGGAAACTCAATTTCAGGAAGACGGCGGGGCTGGCCGTGTCGCTGGCGTTCGCGAGCGCTACGATTTTCGCGACGGCAGCCTCGGCGAGAGGGCTGGGCCCGAGGGATCCGGCGTGCGACGCCCGGGTGGTGGCCGCCTGCGCCTCCAACTGGCAGACCCTGGGCTACCCGAACCAGCAGACCTGCGAGTGGGGCCAGCCCTGCATCGAATGCCCGCCCAACTACGGCTATATGTGCGGCGGTCCCGGCATCTATTACGGCACCGAGAAGAAGGCCGTGAAGCCCTGGTGAGCCGGAACGAGGGGGGTTCGGGATCGGGCCCTCCTCGCTCCTGAATTACGACCGCGATCCGATCTGCCGGGCGATTCCAATGTAATCGCCCGGAGAACCCCCGCTTTTTAATGAAATTCTGAGGCCCAAGTTGCGGCTGCGCAGTAACTTACAGCCGTTTCGGTTCTAAAGAACTAATGGAGAGGCAGGATTGTAGTATTGCCCAACGGCGCTTGGGCTTAGTCTCTCTGCAGCGACTCGACGATGCGATCGTCTGTACGATCGGCCTCGGACGAAGTTGCACATGGAGGGAGAACATGTCGAACGGAAGAAGAAGAGTGCGCGGCGGCTTTGCCGCTTCGATCCTGCTGACAGCCTCGGCGTCCGGGATGGCGGCGAAGCCGCCGCCTCCGCCGCCGCCGCCGGTCGAGGATCCGGACGATCCCTGGTACGGCTGCACGCCCTGGGGACCGGTCATCTACGGAGCCGAATGCTGCGACTATCCGGAGCTGATCATCCCGTGCCAGGGCCCCAATCCTCCTCTCGATCCGGTCATCATTCCTCTGGAAGCCAAATCGGAAGCGGCCGCCGGCTGAGTCCGGTCCGGCTCCTGGGCGCGGCGACGGTCGCGCCCAGGCCCGCCGGGATCGGGCAAGAAAAAAGGAGAGTGAGAATGACTATCGGAAAGAAGAGAGTCCGCGGTTCCTTTGCAGCTTCCATCCTGCTCGCGGCTTCGCTGGCTGCGGCGCCCGCGTCGGCACAGACGGGAACGGGGGCCGAGGAAGACGACAGCCCGTCTGCCTGCAATTTCAATGAGGACTATTATTCCTGCTGTCCCACGTGGAATTCGTGCACTCAGTTTTACATCGATGCCCCGCTTCCTCCGCCAGAGCCGGTGAAGCCGACCGAATCGCCGGACGAATAAAGCCGGAAGTGCCGCCCGCGCGGCGCGCCCGCCGTCGGAATAAGACCGAGGGCGCGAACCACGCTCATGGGAGAGTGACGATGATGAAGATCAAGAGCTTCGGGAAGATTGTGCGGTTGCTTGGCGTCTCCGCGACCCTCGGAATGGCGTGCCTGTCGGCGACGTCGAATGCCAATATGCAGCCCTCGGAGAGCCCCTGCGAGCGGGACGTGCGGGTCTGGTGCTATTGGAACTGGTACGGTTATTATTACGACGAATCCATTTGTGTCAGCTCGGAACGGCTTCGCCGCTGCGAGGATTCCGAATAGGCCTAGCGAATTCAGGGCCGTCAGGCCGCTTGATGCGGCGTCCATGAACACGGAACGCCCACAGACTGTTTTCCGGCGTCCGGGTTCATGGATCCGGCTTCGCCGGAATGACGGTTTGCGCGGTCAAACCCGTCGGAAGCGGGCGATGAAGAAGCCGTCCGCTCCGCCCGCCTCGGCGAACAGGCCGGGGAGGATCCGGACCCGGTTGCCTTCGACCGGGATCTCGGGCGGGAGCTCGCCGGCCTCGATGTGGGCAGCCTCGAAATCGCGGCGCCCGCCGAGGAAAGCCTCGACCACCGCTTCCCCTTCCTCGGGCTCGAGCGAGCAGACCGAATAGACCAGAATGCCTCCGGGCTTGAGCCAGCCGGCGGCGCGGGCGAGCATCGCCTTCTGGCCCTCGGCGAGCTCGGCGATCGCGCGCGGACGGACCCGGTGGAGGACGTCCGGGTGGCGGCGGTAGATCCCGGTCGCCGAGCAGGGCGCGTCGAGCAGGATCGCATCCACCTTGTCGGGCGGCGACCAGCGCAGGATGTCGGCGGCGATCACCTTTGCAGTCAGGTTGGTCCGGTCGAGATTCTCCGAAAGTCGTGCAAGACGACTTTCGGACGAGTCGACGGCGGTCACCTCGAAGCCGGCGCTGGCGAGCTGCATCGTCTTTCCGCCCGGCGCGGCGCACAGGTCGAGCACCGTGCGCCCCTCGCCCGAGCCGAGCAGCCGCGCGGGAAGCGACGCGGCTATGTCCTGCACCCACCAGCCGCCTTCGCCATAGCCGGTGAGTCCGGCCACGGCCGCCCGGGCCGGGAGCCGCAAGTGGCCGGGCATAAGGCTGAAACCCTCCATCCCGGCCGGCGGCTCGGTCCCGGCGGCAAAGACCAGGTCGAGGGGCGGAGGCGCGGCGAGCAGCCGGGCGGCCTCGACGGCCACCGACTCTCCCCAGTTGCGGGACCAGCGGAGCTCGACGGCGGCGGGAAGCGAAGGCAAAGCGGGAAGCCTGGCCTCCCGTCGCATCAAAGTCCCGAAGACTCCATGGACGAGCTTTCGCGGGCCTCCGTCGACCAAAGGAAGCACGGTCGAGATGGCGGCGTGCTGCGGAGTGTCCAGCGCAAGCGCCTGGACGAGCGCGATCCGAAGCGCGAAGCGCGCCTTTGCGTCGTCGGGAAGGCGGTTTCGGGTGGCTTCGTCGATCAGCGAGTCGAGATCGCCGAGGCGGCGAAGGGTCTCCGCGGCGATTGCATGGGCGAGGCCGCGGTCGTTGGGGGCGAGGCCGCGAGCGGCGGTGTCCAGCGCGGCCTCGAGCGGAAGCCCCTTGCGGAGCACGGCGTCGAGCAGGCTCAAGGCGGCTCGGCGGGCG
>DASVSP010000026.1:0-13347 GCA_036388065.1 Allosphingosinicella sp.
GAGGCGCGGGCGGCGGTGGCGCCGGGGGCGGCGGAACGGGCGGCGGAGGCGCAGGCGGGGGCGGCGCGGGAGGCGGCGGCGCCGGCGGTGGCGGTGCAGGCGGCGGCGGCGCGGGAGGCGGGGGCGCGGGAGGCGGGGGCGCGGGAGGCGGCGGCGGCGGCGTCGCGGCGGGGGTTATCGTTCCTCTGGTCCTGAACGTCGACACGCAGCAGGATCCGGCGAGCGCATATTGGCCCGCATCGGCGCCGGCCAAAGTGTAGCCGGAATAGGTGATTCCGATGTTCGACCCTTCGGCGGCGCTGTCGAAGACGGCCGAAGCGGCAGATCCGGCGACCAGCGTCACGCCGGTCGGGGCACCGGAGGCCGAATTCGTGTTGAACCCGCTCAGCAGGGCGTTGGCGCTCCCGTCCGCGACCTTTTCGGCGTTCGGGAAGAGCAGCATCCGCTGGGTGAGCGCGGCGCCTTCGGTGAGGACGAACTTGGTCGAGAAGTCCGTCGGCGCCGCATAGGAAACCGGATTGTAGGCGATCGAGACCGGAGTCTTCGTGACGGTGATGGGCGGCGCAAGGGGGGCGAAGACGACGGTTCCACCACCGACGCCCGGGCCGGTGCCGTCGGCCCCCGCGATCAGGGTGAGCCCGACCGGCAGGCCGAGGCTCTGAGCGACGATCGTGCTGCCCCGGGTCAACGTGACCTTGCCGTCGATGTGGACATCGTGGCCGGCGCAAAGCGCGATGTTGCCGTCCGTGGTGGTGATCGCGTGGAAGACATTCACGTTCTGCCCGGCATTGAGCAGGACGCTGCCGTTGGTGGTCGTGATCGGCGCCTTGACGTTCACGTCGCCGCCGCAGCACACGACCAGATTGCCCTTGGTGGCGGTGATCGCGGCGTTGATGTTGACGTCGCCGGCGGCGTTCAAAGTCAAAGTCGTCGCCGTTCCCAAGGCTCCCGAAGAGGTCCAGGCGACGGCGTCGTTGACATGGATATGGCCGTCGCCCGGAAGAGCGGCGCCCGGCCCGACGAGCGTGCTGATGACGACGCTGCTCGTCACCAATTGCTGCGAGAGGGTGGCGCCCGAGATATTTCCGCCGGTCGCTGCAATGGTGAAATCCTGCGGGTCGATCAGCCACGTGCCGGTGGTGCCCTGGGGCGCCACGGTGGTGACGGTGACTCCGTCGACGATGGTCACCGTCGCCGCGGAGGTTTCGACGAAGCCGCCGTGCCCGCCGTTCGGAGCGCTGGCGTCGAGCGTTCCGGCGACTTTCATCGTGCCGCTTTCCATGTCGCCCAGCAGCTTGATGACCCCGTTGCGGTTCTCCACCGTCCTGGCTTCGATGATCCCGCTGTTGTTGACAGCCGTCCTGAGCAGCTGGCCGGCCGCCTGGGCCGTCATCAGCACCTGGCCGCCGTCCGAGCGGAGAAGGCCGCCATTGTTCACGAGCGCGTTCACCGCGCCCTTGTCGATGGCGACGTTGAGCAGCCCGTCGCCGGCCACGTCGAGCGTGATCGCCTCCCCCGCCGCCAAGGCGACGGTGCCGAGATTGGCCTGAATGGTCCCCTCGTTGCCGACATTGGCGCCGAGCAGTGCGACATAGCCGCCGTCGGCGACGATCGTGCCTTGGTTCAGAACCGTGCCCCCCGCGCCGGAAAAGGCGTAGCGGCCGGCCATGAAGTCCGAGTCGGACACGTTCAGGGTCGAGGCGACAAGGCCGCCGACGTTCACGTTGGAGCCTTTGCCGAACAGGATCCCGTTCGGGTTGACGAGGAAGACCTTGCCGTTGGCGGTGAGGCTTCCGAGGATCACCGAAGGGTCGGCGCCGGTGACCCGGTTGAGCGCGACCGACGCGCTGTTGGGCTGGACGAAGACGACGGCGCTGCCCTTGTCGACCGAAAAGGACTGCCAGTTGATCGCCACGTTCTGGCTCGACTGGTTGACGGTGACCGAATTGGAGCCGGTGGCGATCGTGGCGCTTCCGCCGGAGACGGACCCTCCCGCGGGAACGGCCTGCGCATGGGCCGCCGCTCCGTTGGGGAGAATCGCCGCCCCGCCGAGCAGCGCGAGGCCCGCCAGGCGTGCAAGGGCCGTCGATCCGAACAGGGCGCTCGCGCGAGGCGAATGATGGCGGCCGGTCATGAAATGGTCCTTCGGTGAAGTGGCATGGGCTGCGTATTTTGCTGCTCGGACCATCAGAACAGCCTGGAGACCTGGAACCAGAAGCGGCCGTCCCTGTCCGGGCCTGACGTCGCTTCGGCGTCGCCGAGCTTGCGGGCGTAGGACAGCCGGACGACGGCGCCTCTGGGAGGCGCCCAGCTCAGGCCTGCGCCAAACCCGCTGCGGCTGGCGTCGTTCGATCCGGCGAACCAGGGATCGTCGGCGATCTTGATCCGGCCGAAGTCGGCGAAGCCGAACAGCTGGAGATCGCCGGGCAGGGCGCCCGTCCACCGGTTCAGCATCAGCCGCGCCTCGAGCGTCGCCAAATAGCCTTCGTCGCCATAGGCTTCGCCTTCGGGATAGGCGCGAACTCCGGAGGCGCCGCCGAGCTCCATCTTCTCGGAGCTGTCGAGATTTCCGAAGGCGAGCTGCCCGCGAAGCGCCGCGTAGAGCGAGAGCGGGCCGCTCACCGTCTGCAGCCGGGCGGCGCTGAATTGAAGCTTGCCGAAACCGCCCTCGGTACGTGCCGTCAGCGCATCGGCGGCGCGATCGGTCGGGCTTTGGAGACGGAGGTCGCCGAACGCCCAGGCCGCGGAGAAGGCGTTGCGCCCGCCGCCGCCCAGGCCGTCGCGGGAATCTCCGCTCAGCCCGAGGGTGAGCGCCCTGCTGGTCTTGTCGGACTTGGTGGAGAGCAGGTCGATCCGGTCCGAAAGCCATTTGTAGTCGGCTCCGGCCAGAGCGTAGAGATTGGAGTCCCGGGTCCGGACCAGTGGATAGCTGCCGAAGACGCTGGCGATGTCCGCCGTTCCGTCGGCGCGCAGACTTCGGAATTCACGGCCGAGCTCGTAGCGCAAATGGGTGAAGGCCAGGCCCAGAGTCGCGTTTCCGACCGGCGCCTGATAGGCGGCTCGGCCGTAGGCGAGCCCGCCGGTCGAGCCCAGCAGCCGAAGGCTCAGGCGATCGCCGATGCCGGCGGGATTGTTGAGGTCGATCGAACCGCCGGCGCGATAGGCGCCGGTATAGCGGTTACCGCCATTGTCGGCCTCGAGGCTTCCGGTGAGGCGGCGGCCGGGCGTCAGGTCGACGGTGAGATCGGAAGTGCCGACCTCCGCGCCGGGCGCAAGGGTCGACCTAACCCTGATTCCGGGGATGTCGGACAGCAGAAGCAGGCGCCGTTCGAGGGGTCCGGCTTCCACCGGGCCGCGGCCGTTCAGGGCCGTCAAAGCGTCGGTGGCGATCCGATCGGACAGGCCGGCTCCGTTGCGCACCTCGATCTTGCCGTAACGACCCTCGACGACGGCGATCGTCACGGCCCCGTCCTTGACGTCCTGGGCAGGGAGATAGGCCTGGGCCAGGATATGGCCGCGCACATTGTAGAAAGCGGCGATTTTCGCCGCCGCGTCACGAAGCTCGGCCAGCGACAGATCGCTGCCGGGCCGCACGGCCGCGACGGCCACCAGCTGGGCATCGTCGAACAGGCTGTTGCCGGTGACGAGCACCCTGTTCACCCTAATCCGCTGAGCCGCCGCTTCGGTCTGATCGGGCGCCGCTTCAGTCCGCTGAACGCGCAGATCGGGGGCGGTCCTGTCGGGGAGCAGCGGGGGCGGGATTTGCCGGAGCTGTCCGCCGGCGCCGGGCGGCTGCTGCGCGACCGCCGCCTGGCTGGCCGCCAGCAACGCGATCATGGCCAAGCCCGATTTCAACATCGTCACCTCGAAGGCCGCCGCGGGAGAGGGCGTGCCGTCCCTGGGCAGCCGAGAGACGAACGTAGCGAGGCTTGGCCGCGGGTTTGTCGATCCGCCGTGGAAACGAAAAACAAACTTCGCTGCCACAGTTGATTCTATATAATACAATAGTTAACATATGATTAATATCGAGACTGAGAAATGGCTCCGTTAATTAATTCTTGTGTTATAAATGATCATTTTTGCCATGTGCTTATTTTAGTAATCGGGTTCGGGAACACCGGCCAGTAAAGACCGATGTTTCGTGTCGCGTACGAGCCTGTAAAGATCGGCGCAGCGCCGAGGTTCGGCAATTGCACATGGTGGCCGACAGCCTTTTAAGCCGGCGGCGGAAAGAATATCACGGGTCGGTGAGGTCTGAAGTGTCAAACGGCAGATCGCTGCTCCGCCAAGTGAGCATCGTCGCTCAGGACCACCGAGGGCAGTCGGTTTCGGCTATTTGCGGAAATCCAAGCCTTTCGAAAGACTTGGTGACCCCTACGGGACTCGAACCCGTGTTTTCGCCGTGAGAGGGCGACGTCCTGGACCGCTAGACGAAGGGGCCGTTGCGCTTGCGAAGGGCGCATATCGGGGGAGCGGCCAGCGCTGTCAAGCTGGCGAAGCCGAACCGACACGCCTAGAGGCGGCGCGATGTGCAACCTCTACAGCAACAAGGTCGCCCCGGACGCGATCGCAAGGACCTTCGAGCAGCTCGGGATGGCCCTGAGCTTCCCCGGCGGCCTGCCCAATCTCCAGCCTCGAGACGAGATCAAGATCACCGATCAGGCGCCGATCGTCCGCTGGAAGGCCGGCGAGGGCGCCTCCGAGCTCGTCCAGCTTCGGTGGAGCTGGCCCGCGCCTGGCGGCAAGCCCGTCTACAATTTCCGCTCCGACGGCCGCGAGTTCGCCAATTCCGAACGGGGCGGCCGCTGCCTGATCGTCACCGACGGCTTCTACGAGTTCACGACCCCGAAGCAGCCGCGCGCCGACAAGCGCAAGGACAGGTGGCTGTTCACGATGTCCGGCCGGGAGTGGTTCTGCATTGCCGGCCTGTGGCGGGCGACGGACTCCGGCGAGGCGTTCACCATGCTCACCACGGAGCCGGGACCGGACGTCGCCCCCTACCATCATCGTCAGGTCGCGGTACTGGCGCACGAGAAATGGCGGGCCTGGCTCGACGGAAGCGCTTCGGCCCGCGACCTGCTGGGACCTTGTCCCGGCGGAAGCCTGGAGGTCGAAAAGGCCGGCTAACCTCCCGTCATCCCGGCGGAAGCCGGGATCTCAGGGAGGCCCGCCGAGACTTCTCGTCCTGAGGTCCCGGCTTTCGCCGGGATGACGGGGCGGGCACAAAGGCGTCGTCTTGCACCCCGACGACCTCAAGCCGCCTCCGCGCCTCTGTCGCGGGCCAGCTCCATGGCGACCAGCTCCGCCACCTCCATCGCCTGGCCGCGGTTGAGGCGGGGATCGCAATGGGTGTGGTAGCGGGCGGCGAGATCCTGTTCGGTCACGGGATCGGCGCCGCCGGTGCATTCGGTGACGTCGCGGCCGGTCATCTCGACATGGATCCCGCCGCCGCGCACCCCCTCGGCCCGGGTGGCGGCGAAGAAGGCGCGAAGCTCGCCCAGGATCCGCCCGAGCGGACGGGTCTTGTAACCGCTTGCCGTCCGGACCGTGTTGCCGTGCATCGGATCACAGGTCCAAAGCACCGGATGGCCTTCCTCGGCGACGGCTCGGAGCAGGGGCGGGAGGGCCCGTTCGACTTCGTCCGAGCCCATCCGGCTGATGAGGGTGATCCGTCCGGGCTCCCGCGCCGGATTGAGGGCCTCGATCAGCTTCACAAGCGAGTCCGCGCCGAGGGCGGGACCGCATTTGATGCCGATCGGGTTGGTAAGCCCGCGCAGATACTCGACATGGGCCGAGCCTTCGAAGCGGGTACGGTCGCCGACCCAGAGGAAATGGGCCGAGCTTGCGTACCAGCCGGCCGCGTCGCGCCGGGTCAGGGCCTGCTCGTATGGGAGGAGAAGGCCTTCATGGCTGGTATAAATGGGCTCCGGCCCGGCAAAGGCGCGCAAATGGCTCAAGGCGGCGGCGGACTGGCCATAGGCCCTGAACATCCTCTCCGGATCGGGCCGCCGGGCCGACTCGTCGAAGGCGAGGCCGTTGACGATGTCGCCGCGATACATGGGAAGGCTCCGCCCGTCCCGGGACTCCAGATCGCGCGAGCGCGGCTTGGCGAACTGGCCCGCCATCCGGCCGACGCGGATGATCCGAAGTCCGCTCGCCGAAGCGAGGTGCCGGGCCATGGCTTCGATCAGAGCCGCGGTGCCGCGGATGTTGTCGGGGGAGAATTCCGCGAAGCTTTCGGCGCAATCGCCGCCCTGGAGGAGAAAGGCACGACCCGACTGGGCCTCGGCCAGCTCGGCCTTCAGATCATGGGCCTCGGCGCTCGGCACGAGCGGCGGATAGGCGGAGAGCTCACGAAGGACCTCGTCTAGGGCGGCGGGATCGGCATAGGCCGGCTGGTGCCGCGCTTCGAGCGATCGCCAGCTCGCCGGGGTCCAGTCCTGCGCCATGGCAGGCTCTCTCGCGGATCGCGCGCGGGCGCGCAAGCAATTGACGCGTGCGGCCGATAAGTAGAGGGGAGCGCTTGTGAAAAGCCTCTTTCCCCACAGCGCCACGACCGGCGACGTCACCGTCCGGGTGTCCGTCAGCTTCCTCCCCGAACAGTCGGAGCCGGGCCGCGGCCGCTGGTTCTGGGCCTATCACGTCCGAATCGAAAACGGATCGGCGGCAGCGGTTCAGCTGATCAGCCGCGAATGGACCATCGCGGACAGCCGCGGCGGCCGCCACCAGGTCCAGGGGGAGGGGGTTGTCGGCGAGCAGCCCGTCATCGAGCCGGGGGGCTCCTTCGATTACGTGTCGGGCTGCCCCTTGCCGACGCCCACCGGCTGGATGGAGGGGCATTACCGGATGGTCGCGGCCGACGGCAGCGCGTTCGACGCGGAAATCCCCCGTTTCCCGCTCGTCGCGCCAACCGTAACGAGCTGACGCAAGGTCGCCTTTGGCTCCTTTCGTCATCGCGAGGTTCCTCGCGACGAAGCAATCCAGTCTCGTGAATTGTGCCGCTGGTTGCTTCGCTCCGCTCGCAATGACGGTGGCGAAAGACGTACCGGTTCCATTCAGGCCGAACCGCGTTAGAGGTGCGCGCTGAGGAGAATTGCGATGCGTAACTACATTCTCGCCGCCGGCCTCGCCATTTTCGCCGCGCCGTTGGCAGCCGCTCCCACGGTGCCGGTCGCGGCGAGGACGATGACCTGCCCGATCGGCGGAGCGAAGTTCCAGTTTCAACCGGTGGCGCCTCCGGTCGTGGCCGGCGAGCGGCCGGATGGACGGCCGGTGGGCGGAATGAAGTTCCCGCTGGCGCTTCCCGAATGTCCGGACAACGGCCTCGTCCTCTTCAAGGAATATGATGCGGACGAGGTCGCCAAGCTCGAGCCCCTGGTCGCTTCCGAGGCCTATCGCGCGCTTCGAAAGGACGGGACCCAATATTATCGCGCCTACTGGCTGATGCGCGAGACGGGCCTGCCGCCGGAGCGTTTTCTGTGGGCGCTCCTGCAGGCGAGCTGGGAGGCGGAGGACAAGCCCGAGCTGAGGAAGCGCTATCTCGAAGAGCTGGTCGAAGCTTCCGCCAAGGTGCCCCCCCGTCCCGGCGATCTCACCTGGATCGGAATGGAGGGGCGGGCGATCAACGCGCTTCGCGAGCTTGGGCGTTTCGACGAGGCGCTCGCCCGGCTGGACAAGGTTCCGCTCGCCGGGCTGGACTCGCCGGCGCCGGTCGGCGCGGCCGCCACCCCGCAGGCCCTGGCCCAAGCACGCAGCCGCCGAGGCTGGCGAACCTTCTTCACCGCGATCAGGCCCGCGATCGAACGCCGCGATTCCTCGATTGCGCCGCTCGATCTGCTGCCGCGAAGCTTCGCCGCGGGCCGCTGCATCGACGAAGCCGGCAAGCTCGACCCGAACGGCCGCGCGTTTTGCGAAAAGGAAGCCGAGACGGTCGCCGCCGTTCGCGCTGCGCGCGACAAGCAGGCCAAGGAACTGGAGGCCTTGCGCCGATCCCGCGAGGCGAGCGGACGCTGACGCGCTACGTCATTCCGGGCTCGACCCGGAATCCATGAACGCAGGTCTTCGACAAGCTGAATGTTTCCATGTCATGGATCCCGGCCTTCGCGGGACCTTTGCATAGGCCGCTGGGTATCGGGCCGTATCGACATTCCGCTGGCGGCAGGCGACGCAAAGCCCTCTCCCGTTCTTCACGGGAGAGGAGGGGCCCAAGCCGAAGGCTTGGGAGGTGAGGGTCTTTTTCCGAGTCCGGTGTACAGACCCTCACCTCCCACCGCTTCGCGGCGGGCCCCTCCTCTCCCGTAAGGACGGGAGAGGGGAAAAGGCGGGACGTGAATGTCGATACATGCGAACTCCCGCGGAAGCCGGGATGAGGGCGGCGAGTTCATTTCAGCAACGTCACGAGCCGGCTCATCAGCGCCACGAAACGGGGCTCGTCGAGGGCTGCGGCCTCGTTGTTCCAGGTTGCCGAGACCGCCAGCCACCGGCCCGAGCGGGTCTTCAGGAGGAAGCTCAGGTTGAGGACTCCCGGTTCGGAGCCGCCCTTGAAACCGAAATAGCCGAAGTCTTTCGCCAACCCGGATCCCAGGCCCGGATTGATCGCGAGCAGATCGAGCGCGGTCCGATCGCCGTTCCGGCGCAGCCAGTCGAGGGTACGGACGAGGTCGGCGGGGGAGGCGAACCATTCGACGGTGGCGATGTCGGCCGGGCGGCCGCCGCGCCGCGAGGGGTCGAGGCTCGCCGCTCCGATGCGCTCGAGATCCGGCAGAAGCGCGCGCCGCCCGGCTTCGTCCGCCGCTTTCCACTTGGCCACGAGTGCGGGATCGCCCAACTTGAGTGCGAAGGCGTCGCGCGTCGAGAGGAAGGGCCGGTTGCGCTGAGGCGCTCGAATGCCCAGGTCCGGCAGGAGGCGCTCCACCTTGTCCCGGCCGAGGACGGCCAGAAGCGTATCGGTGGCGCTGTTGTCGCTTTTCGAGATCATCAGTGCGGCGAGGCTGTGGAGAGTGACGGGCGAGCCTTTGGGCCAGTCCTGCACGATTCCGGAGGGCAGGGAAGGGGCCCCGAGAGGGACGACGTCGCTCCATTTCCGCTCGCCGGCTTTCACCGAGCGCACCAGCTCGCCCAGGACGAAAAGCTTGAAGGCCGAACCGATCGCGAGCGGCCGATCCGCCTTTACCGCCAGCAAGCCGGCGGGCTCCGAATCTTCGAGCCGGGAAGCGGCCAGCGAGACTTCGCCCGGAAGCCGGGACAGCTCTCCAAGCACCGCGCCCAGGTCGGCGGCCGAGGATTCGGCGCCGGCCACGAGCAGTCCCTCGACCAGGTGCGGCGGTTCGGGACCTACGGCCATCCGGAGTCGAAGCACCGCCCGCTCGAATCGGACGAAGACGGTTCCCGCGGTCGGGCCTTCGGCCTCGACTCGCTGGACGCTCCGGGCCTTGCCGTAGCTCGATTTCAGCTGGGTCGTGACGGCGGCGATCTCGGCCGGCGGCACCTTGGCCAGGAAGGCGGGAGAAAAGAACTGCCGAGGCGGGATTTCGCCGTTGAGCGCCCGCACCAGTTCGCCGGCGCGGCGGGCGAACTGGGCGGAAGGTTCCGCCGCATGAGCCACCAAGGACGGCGCCGCGCCGAGAAGCAGCAGGCCCAGCAGCCAGCGCCACCAGGACCGGCGCCCGTTCATGCGTCGATTTCCTCCTCCGCGATCTCGGCGGCGTGGCTCTGGATGAAGTTGAAGCGATGCTCCGGGTTTTTCCCCATCAGCCGGTCGACCAGGTCGCGGACGGGGTGCTGCTGCTGGTAGCCGTCCGGGAGGGTGACTCGGATCAGCGAGCGGCTCTTCGGGTCCATCGTCGTCTCGCGGAGCTGCGACGGGTTCATCTCGCCGAGGCCCTTGAAGCGGCTGATCTCGACCTTCTTGCCCTTGAACAGGCTGGCTTCGAGCTCGCCGCGATGGGCGTCGTCGCGGGCATAAGCGACGGTCGGCCCCGATGATAGCCGGTAGAGCGGAGGCTGGGCGAGGTAGAGGCAGCCCTGCTCGACGATGGGGCCCATCTCCGTGAAGAAGTAGGTCATCAGGAGCGTGGCGATGTGGGCGCCGTCGACGTCGGCGTCGGTCATGATGATGATCCGGTCGTAGCGAAGCTGGGACGGGTCGCAGCGGTCGCGGGTGCCGCAGCCCAAGGCGAGCGTGAGGTCCGCGATCTCCTGGTTGCCGCGGATCTTGTCGGCGCTCGCCGAGGCGACGTTCAGGATCTTGCCGCGGATCGGGAGGATGGCCTGGGTCTTTCGGTCGCGGGCCTGCTTGGCCGAGCCGCCGGCGCTGTCGCCCTCGACGATGAACAATTCGGTCCCCGCGGGATCGTCGCTGTTGGCGCAGTCGGTGAGCTTGCCGGGCAGCCGCACCTTGCGCCCCGAGGTCGCGGTCTTGCGCTTGATCTCGCGCTCCGCCCTTCGCTTCAGCCGGTCGTCCATCCGCTCGAGGACGAAGCCGAGCAAAGCCCGGCCGCGCTCCATGTTGTCGGCGAGATAATGGTCGAAATGGTCCCGGACCGCCGCCTCGACCAGCCGCGCCGCGTCGGGGCTCGTCAGCCGGTCCTTGGTCTGGCTCTGGAACTGGGGGTCGCGGATGAAGACGGACAGCATCACCTCGGCCCCGCCGACGACGTCCTCGGCCTGGACCTCCTTGGCCTTCTTCTGCTGGCCGGTAAGCTCGGCGAAGGCCCGGATTCCGCGGGTGAGCGCGGCCCTGATCCCCTGTTCGTGGGTGCCGCCGTCGGGCGTAGGGATGGTGTTGCAATAATAAGAAGAGCCGCCGTCGGTCCACAAAGGCCAGGCGACCGCCCATTCGACGAGCCCGAGCCCGCCTGGAAAGTCCTGGCGGCCGGTGAAGAAGTCGCTGGTCGCGCAGTTGCGCTCGCCCACTTGCTCCCTGAGATGGTCCGCGAGCCCGCCCGGGAACTGGAACACCGCCTCGGCGGGCGTCTCGTCTCCGATCAGCGAGGGATCGCAGCGCCAGCGAATCTCGACCCCGGCGAACAGATAGGCCTTGGATCGAGCGAGCCGGTAGAGCCGGGCCGGCTTGAACCGGGCCTCGGGTCCGAAGATCTCGGTATCGGGGACGAAGCCGATGCTGGTCCCGCGGCGGTTCTGGGTCGGCCCTTGCAGCTCCAGCTTCGAGACCGGCTCTCCCCGCGAATAGGTCTGGCGGTAGAGCTCCTTGTTCTTGGCGACCTCGACGACCGTCTCGCTGGACAAGGCGTTGACCACGCTCACGCCGACTCCGTGGAGGCCGCCCGAGGTCGCATAGGCCTTGTTCGAGAACTTGCCCCCCGAATGGAGCATGGTCAGGATCACCTCGAGCGCCGACTTGCCCGGATAGCGGGGATGCTCGTCGATCGGGATCCCGCGCCCGTTGTCGATGACGGTGAGCCGCCCCGCGGTCCCTTCGACAGCCTCGAGGATCACCTCGATCCGGGTCGCGAACCCCGCCACCGCCTCGTCCATCGCGTTGTCGAGCACCTCGGCGGCGAGGTGGTGGAGCGCTCGCTCGTCCACTCCGCCGATATACATTCCCGGCCGCCGCCGGACCGGTTCGAGCCCTTCGAGCACCTCGATCGAATGGGCGTCGTATTCGGAGGAAGGCGCGGCGGTGGAAGCGAACAGGTCTGACATGGGGGAGGTATAGGGGGAGGGGAGTCGTCGGGGCAAGGTTCTTGGGCTGTTCTGTCCACAGCTTCGGAATTGGGGGGTGGAGAGGCTCCGCCCGGACCGCTTGACGTTCGGTGGCGGCGGCGCTGCGGAGCCGGCTTGTTTCACCCAAAGCATCAAAGGACCAAAGGCGCCCGGCGGGTCGGGCAGGCTCGCGACAGACGCTCGACCGAGTGACGGACGGGCTTTGCCCGCAGCCCTGCATTTACCTGTGGCGGTATCACCTAGGTCTGCGCCTCGCGCGGATTCCTTGGTGCTTTGGTGCTTTGGTTGAAACCGATTTTTTCAGGCGCGGGAGCGTCTCTGAACATCGAGAAGTCGCACTCGAAGCCGCAAAGCCGCTAAGGGAAAGCGTGACCGCCGATCTTCCCTCTATCCTGCTCGCCGCCGCGGCGGGCGTGCTCGGAGGAGCAATGAACGCGCTTGCCGGGGGCGGGACGTTCGCGACCCTGCCGGCGCTGATCGCGCTCGGGCTTCCGGCCAACGTCGCCAACGCCACCTCGAACGTCGCGCTGCTGCCGGGCGCGGCGGCGAGCGCCTGGACCTACCGGGACGAGCTTCGGCCGGTGGCGGGGCTTTCGGTTCGGCTGCTCGCCTCGCTGACCTTCGGCTTCGGGCTTCTGGGCGCGCTGCTGCTCGTCCTCACTCCGACGGAGACGTTCGACTTCGTCATCCCCTGGCTACTGCTGTTCGCCTTCGCGGTGATGGCGTTCGGGAGGAGCGCGGCCGACTGGCTGCAGGAGCGGGTGGCGATCGGACGACCGACCCTGATCGCGGTCCAGGCGCTGCTCGGAATCTATGGCGGCTATTTCGGCGGCGGGGTGGGGCTGATCATGACGGCCGTCTACGGGCTGCTCGCCAACATCCGCCCGCGCGAGCTGTTCGCGATCCGGACCACGCTGCTGGCGGTGGCGAATTTCGCCGCGGCCTTCGTGTTCATCGGCTTCGCGATGGTCCGGTGGTGGGCGTGCGTTCCGATGCTGCTTGGCTCGGCCTTGGGCGGGTGGCTGGGGGCGCTGGTGGGGAAGCGGCTTTCGCATCGGGTGGTCCGGGGCTGGACCTTGCTCGTGACGGGGGGAACGACGGTGGTTTTCTTCGTTCGCGCTTATGGCGGATAGCGCCCGCGACGCGGGACCGCACCGTCCGAGACTCGACGCGGATCGCGCTGCCGCGGCCCTGCGCTAGAGCGGCGTCACCGCGCGGGTTCGGTCGAAATAGACGATCGCGTCGAACTGTTCGGCCAGCCGGGCGCTGAAATAATGGGCGGTCCGTTCGCTGTGCGGCAGGTAGACGACTCCGATCGCCCGCTCCAGCATCGGCCCGGCGAGAAGCTTCGAGGCCGCCGGGTTGCCTCGGATGAGGAGCGAGAAGGCGGGAACGGCGGAAGCCTTGAAAAGCGCCGAATAGCTGCCGGGAAGCGCCGGGCGAACGTCGTAGCGCCTGCCCGGCGAGTCCCATTCGGGAGCCGCGAAGACCGTGCCCGAATGGGTGAAGAAGCCGACCAGGAAGGCCGAGTCCCCGTGCCGCTGGCGCATCAGCTGCCCCAGGTTCAGCTCGCCGCGCTCGGCCGCGAAGGTCGCCCGGGCGTCGCCGGAATGGGTGTTGTGGCTCCACAGGACCAGCTTCGCCGGCCGGCCGGAGGTCGCT
>DASVSP010000027.1:0-13661 GCA_036388065.1 Allosphingosinicella sp.
TTCCGGGACCGTCTTACGGCCTCGCTTCAAATCAGGACGAGAGATCATGTCGCGCATTTGCGAGCTGACCGGCAAGGGCCGGCAGGTGGGCCACAACGTTTCCCACGCCAACAACAAGACCAAGCGCACCTTCCTGCCCAACCTGCAGAACGTGACCCTGATCAGCGAGTCGCTCGGGCGCGGGGTCAAGCTTCGGGTCTCGATGAACGGCCTGAGATCGGTCGAGCATGTCGGAGGCCTCGACAACTGGCTCCTGAAGTCGAAGGACGACAGCCTGAGCCTCAAGGCGCGCCGCCTGAAGCGCGAGATCAGCAAGAAGCAGCAGGGCGAGTCGGCAGCGGCCGCCTGACCGTCATCCCGGCGAAAGCCGGGACCCCAGCGAGATAAAGGCGCCGGCGCCCTTTCCGGCCCGAGGCCACGGCTTTCGCCGGGGTGACGGCTAGCCGGACCGCTCACTCCAAGGCGAACTTCATCAGCAGGGTCCGCTGGAGCGGATTGTAATTGTCGTCCGACGCCATCCAAAGGATCGTCCGTCCGCCCTCCCGGGTGACGCTGAGCGCCTCGAGATTGTCGCGGGTCACGTTTCCCTCGAAAGCAGCCGCCGTCCCCCCCTCTATCAGCGCCCGCCCGCCGGGCCCGGGAAAGCTCGCAAAAACGAGCCTGGCGGTGAAGCCGTCGAACAGGCCGACCTTCCGGCTGAGGATCGCCAGCCTTCCGTCGGGAAGCACTGCCGCGTCGGTGACCCGGTAGCCTTCGGGCGGCCGGTAGCGCAGGCGCGAGGCCGGGGTGCCGGCCACAGCCGGGTCGCCGGAGAACAAGGCGACCTCGCTGTCGCCGCCCTCCCCTTCCGCGAAGACCAGGAAGCGCCCGTCGGGCAGCCTCACCATCGCTTCCGGCCCGGCATTGTCGCTCCATTCGCGCATTGCGGGCGGCTCGGCGGACGAATGCACGGCGAAGCTCGTCCGATCGTAGCGCCAGATCGAATTGCCCTGCTCATAGCCGATCCAGGCCTCGTCGCCGTGGACGACGAGCGATTCGGCGTCGCGATTGGACTTGTCGCCCGGCGGGCCGGGCCCGTCCTCGATCATCGAGACCCGGGCTCGCACCACGGACCGGTCCCCCGGCAGCGGAAGTCGGATCCGCCAGCCGGCGTCGCTCATTGCCAGAAACTCGCCCGACTCGACATGGACCGCCGAGATGCCGCCGATCCGGGCATCGTTGCTGGTCAGGGCCCAGGCGCCGAGAAAGGCGAGCCGCCCCAGCCGCTTTACCCCCGGGTCCCGAACGTCGAGCGCCACCGGAGTGAAGCGGACGAAAGTGACCGGGGGCGGCGGCTCCCGATGCTGGAGCGCAGGTGGCGCGAAGGTCGAGAGAAGGACGAACGCGGCAAGGAGGAACAGGATTCGCACCCGCTCAGCGCGCTCCTCGCGGACAGCGGACCCGGTCGATCGACTCGCCTTCGCCCTTGACCGACAGCTTGGTCCCGTTCTCGGTCAGTCTCAGGATCCGAAGGTTGCGCCAGCTTTGGCCCTCGCCCTTGTAATCCGCCTCGACCGCGATGGCGTCCGAGCCGCCGAAGCCGACGGAGCGGACCGAGCCGACGCTCTCGTGGAATCGAAGTTCGCGCGCCGAGACGGCCAGCCGCCGGTCGCTGGGCCGGGCGCAGGCTTCGAGCGATCCTTCATAGACTCCGTGATAGGCGACCGGAATCGAATCCAGGTGGGTATGCGGGTGTATCGCCGTATCGGCGGGCGCTCCATTGGAGTGGGAGGCATGTCCCTCGCCGGCCGCTTGGGCAGGCGCCTGACCGCTCTCGCCGCTCGCGCAGCCCGCAAGCAGGGCCGCAACCGTTCCCGTTAAGAATAATGACCGCATGTTGATTCTCCTTTTAGCGCCGTCCGTGGCGGCAAAGCGTCGCCCTACCGCAAAAATGCAACACCTGCCGAGCCCGGTCGTTCTGTCGGGCGAAGCGGGGCGGCGTTGTGGAGTAACTGTCATGAACAAGCTTCTAGTTTCGATGGCCGCCATGGGCGCCATCGCCGCCGCGGCCCCCGCCGTGGCCCAGTCCGGCTACCAGAGCGGCTACCAGAGCGGTTATGGATCTAATTCCAACGCCGGCGGAACGGTCGGCATCTCCCAGCGAATCGCGCAGCTGGAAGCGAGGCTTCAAGCCGGAATCCAGTCGGGCGATATCGACCGAATGGAGGGACGCGAGCTTCGGATGGACATTCGCCAGCTCAGGCAGCTCGAGCGCCAGTACAGCTATAACGGCCTCACCCAGTCCGAGCGCCAGGATCTCCAGCAGCGCCTTCGCAACTTGCGGCAGGAAATCCGCACGGCCGACAACGGCCGCTACGATCGCGACAATCGCTACAGCTGGGACGACCGCTACGACAACAATAACGACTCCTATTCCGGCCGGGGCGGGCCCTACGAGCAGCCCTACGACACCGCTTGCGACACCAATAGCCGCGGCGGAATCGGCGGGCTGATCGACGGCGTCCTCGGCCGCAGCGACTCCAACTGCGGAGTCCGAATCGGCGCCCGGGCGCCGACCAACCTCTACTCGGTGCCGTCGCAATATCGCTACCGCTACAGGGACGGCAACGGCGTCTATTACCGCTCGGACGGCCGCAACATCTACCAGATCGACGCCCGCACCCAGACGGTGCTTCGGGTCTACGGAATGGACTGAGCGTCGGTCATCCGGGAGAAATGGAGGCGCTCCGGCTTCGGCCGGGGCGCCTTTTTTCGTCATTCGATCCTCCCCTACATTTGCAGGGGAGGGGGACCATGCGAAGCATGGTGGAGGGGTTCTTCAGACTCCGAAGAACCCCTCCACCGCGCATTGCGCGGGCCCCCTCCCCCGGAAACCCGGGGGAGGACTTTTAAGGATCCCAGCCCGCGAAAAAAATAGAAGCTGACTCCGCGCCCTAACCCCGCTAAATAGTTCAAGAATCTGTAGAGCTTAGGGGATAGGGGATGAAGCGCTTTCGGTCTGGTACGGCATTGGCCCTGCTCGCGATCCTGTCTTCCTGCGGCGGCGGCGGAGGGAGCAGCAGCGGCGGCGGCGGCGGAAGCCCGCCGACCGGTTCGGTGCCCCCTCCCCCGCCGCCTCCGACGGCATCCGCCTGCTCGCTCAGCGCCCGCCAGAATTGGGCCGCGGCGCAGCTGAAGGAATGGTATCTGTTTCCAGAGACCCTGCCGACCAACCTCAACCCCGCCTCCTATTCGAGCGTCGAGGCCTATATCGACGCTCTGACGGCCACCGCCCGGTCGCAGCGCCGGGACCGCTTCTTCACCTACCTGACCTCGATCAAGGAGGAGAACGCCTTCTTCAACTCCGGGTCGAGCGCCGGCTTCGGGGTCCGTTTCTCTTACGACACCACCCAGAACCGGGTCTTCGTCATCGAGGCCTATGAGGGGGCGCCCGCTCTGGCGGCGGGGATCGACCGGGGCACCGAGCTCCTGGCGATCGGAACCAGCGCCGGCAATCTCAAGCTGGTCAGCGAGCTCATGGTGTCGGGCGGCCCGCAGGCCGTCAGCGACGCGCTCGGGCCGGGGGATCCGGGGGTCACCCGGGTGCTTCGAGTCTCCGCGCCGGGCGGCCCCGCCCGCGAGGTCAGCGTCACCAAGGCCGATTACGAGCTGACGCCGGTGTCGAGCCGCTACGGCGCCAAGATCATCGACGACGGCGGCCGCAAGGTCGCCTATGTCAACCTGCGCACCTTCATCAACACCGCCGATCCTCCGCTTCGCAACGCCTTCGCAAGCTTCAAGGCGGCGGGAGTCACCGACATCATCGTCGACGTCCGCTACAATGGCGGCGGCCTCGTCTCGATCGCCGAGCTTATCGGCGACCTGATGGGCGCCAACCGAGCTCCGACCGACGTGTTCAGCTTCACCACCTTCCGGCCGGAGAAATCGTCGAACAATTCGACCCGCTTCTTCCAGCCGAAACCGCAGTCGATCGCTCCGACCCGGATCGCCTTCATCGGCACCGGCAGCTCGGCCTCGGCGAGCGAGCTGATCATCAACGCCTTCATCCCCTATTACCACAAGAACGAGGCGCTGGTCGGGAGCAACACCTACGGCAAGCCGGTCGGCCAGATCGCGCTCGACCAGGCGGCGTGCGACGATCGCCTCCGGGTGGTCGCCTTCAAGACCGAGAATGTGGCGCGCCAGGGCGATTATTATAACGGCCTTGCAAGCGTGGTGGAGGCGAGCTGCGCCGCGGGCGACGACCTCACCCGCCAGCTCGGCGACCCGTTGGAGACCTCCACGAAGGCGGCTCTGGACTTTCTGGCCGGCCGGGTCTGCACCCCGATCAGCGCGTCGGGCGGCGGGATCACCGGCCAGGGGGCCGGCAAGCGCGAGCCGTTGATGTCGGAGCGGCCGAGCGTCGCGCAGCGCGAGGCGCCCGGTACCTTCTGAGCCGGAAGTTCCGAAGTTTCGGCTTCCTTTGGACTCGAGAACCATCCGCCCCTGGACGGGGCGGAAGGTTCCTTGATGCGAGCGCGCGTTCATCCCGCCATCAGAACATGAATGGAACGAAAAATCTCCTTCAAGATGCGATGAACCTCAGCTGTGGAGTCCGTTCAGGCTGGCCTCACGGCAAGGGGCGCTGGGTGACGGGCAAGCGTTGGGGAGCGCCCGAAACAGGAGCATCGACATGAACAGGATCATCTTTACAGCCTTGGCCGCAACGTCGGCCGTCGCGGCCATCGCCGCCGCCGCGCCCGCCTCCGCCCAGTCCGGCGGCTACGGCAACCAGGGCTATGGCAATCAGGGCTACGGCAACGTCGAAGTCCGGGCCGATCAGCTCCAGGCGAGGCTCCAGGCCGGAGTCCAGAGCGGCGCGATCACCCGTTCCGAAGCCATGCCGCTTCGCCAGCAGCTGCGCGAGCTGACGCGCCTCGAGACGCTCTATTCCCGCGACGGAATCAGCGGCCGCGAGCGCGCCGACCTCCAGCAGCGAATCAACTCGCTTCGCCAGGGCATCCGGATGGCCGAGCGCAACGGCGACGACCGGTACGGCCGTGACGACGACCGGGACGACCGCTACGGCCGCGGCGACCGCGACGTCGACAGCCGCTACGACCGCAACAACGACGGCTGGGACGATCGCGACTCCAACCGCGACGGCCGCTGGGACGTCGATTCGCGCTACGATTCCAACCGCGACGGCTATGACGACCGCGATCTCAACCGCGACGGCCGCTGGGACAACGACCAGGGCTACCAGCAGTCGGACGGCCGCGGAGTGGTCGGCCAGATCCTCGACCGGGTGACCGGCAATGGCGGCCTTCGGGTCGGCCAGCGCGCCTCGACCGATCTCGGAAGCGTTCCTTACGGCTATCGAAGCCAGTACCGGGACAGCGACAACGTCTATTACCGCTCGGACAGTCGCAACATCTACCAGATCGACGCCCGCACCCAGACGGTGGTTCGGGTCTACCCGATGAACAGGTAGACCTGCCGAATCCGAAGAACGAGAGGGCGTCCCGGTTTCCCGGGGCGCCCTTTTTTCATTGTGCGCGGTGGGACGGGCAGGCCGTCATCCCGGGCTCGATCCGGGTTCCATGAACACGGCCGGGCGAGAACCGGCACCGGCCGTGTTCATGGATTCCGGCTTTCGCCGGAATGACGGGAGGTCCACAGATCCGCGATGATTCGCCCGCTCGCCTGTCTCGCCGTTGCCGCTTTGGCCGTCGCCGGCTGCGGTGAGCCCAGAGCACCGGCCGACTCCGCGACCGCCAACGAGGCGAAAGTCGAGAATCCGTCGGCGCCCCTGCCCGACATCGTGCGGGTGCGCCTCGAGACCGAGGCTGGACCGATCCTCCTCGCGCTCGATCACGAGAACGCCCCCGTCACCACCGCCAATTTCGTCCGCTACGTCGAGGCGAAGAGGTTCGACGGCACCTTCTTCTACCGGGCCGCCCGGACAAAGGGCTCGCAGGGGCGGGGCTTCGTCCAGGGCGGAATCCGGCACAGCGCCCGGCGCTCCTTTCCTCCCATCGAGCATGAGCCGACGAGCAAGACGCGGCTCAGGCATGTCGACGGCACCGTCTCGATGGCCCGAGCTGCGCCCGCAGGGGCGATGGGCGACTTCTTCATCATCGTCGGCGGGGCCATGCCTTCGATGGATTCCAAGCCCGGGGAGCCCGGGTTCGCCGCCTTCGGCCGGGTCGAGGAAGGAATGGACACGGTGCGCGCCCTCCTCGCCGCTCCGACGGTCGCCAATGCCGGCCGGGGCCCGATGCGCGGCCAGATGATCGGGAAGCCGATCCGGATCCTGTCCGCGCGGCGCGAGCCCGGCGGCTGAACCTTTGGCCCTTCGGTCGGTTGGACTGGAAACCGATTCAGGAGATTTCGCTTATGGCCGACAGGAGCCTCGCCGACCTCGCCGAGAAGATGAAGGACATCGACTTCACAGTGCTTTCCACCAAGACCCGGAGCGGCGCAGTCGCCGCCCGGCCGATGAGCAACAACCGCCAGGTCGATTATGACGGCGACAGCTTCTTCTTCACCTGCGACGAGACCGGTACCGTCGCCGACATCGAGGGCGATCCCCAGGTGGGGCTCTCCTACCAGGCCAAATCGGGGATGCTCGGAATGCGCCCCTTCTTCCTGACCATCGAGGGCCGCGCAGAGCTGATCCGCGACAAGGCCCGATTCGCCGGGCATTGGACCAAGGACCTCGACCGCTGGTTCAAGGACGGGATCGACACTGCGGGGTTGATCCTCGTCAAGGTCTCGGCCGAGCGGCTTCATTATTGGGACGGCTATGACGAGGGCGAGCTGAGGCTGGCCGAGCGCGCGGAAGCCTGACGTGGGAGCAATCATGAAATCGTCCGTTCGGGCCGGCGCACTCGCGCTGGCGGCGCTGGCCGGGTTGGCGGGGATCGGCGGCTCGCCGCTCCCGTCCGCGGCTCCGGCCTCGGCCGCTCCCGCTCTGCAGCGGATCGGCGGCACATGGGACATGACCTGGCGGAACAGCCGGGGCGAGCTGCGCAGGGGCTCGATGCTGGTCGAGCAGCGCGGCTCCCAGCTCTCCGCCACGGTCTACGACCGCGGCGGGGCGACGGCCACCGGGTCGATCTCAGGCTCCACCTTCACGCTGCAGGGAAGCCGGATCGGGCTCCCCTTCACAGTGACCGGCCGGGTGCAGGGAAGGAAGATGGCCGGGGCCCTGACGGCTCTCGGGATGGAGCGGCGCTTCACCGGGGTGCGCCGCGGCCGATAGAGGGCGATCATGCGCGGTTGATCCGTCATTGCGAGGAGCGAAGCGACGAAGCAACCCAGCGGGCGGTCGCGCAACGCTGGATTGCCTCGCTTCGCTCGCAATGACGGAGCGGGTCATTCTGAAAC
This sequence comes from Allosphingosinicella sp., assembly GCA_036388065.1. Classification (GTDB taxonomy): domain Bacteria; phylum Pseudomonadota; class Alphaproteobacteria; order Sphingomonadales; family Sphingomonadaceae; genus Allosphingosinicella. Next base: position 7,372 of record DASVSP010000027.1, read on the forward strand.
CGTCAGGCCCTACAGCGGCTCCGCGCAACCCTGCCGCCGCTCGCCGCCGACGACGAGCTCGGCCGCGAGCGGATAGCTTTTATCCGACATTCCGTCCGAGCAACCCCGCTTGGGCCGGATTCGAAGCTCGAAGCGGCCGCCGCCCAGCGTGCCGGACCAGGTTCCGCCTCCGGGTCCGGGGGTGAAGCGGGTCCAGACCCGAGTGCCCTTCTGGTCCTCGGGATTGGAATAGGTGACGCAGCGGCCCTCCACCCGCGCGTTCCAGAAAGGCTCGGTTCCGAGCGCCCGGACCGCGGCGGCGCGCACCGGCTTGCCGTCCTGGACGTTGCACGGGCTGGCCGAAGAGACGGGCCCCGGAGACGGCTCGGGAGCCTTCGCGGGCTGGGCCGAGCCTTCGCCGCAGGCGGCGACGAAGGCGCTTGAAAGCGCACTCGGCGGAGCCGGATGGGGACCGCTGCGCTGGGTGCCGTAGCTTGCGGAGACCGGCCCCGCGACCATTGCGGCGAGCGATCCGGGAACCTCGCCCGCCCCGGTGACTCCGCCGCGCTGCCGGTCGCCGGCGCTGTCGGCGACCAGGGCGGCCGCTTCGCCTCCGCTTCCGAACGAAAGCCGCTCCTCGCTTCCGATCGGGCGAAAGCCGGGAACGTTGACCACGAGCCGCTTGCCGCCCGCCGGGCAGAACAGGCGGATGGCCGGGCGGTCCCCTGCGGCGAGCACCAGGGCGACTCCCTCGCCGCTCGACTGAAGGTCCCACTCCCCCGGCGTGCTCTTTCCGGCCGACTCGGCCGGCCCGGCCGCGGCGCCGGGAGCGCCGGCCTCACCCGCTGGAGCCCGGCTTTCGTTCGCCGGAGCCGTATCCCCGCCGGATTCGCGGCTTCCGCAAGCGCCGACCAAGGTCGATGTAGCGGCAATCAGTCCCAGGATGCGCATGTCGATGTCCTCCCCCGGCCCGGAGGTCCCACCGTTGCCGCATCTCGTCAAGGCCCGCGTCCGATCAGGGCGGAGCGAATGCTATCGCCCGGAAAGGTGATTTCCCTCATAGGGTCCCGATGGATCGGCCCGAACCCGAGGAGACGAGCCTCGACCCGCGCTCGGCGACCCTGGCGTTGCTCGCCCGCCGGGCGGAGGGCTCGACGGTCTGTCCGAGCGAAGTGGCGCGAGCGGTGGCCGCAGCGGCGGGCCTTCCGGGCTGGCGAACCGAAATGCCCGCGGTCCATGCCGCGATCGACTCGATGGTCTCGGACGGCCTCGTCCGGTTGAGCTGGAAGGGCGAGGCCATGCCCGTCCGCGACGGGCCGTACCGAATCGGCCGAGGCGCGGCGGTGGAGGAGGGTCGCGGGAGCTAGAGGTGCGCCGGCCAGTGGCCCGGGCCCGCGGGAAAGTGCTCGCCCGGGCCCGAGCCCGTCATTGCGAGGAGCGAAGCGACGAAGCAATCCAGCGGCCTCGAAGCCCGCACTGGATTGCATCGCTCGCTCGCAATGACGTCCCGCCGGCGGCCCTGGCCGGGCGGGCGATTCACAGCCTCAATCGATGATCTCGGCGCCCCCTTCGGCTTCCATCCGGGCAAGGGATTCCCTCATCTCCCGGAGCCGCTCCGGCGGGTGCCCTTCCCATTGCGCGACCTCGCCGACGATCCGGAGCGGCTCGCGGGAGCGGTAGGAGCGGGTGGGATTGCCCGGAAATCTCTTGTCGGTGAGGTTCGGATCATCCTCGAACGGCCCGGTCGGCTCGACGACATAGATCCGCTCGCGCCCCTCGCCCTTGGCGAGCTCGCAGCCCCAGATCGCCGAATCCAGGGCGCTGCTGAAATAGATCCAGGAGAGCTTGCGGTCGGCGTAATTGGAGTCGAAGCCCGGCGCGAGTAGATCGCCCGGCCTCAGGTCCGCCCGGGTGCCGTGATAATATGGCGGGGTGGCGTCGGCGGCGTAGGTCATCCCGTTCTTCCTGACGCTCGGCGGGTGGTCGTGCAAGGCCGGGAGGTCGCCCCAGGAAGCGGCCGATCGTGGCGAAGGGGGCCGGCTCAGCGCCAGCGTTCCATCAGCAAGGCGCGACCCCAGCGCGTGTCGAGCGGGCCCGACACGATTGCGAACCCGGCTTTCTCGTAGGCGCGGATCGCGCGCCTGTTGTCGGGGTGCGGATCCGTCCCGATCGCCGGGGCTCCGCTGGCGAGCAGCCGGTCGCAATGCGCCCGGACGAAGGCGCTGCCATGGCCGATCCCGACCATGTCCAGCTCCCCGATATATTGATCGATCCCGCGCGAACCGGGCGGCAGATGGGCGAAGGGGTGCGGTTCCCAGTCGTGGGGGCTGTAGTCCTGGGCGTAGGCGAAGGGCCGGCCGCGATGCTCGACGATCCACATGGCGACCCGCGGATCGGCGAGCACCTCCCCCGGGTCCTCGTCCTCCGCCGGCCCCCAATATTCCACCACATGAGGCCGCCCGCGCCAGCGCCGGAGCAGGTCGAGATCGGCATGTGCGACGGGGCGGAAGGCGTATTCGGACATGGACCCCAGCGTAACGGTGGGCGCCGCCGCGGGCGAGTGCCCTTCCAGGCCGCGCCGCCGCCATCGATTGGCCGCTCCCGCCGATTCCGCTTAGGGTCGCCCGACCCCAATCGAAACCTGAACGGACGGACATTGGCCAAGCACCGGATCGACTCCACAAGCTTCGCAAGCGTGTACCCCCATTATGTCGCCAAGGCCGAGAAGAAGGGCCGGACGAAGGCGGAGGTCGACGAGATCATCGCCTGGCTGACCGGCTACGACGCGGAGGCGCTGGCGGCGGAGCTGGCCGCCGGCACCGACTTCGAGACCTTCTTTTCCAAGGCGCCGCAGATCAACCCGGCGAGAAGCGCAATCACGGGCCTGGTCTGCGGGGTGCGCGTCGAGAATGTCGAGGAGCCGCTGATGCGGGACATCCGCTACCTCGACAAGCTGGTGGATGAGCTGGCGCGTGGGAAGCGGATGGCGGCGATTTTGCGGGAGGGGTGATGTTTCGAGGCGCTCAACGATCATGTGGCGGCCAAGCCTCGAATGAAAATGTTTACTGTCCCCCATTTTGTCCGAAGCTGCGCGAAAACCTATAGTGTCGCTGACTTGCCCGTGCCGATCATTTAAAGTTTGACATATCGTAGGCTTGACGTACCGGCGTGTCCGTGAGACGGACTGTGAATGCGCCCTTGGCTCGAAGCTCGTATCGCGTTGCCTTTTGCGCCATTTATCATTGACTTCGTGGTTCGGTTTCTAGTTCTCGGTCAATCCCTGCGTTGGTTTTACATACCTGACATCAAAACGTTCACCATCAGCATCGGGATTTTCTGCTTCTTGATCGCGAGTGATATGGACCGCGCACCCAGCATTCCGTCCGACTCAGAATACGAGCAGAAAATTTTAGCACTTCGCCGAAGATTCAATATGTTCGGCATCATTACAACAATTTTCTTTGGCGTCGCGGCTACCGTTGACGCGATCGAGAGGAAATCTGCAACGGAGGAATTTTCTCAGTCATTATATCCAGCCATTTTTGTAGTTGTGGCGACAGTTTTCGTGATTGCCGTGATCGAAGCAATAGTTGCAAACCTTCGCTATAAGCTCAAGTATGGTTGAGAAAATAATAGAACTCCTTAGCTCGCCTATTTTGGGGAGCTTGGCAATTTCTCTAGCAGTTATCGCTGCCTTTGCGTCTATGATTGATACGTTTAGACGGATCCTGAGGACTATACCTGTCAGCTATAGAATTTCTATATTAGGGCTTCCGCGCTCGGGTAAGACTGCGCTCATTAGCGCAATGTTCGCCGAGCTTTTCGCAACGAGTGGAGAAACTCTCTTCCCTGTAGGCTCAGAAACTATTAATCGAGCGAATAGGCTAATTGCGCACATTGACAGCGGTCGACCCATTCCACCGACAGTAGAAAAAGATGCATTTATATTTAGATTTTTGTATTATGTGAGAAGCTTCTTTTTTTCACGTATTCGATACGAAGGTGAAATTGTTGACTTTCCTGGCGAAATGTCTGAAAAGTTGCTGGAAAGTGCCGCAGATGGCACCCTAGATGACGACATTGGTATTTTTAGTAAGGAATTCTACTCTTGGGTTATCTCATCGCGCGTCGTGGTATTTACAATAGACGTTGCGGCGTACCTCTTGGCCGATGAGCAGCGACATCACGTAGCTCAACTCACGTCCGAAATCCGTGCCGCGTGGCAATCGTTAAATGACGAGTCAGCTAAAGCACATGCTCCTCGAGAGCGTCGTGTTGCGCTCGTTTTCACTAAGATGGACGTCGCAAGATTATTCGAAAGTACAGACTCCGGTGACGTCTTTGATGACCAGCGCTTATCTAAAGCAGCTCTTGAGGCCCCCATCGACGGGGTTATTGATGTTGAACTGAGTAATTATGACAAGGCCGTCGTAGATTTTAAGGGCATACTCGAGTCGGACTTTGAAGAGCTTATATCATTTTTTCGAAGGCGCGAGAAAGCATTTGATACATTCTTTACCAGCGCGTATTTCAAGGCGAGTGGTGCTCGATTTGGGGTGAAGGAATTACTTGCCTTTCTTCTCCCACGGCGCACGTATTAGGTTGACGATCAGCCTCGCGTTAATCCGATGTCTTGTATCTTAGTGATGTGGCAAACCGAGTGGTCACATTCTACGGTTGGGTCCGGCTGGCTTCACGCGTTCAGCGAGCTGCGCGGCTTGTGGGGGCAGGCGCGGGTCAAGGGCCTCCCAGCCGATCTTCTCCGCCACCCAGATTTCAACCGTCGGTGGAAAGGCGTCCGGATCGTCGAGACTCGCGGTGGTGATGTCGCGGTGGCCGGGGCCGGAGTCGCGGCGGTAGGCGACGAGGCTTCCGCAGGTCGCACAGGAGCCCCAATATATTCCGGGCGAGGAGGAATATTCGCGCACTTCGCCCTTGAGGACCGCGAAACCGCCTTTCTCGAAGACCGCCCAGCCGACGCTGGCGCCGCCGGTGGCCCGGCGGCAGGAGACGCAGTGGCAAAGGGTTCGCGCGACGGCTTTGCCGTTACCCGGTAGCGCAGTTCGCCGCAGAGGCGGCCCGCCTTCGGGCATTCCGTTACTCCCTGTCGGCCCCGCACACGTCCGGCCTGTTGCTCACCCTCCCGCTCGTCGGCTATTCCGCCGGGGGGAGAGAAGGCCGCCTGCCAAACCTACTTCTTCCGCTCCTTCCGCTTCTCCTCCTCCTCCTCCGCCTTCATTTCCCGCTCTATCCGCTCGCGGATCTCGGTGCGCTGCGACGCGGCGTAGAGGTTGTCGGTGGCGGCGTAGAGGCCCTTCAGGAAGCTCAGGTCCCATTTGGTCAGCGTCAGGGGGACCTCGGTTCCCATCGGGGCTTCCAGGACCTTGAGGATGGTGGCGGGGCCGGAGGCCGGCAGCTTGGCCGGATCGGTCTTGGCGAAGGCGCGCATCGCGGCATAGTCGGCGAGCTGGATGGTGGTTAGGCCGTCCAGGGCGCCCTGCTCGATCACCACGGCGGCGGCCTGGAATTGCGGCCGGGCGGGGGCGTCGATCCGGCTCGGCCTTCGGGTCGTGCGGTTGACGGGATAGGAGGCGCCGGGGACCGACGGATCGCCGCTCTGCGAGGCCTCGCCGCCGCCGGCCGTGACCGCCGGCCCCTGCACCTGCCAGACCGCGGCCGGGCCGGGCGCCCGGGCCAGCCGCCGAACCTCGCGGTTCGACATCTCGCCGAAATAGAAGTCGTATTTGCGGTCGAGCGCCTCGATGAAGGCCCGCTTGTTCGGAGTGACGATGAGCAGGATGTTGGGGATGCAGGAGGCCTTGCCGACTTCGAGGCCGGCCGCCTTCGCCACGACCCTCAGCCTCGCCAGCACCGCGTCCCTCTGGCCGGGGAGGAGCCCGAAGGCGGTCGGGCAGACCTTGGTCTCGAAGCGGCTGAGCTGGCCGCGCGGCGGGGCCTGGGTGAGCGCTCCGACGAAATCCTTTATCTGCTGGTCGATATCCTGGCCGGTGACGAGGATGTCGGCGGCGTCCGGCTCTTGCAGCGAGCCCTGGGCGGCGGCGGCGCCTGCGAGGCCGAGCGCGGCCGCGGCCAGGCAAATGCGGATGAACACGGACATCGGACCTCCACCTATAATGGCCGCCCGATGCTAACCCAGCCGAAGCGGGACGAACAGCTTTTATGCGCCGCCCGGGGGAACCCCCGCTCCTGGATTCGGCCCTGTTGAACCAGGCTGTCGACATTCAGAGGCTTCTGCGAACATCAGCGCCTGTTCTCGGCGGCCGAGCCCCCTCACCCCGGCCCTCTCCCCG
>DASVSP010000028.1:0-11520 GCA_036388065.1 Allosphingosinicella sp.
AAGACGGCGCGAAGCCACGCCTCCACGCCCTGGCTGAGGGCCAGCGCCCTGAACTGCTCCGGCAGCTCCTCTGCGCTCGCGCGGCGGACGAGGGTGAGCAGCGTTTCGTCTGCTTCCTCTCCCCTTCCCCCGAGCGGCAGAATGCCCGAGCAATTCTTGGCGATGAAGCTCAAGGTCCGCTGGACGAGGTTGCCGAAGCTGTTGGCGAGGTCGGCGTTCACGCGGGTGACGATCGCCTCCGGGCTGTAGCTCCCGTCCTGGCCGAAAGTGACGTCGCGCATCAGGAAATAGCGGACCGAATCCGCTCCGAACCGGTCGATCAGCTCGGCGGGGGCGACGACGTTCCCGGCCGACTTGGACATCTTCTCGCCGCGCAGCAGGACGTGTCCGTGCCCGAAGACCTGTTTGGGAAGCGCGATCCCGGCCGACATCAGGAAAGCCGGCCAGTAGACGGCGTGGAAGCGAACGACATCCTTGCCGATGATGTGGAGATCGGCCGGCCAGTATCTCCGGTAAGCCTCCGATTCCATGTCGGGATAGCCGACCCCGGTGAGGTAGTTGGTGAGCGCGTCGAGCCACACGTACATCACGTGGCGCTCGTCGCCCGGCACCTTCACGCCCCAGTCGAAGCTCGTCCTCGAGACCGAAAGGTCAGACAATCCGCCTTCGACGAAGCGCATGACTTCGTTGCGCCGGCTCTCGGGCCGGATGAAGCCGGGATTTTCGGCATAATGGGCGAGCAGACGGTCCTGGTAGGCGGAGAGCCGGAAGAACCAGCTCTCCTCCACCGTCCATTCGACGGCGGTGCCCTGCGGCGAAAGCTTCATTCCGTCCGCGCCCGCGCTGAGCTCGCCCTCGTCGTAATAGGCCTCGTCGCGAACCGAGTACCAGCCCTCGTAACGGCCGAGATAGAGGTCCCCACGCTCCTCCATCGCCTTCCAGAGCGCCTGGCTGGCGCGGTGGTGGGCGGGCTCAGTGGTCCGGATGAAGCGATCGAACGAAATCTGAAGCTGCTCGTCCATCTCCCTGAAGATAGAAGACATTTCGTCGGCGAGATCGGCCGGAGAGATTCCTCGGTCGCGCGCCGCCTGGGCCATTTTCAGGCCGTGCTCGTCGGTTCCGGTCTGGAAGAAGACGTCGCGGCCCATCGCGCGCTGGAAGCGGGCGATGACGTCGGTGGCCACCGCCTCGTAGGCGTGTCCGATATGCGGCGGCCCGTTGGGATAGTTGATCGCGGTGCTGACGTAGAAAGGCTCGGCCATGACAGCGCCTTAGCGGCTCGGAGCCAGCGATGCGAGCATGCCGGCAAGCTCGAAGACGACGCTCTCGGGCTCGAGCGACAAGCCGCGGGCGCTCGACGCGAGCGCGGAAGCGCGTTCCCAGGTCGCCAGCGCCCGGGCGAGCGCCGGCCCGCGGCGCTCCTTCGACTCTTCGGCGATGAGCGATGGCGCCCGGGCCAGAAACGCTTCGTAGCGAGGCTGGGCGGATTTGAGGGCGAGGCTCTGGGCGAGCGCGGACCGGCGGGCATTGACCGGGTCGCCCTCCCGGATCAGTTCGGCCATGGCCCTGTCCAGACCCGCGACGTCCAGTCCCCGCCAGGCTAAAGCGCGTCCCGGAGAACCGTTGGACGCGGCGACCAGGTCGCGGATTTCCCCGTCGTCCGAGTCCGGAAGGGGCGCGCGCAGGGCCGACGTCATGGCGTCGGAGTCGAGGCGCGAAAGTCGAAGCGGGCGGCAGCGCGAGCGGATGGTCGGAAGCAGCCGCTCCGGCGAATGGCTGACCAGGAGGAAGACGCTGCTCGGCGGCGGCTCCTCCAAATTCTTGAGCAAGGCGTTGGCGGCGTTGCGCTCGAGATCGTCGATGGAATCGACGATCACCGCGCGCCACGGGGAAAGCGAGGCGGTGGTGTTGAACAGGCGCTGCAGCGAGCGGACCTGGTCGACGCTGATGTTTCGGGCAAGCTCGCCGGTCGAGCTGCTCTCCCGGACAAGGCGCTCGAGGCGCATCAGGTCGGGATGGCTCCCCGCCGCGGCGAGGCGCGCCGCCGGATGATCGTCGGGGACGTCCAGCCCCGGGGCATCGACCGGCCCCTGGCCTTGCGCGAGGACGCGCAAGGCGGCTTTTTCGGCGAACAGCGCCTTGCCCACGCCCTCGGGCCCCGAGATCAGCCAGGCGTGGTGGAGCCGGCCGGAGTCGAGCGCATCGCGGAAGGCGGCGACGGCGAGGTCGTGGCCGAAAATCGGGGTCATGGCGATATTTCCGATCGCGTCCGGGCGCGCGGCGAAAGGAGGATCGAAGTGTGCGCTTCCCCCGATTCCTCTCCCAGCTTGCTCGGCGCGGGGGGCCGGCCGCGGGCTGGTGGAGCGGCGATAACCGGTCCATTTTCCACTCCACCACGCCGCTTCGCGTCGCAGCCCCCCTCCCCGAGGCAAGCTCGGAGAGGAATCGAGGTGCCGGTCCCGTGGTGCACAGCGATACGTGTAAGCTCGCTTCTCACAGCAGATCCTCCACCGCGGCGAGCAGCCTTGCGGTCACGTCCTCGGCCGCGCCGCTCGCGTCCACCCGCCTGAAACGCCGCGGCTCCTCCTCCGCCAGTTGAGCGAAAGCCTCTGCCACCCGGTCGTGGAATCCGCCTCCCCTTCCTCCGATCCGGTCCGAGCCTTCGGAGTCGCGGACCCTGAGTCGCGCCGCAACCGCGTCCGCGGGAAGCTCCAACAACAAGGTGCGATCGGGCAGGAAGCCGTGGCTGCCGAACTCGTGAAGCCGGCGAACCGCCTCGATTCCCACCCCGGCCGCCCCGCCCTGATAGGCCAGCGAGCTGTCGATGAACCGGTCGCTGAGCACCCAGGCGCCGCGTTCGACGGCCGGGCGGATCGTCTTCGCGACATGATCGGCCCGGGCGGCCGCGAACAGCAGGGCTTCGGCTTCCGGGGTCCAACGGTCGTCGCCGCCTTCCAGGAGCAGGGTCCGGATCGCCTCCGCGCCGGCGCTTCCGCCCGGCTCGCGAGTCCGCACGACCTCGAGCCCGCGGTCCCGAAGCGCCTCGGCCAGAGCCTTCGACTGGGTCGACTTGCCGGCGCCCTCGCCGCCCTCGAGGCTGATGAAGCGGCCCTTCACCTCTAGCCGAACAGCGACGTCAGGCCGTTCCACATGCGGCCGAAGAAGCCGGCTTCGCCCACCGCCTCGGCCGCGACCAGGGGCATGGTCTGGGGCGGGGTGTCGCCCGTCGTGACGACGAGGTCGGCGACGTGCTGGCCCTTGGCGATCGGCGCCTTGATCGGGCCGTTGTAGACGACCTTGGCTCGGATTCCTGCCGCCGAGCCGGCGGGAAGCGTGACCGCGATGCCGCGCGGTGCGACCAGGGCGACCTGGTCGTCGCCGCCGCCCTGGACCTGTGCGTCGGCGACCTTCTCGTTCTGGTTGAAGAGCGGCTGCGACTTCCAGGCCCGGAAGCCCCAGTCCATGAACTTGACCGATTCCTCGATCCGCTGGTTGAAGCTGGAGAGGCCTGCGACGACCATGATGATCCGGCGCCCGCCCTGCTCCGCGGAGCCGGTGAATCCGTAGCCCGCTTCGGCGGTGTGGCCGGTCTTGAGGCCGTCGGCGCCTTGCACCCGGCCGAGAAGCGGGTTGCGGTTGCCCTGGGTGATCGGAGCTCCCGCGCCCAGGGTCTTGCCCCAGGTGAACTCCTTCTTCTGGTAGAAGGCCTTGTAGAGCTCCGGAGTCTCCTGGATGGTCGCCGCGGCGAGCTTGCCGAGGTCGCGGGCGGTGGTGAAGGTCACTCCATTGTCGGGCCAGCCGTTGGTGTTGCCGAAATTGGAGTTGGTCATCCCAAGGCGCTTGGCCTCGGCGTTCATGAGTGCGGCATAAGCCGGCTCGGTGCCCGCCAGGCATTCGGCGAGGACGACGGTGGCGTCGTTGCCCGACAGGGTGACGATTCCGTGGAGGAGGTTCTCGACGCTGACCTGCTCGCCGGGCGACAGGAACATGGTCGAACCCGCCTGCGGCCCGTGCCACTGGCGCCAGGTTTCGGGGCGGACCTGGCACATCTTGTCCAGCTTCGCCTCGCCGCGCTTGATCATGTGGAAGGCGAGATGGGTGGTCATCATCTTCGCCATCGAGGCGGGCGGGATCCGCCGGTCCGGATCCTTGGCGTAGAGGACCGCGCCGGAGCTGAGATCGACCATGTAGGCGACCGGAGCGGCGGTCTCGAGCGGGGGCGCGGCGGCGGCGGCCGGAAGCGCGGCTGCGACAGAGAAAGCTATCGGAAACAGGCTTTTGCGGATCATGGTTGAGACTGGTCCCCTGATGTGATGGCGGTGTTGCCGTTGAGCCGTCATTGCGAGGAGCGAAGCGACGAAGCAATCCAGCTTCAGGCGTTAGTACCGCTGGATTGCTTCGCTTCGCTCGCAATGACGAGCGCCCGGATCATGCTCTCCGTCCTGCTTAACCCCTCCCCTCGAGTCGCGCCAGACGGATCACCGAGCGATCGCGTCGGCGAGCAGGCCGACCGAGAGCGCGTAGAAGTTGGAGCAATTGTAATCGAGGATGGCGCGATAGTTGGCGGTCAGCAGGTAGGCCGTCGCATTCGGCCCGTCGGGCTCGAGGAGCGACGCCATCTCGGAGTCCCGCGGCCATATCCCGTTCTGGGCGACGAACCCCAGGCGGCGCCATTCCCCGAACGTCAGCCAGCGGCTGTGGCGCTCGAAGACCTTCGGGCAGCGCGGCGCGCGAACGTCGTTTCGCACCCTGCTCCGGTCGAAGCCCGGCGGAACCCGGACGGCCACGCCCCAGGGAACGCCCGGCCTCCAGCCGGCGCTGCTCAGATAATTGGCGATCGATGCCAGGGCGTCGGCCTCGCTTCGCCAGATGTCGGAGCGGCCGTCGCCGTCGCCGTCGACTCCGAGGCGGAGCCAGACCGACGGGAGGAATTGCGGGTGGCCGGTGGCTCCCGCCCAGCTGCCCTTGAGGCGGTAGCGCGGAACCCCGCGGTCGATCATCTTCAGGGCTGCGACGAACTCGTCCGAGAAGAGCTGGCGGCGGCGGCCGTCATAAGCGAGCGAGGCCAGCGAGTTGAGAAGATCGAAATTGCCGGTGACCGAGCCGTAGCTCGTCTCGTGGCCCCAGATGGCGACGACCACCGACGGATTCACTCCGTAGCGCCGGCCGATGGCCTGCAGGCGCGGCAGATTGGCGGCATAGCGGCGCTGCCCGTTGGCGATCAGGGTCGGAGTGACATGGCGGGCCCGGTAGGGCGCGAAGGGCGGGTTGGCGTTGCTTCCGGGCCGACCGCCCGGCTGGGCGCGATCGAGCTCGACCGTCCTCGAACTGAACACGAGGCTCGGGAAGACGCTCGAGATCGTGCCCTGGCTGACCCCGGCGCGCCGGGCCTGGGCCTCGAGCTGGCCCAGATAGGCCCGGAAGCCGGACTCGCCGAGCCCGCTCTGGGCGGCGGCCGGGCTCGGCAGCGGAGCCATCGCCCCGGCAAGCGCAAGGGCCGCCATCCCCCTCAAGAAACGCATACATTCTTCTCCCACTCGGCGTCCCTGATGCCACAGCGGCGCAGGTGTAGATACTCGGCTCGCCGCGCCGGTTGCACGAGCGGCCCCGCATGATGTCGCCCCTCTCCCGCTTTCCGCGGGAGAGGGAAAAGCCTGTTCAGCTTAAACCCTCTTGGGCTAGAGCCACCTCCTCCTGGACAGGTGGCCGAGTGGTTTAAGGCAGCGGTCTTGAAAACCGCCGTGGGTGCAACCCCACCGTGGGTTCGAATCCCACCCTGTCCGCCAGGTTCGACTCGGGCGTCCGGTGGGGAAAGAAAAATGCGGATTTTCTGGTGGATTTGGGCCGCGCTTCTGGTTCTGGCGCCGGCTTCGCCCGCCGCGGCGGAATGGCGCCGGGCCGAAAGCGCGAATTTCGTCCTCTACAGCCAGTCGGGCGAGGCCAAGCTGCGCGAGCAGGCGGCCTTGCTGGAAGATTATCAGCTGTTCCTGCGTGCACTGACCGGAGTCGGCGAACCCGACGCCCCGAACAAGCTCAACATCTACATGGTCCGAAGCGGTGCCCAGCTTCGCTCCATCCGCAACATGCCGGCCGGCATTACCGGGGTGTACGTGGCCGGATCGGCGGGAATCGCGGCGGTGGTCGACGAGAGCGCGGCGGGCGAGGGCCAGGAGACCCTCCTCCATGAGGTCGCCCACCATTTCATGAAGCAATATCGGCCCCTCCCCTATCCGGCCTGGTACGTGGAAGGGTTCGCCGAATATGCGTCCACGGTGACGTTCAAAAAGGACGTCATCGAATATGGCCGGCCGAACGTCGGGCGGGCCTACGCGCTGGTCCAGGGCAAGTGGCTGCCGGCCGAGCGGATCCTGTTCGGCGACGTTCCCACCGAGCGCGAAGCAATGTACGCTTTCTATGCCCAAAGCTGGCTACTCACCCATTATCTGCTGAGAAACGCCGAGATGCGGCCGAAACTAGCCGCATATCTGGCGGCCGCGGCCCGAGGGGACGAGCCGCGCAAGGCCTTCGCGGCCGCCTTCCCAATGCCGATCGCCGAGCTGGAGCGCGAGCTTCGCGCCTACAGCAAGCGCGGAATGACCTATACCCGGTTCAAGCGCGCCAGCCAGGCCGCTGCGCCGGCGGTGGCGATCACGCGCCTTCCCGCGTCGGCGGACGACCTCCTGCTGCTTCGAGCGACGATGGAAGCGGGACCGGCGGACGAGGCCGGGCTGCTCGCCAAGGTCCGGACGGCGGCGGCCACGCACCAGGACGAGTTCGCGAAGCGGATCCTCGCCCAGGCCGAAGCCCTGCACGGCGACGCGGCGAAGGCGGACGCACTCATCGGCCCGCTCCTCGCGGCTCGCCCCGCCGATTCCGAGCTGCTCTACTTCAAGGGCATGCGCCATCTTCGCGCCGGCCGCGAGTCGGACGACGAAGAGGCGCAGTTCCGGCTCGCCCGTTCCGCCTTCGCCCGAGCCCACAAGGCGAATCCGAACCATTGGCAGACCCTCCTTCGCTACGCCGAGGCGTTGCGAGCGAACGAGCGCTTCGTTTCCGACAACACGATCAACATTCTCCTCCTTGCCCAGGAGCTGGCGCCGCAGGCGCAGGAGGCGACGATGAACGCCGCCGGACTGCTCATCGCCCGCAAGCGGTGGGAGGAGGCCGAGCGGCTGCTTCTTCCGCTGACCGGCGATCCGCACGACCCGGGGCTGGCTCGGGCCGCTCGAGGGCTGCTCGAGCAGGCGCGGGCACGCGGCCGCCCGCGCGCCTCGAGTCCGAAGTCCGAGGCCGGGCCCTCGGCGGCGCGGGAGTAGACAGCCGGGCCGCCATAAGCGAAGGGGCTCGATCCGCATCGCAACGAGGTTCGAATGTCCGAAAGCCGCATTGCCCGGTTCGACTGGGAAGACCCGTTCGCGCTCGACGCGCAGCTCTCCGACGAGGAAAGGCTCGTTCGCGACACGGCCCGGGGCTACGCCCAGGAGAGGTTGCAGCCGCGCGTGACCGAAGCCTTCCTCGACGAGCATTTCGACCGTTCGATCATGTCCGAAATGGGCGAGCTCGGCCTTCTTGGAGCGACGATCGCGCCCGAATATGGCGGGGCGGGGCTGAACTACGTCAGCTATGGCCTGGTGGCGCGGGAGGTCGAGCGGGTCGACAGCGGCTATCGCTCGGCGATGAGCGTTCAGTCGTCGCTCGTCATGCACCCGATCGACGCCTACGGCTCCGAGGCGCAGAAGCGCAAATGGCTGCCGGGGCTGGCGACCGGGGAGCTGATCGGCTGCTTCGGGCTGACCGAGCCGGACGCCGGCTCCGACCCGGGCGGGATGCGGACGCGCGCGGAGAAGATCGACGGCGGCTACCGCCTTTCCGGCTCGAAGATGTGGATCACCAACTCGCCGATCGCCGACGTCTTCGTCGTCTGGGCCAAGTCCGACGCCCATGACGGCAAGATCCGAGGCTTTTTGCTCGAAAAGGGAATGAAGGGCCTGAGCGCTCCGAAGATCGGCATGAAGCTCTCGCTTCGAGCCTCGATCACCGGCGAGATCGTCATGGACGGGGTCGAGGTGCCCGAGGAGGCGCTGCTGCCGGGAGTCGAGGGGCTCAAGGGCCCGTTCGGCTGCCTCAACCGGGCGCGCTACGGGATCGCCTGGGGCTCGATGGGCGCGGCCGAGGCCTGCTATCATGCGGCGCGCACCTATACGCTCGACCGAAAGCAGTTCGGCCGTCCCCTCGCCGCCACCCAGCTCGTCCAGATGAAGCTGGCCAACATGATCACCGAGATCACGCTCGGCCTGCAGGCCGCGCTCCGGGTCGGGCGGCGGATGGACGAGGGCGAGCTGGTCCCCGAGACGATCAGCCTCATCAAGCGCAACAATGTCGGCAAGGCGCTCGACATCGCCCGGACCGCACGCGACATGCACGGCGGCAACGGGATCTCCGCCGAGTTCCAGGTCATGCGCCACGCTTCCAACCTCGAGACGGTCAACACCTACGAGGGCACGCACGACGTCCACGGGCTGATCCTCGGGCGGGCGATCACGGGGATTTCGGCGTTTTGACCCAATCCGTCATTGCGAGCGAAGCGAAGCAATCCAGCGGCGGCGGCGCCGGGGACTGGATTGCTTCGTCGCTTCGCTCCTCGCAATGACGGGGCGGGGACACCATGGATAAGCCCCTCGCCGGCCTCAAGGTGGTCGAGCTCGCCCGGATCCTCGCAGGTCCCTGGGCCGGGCAGCTGCTCGCTGACCTCGGAGCGGACGTGGTGAAGGTCGAGCGGCCGGTGACCGGCGACGACACCCGCCATTGGGGCCCCCCTTTCGCCCCCGACGGCGCCTCGGCCTATTTCCACAGCTGCAATCGCGGCAAGCGGTCGGTCGCGATCGACCTGGAATCGGCGCAGGGCCAGGCCGCGGTCCGGGCGCTCGCCACCGAAGCCGACGTCCTGATCGAGAATTTCAAGGTGGGCGGCTTGGCCAAATACGGGCTGGACCATGCCTCCCTCTCAAACCTCAACCCCCGACTGGTCTATTGCTCGATCACCGGCTTCGGCCAGACGGGGCCCTACGCCGCCCGAGCCGGCTACGATTTCATCATCCAGGGCATGGGCGGGGCGATGTCGCTCACCGGGGAGCCGGACGGACCGCCCCAGAAGTCGGGAATCGCCTATGCCGACCTGTTCACCGGCCTCTACTCCAGCGTCGCCATCCTCGCCGCCCTTCGCGAGCGGGACCGGACCGGCCGGGGCGCCCATATCGACATGGCCCTGCTCGACACCCAGGTCGCGGTCCTCGCCAACCAGGCACTGAACTGGATGGTGTCGGGGGACGTTCCGACCCGCATGGGCAACGGCCATTCAAACCTCGTCCCCTACCAGGCCTTTCGAGTCGCCGACGGCGAAGTGATCGTCGCGGTCGGCAACGACAGGCAGTTCGAGCGCCTGTGCGCGATATTGGGGGTGGAGAGGCTGGCCCTGGACGAGCGGTTCCGAACCAATCCGGCGCGAGTCGTGAACCGGAGCTCGCTGATCCCTCTCCTGGAGGATGCGATCGAGGGCCGGCGGCTCGGCGAATTCTCAGCCGCGCTCGAGGCCGCGGGAATTCCGGCCGGACCGATCAACCCGGTCGACTCGGTCTTCGCCGATCCCCAAGTCGTCCACCGCGGCCTGAGGATCGAGGGCGAGGCCCCCGGCCTCGCCTCCCCGATCGTCATCGACGGCAGGCGCCAGCTGGCGGACCGCCCCGCTCCGCGGCTTGGGGAGGACGGACGTTGCTGACCCAATATGGAGTCATCCCGGTGCGCCGTTCGGCCGACGGCGGCCTCGAAGTGCTGCTCATCACCTCGCGCGAGACCCGCCGCTGGGTGGTTCCGCGAGGCAATCCCATTCCCGGAAAGAGCCCGGCCGAATCGGCCGCCCAGGAGGCGTTCGAGGAAGCCGGAATCGTCGGAACGGTCGAGCCCGAAGCGATCGGACGCTATTCCTACGAGAAGCGCCGCCGCAGCGGAGCCGCGGTGCCCGCCATGGTCCACCTGTTCCTTATGCCGGTCGCCGAAGAGCGCGACGAATGGCCGGAGAAGGGCGAACGGGAGCGGCGCTGGTTCGCCGGCGAAGAGGCCGCCGCGATGGTCCACGAAGACGAGCTCGCCCGGCTGATCCGGCTGGCTTCGGGCCAGTCACAAAAGTGAAACAAAAGCCGGCGCCCCGTGCTAGGACGCGCAAAAGTCCAGGGGGAAGAGATGCTGAGCCTGTTTCGTCGAATGATGCCGAAGGAGGCCGGTTTCTTCGACATGTTCGAGCGTCATGCCGAGACCCTGGTCGGCGGCGCCGAGGTGATGAGCCGGATGTTCGCCAAGGAGGAGGGCATCCAGGAAAGCTGCCGCCAGATCTCCAGGTTCGAGCACCAGGCGGACGACGTCACCCGCGAGGTGCTCCATGCGGTGCGCAGGACCTTCATCACGCCCTTCGACCGTAGCGCGATCACCGACCTCATCTCGTCGATGGACGATGCGATCGACGAGATGCAGAAGACCGCCAAGGCGATCACGCAGTTCGAGGTCGCTCATTTCGAGCCGCAGATGCGCGACATGGCCGCTCTCGCCGAGGAGGGCGCGAAGCTGGTCCGCCAGGCGATGCCGCTGATGCGCAAAATCGGTGCGAACCATCTGGAGCTGGACAAGATCACCGAGCAGATCGTCCATCTCGAGGAGGAAGCCGATCACCTGCACGATGCGGGCCTCAAGGCGCTGTTCCTGAGGCACCGCGACGGCAATGCGATGGGCTATATCGTCGGCCGCGAAATCTACAGCCATCTCGAAAGGGTCCTCGACCGTTTCGAGGACGTGGCCAACGAGATTTCCGGCGTCGTCATCGACCACGCCTGAGGGGGCCGGCACATGCACGAGCTGGCACTGCCGCTGCTCATCGGCCTCATCGCCATCGCCCTGGCGTTCGACTTCCTGAACGGGCTCCACGACGCCGCCAACTCGATCGCGACCGTCGTCGCCACCCGCCTGCTCAGCCCGGTCCAGGCGGTCGCCTTCGCCGCCTTCTTCAACTTCGCCGCTTATTTCCTCTCGCTAGCCGTCCCCAGCCTTCACAAGGTCGCAGACACGATCGGCAAGGGACTCATCGACAAGGACCTGATCACGCCCGCCGTGGTGTTCGGGGCATTGATCGGAGCGATGTTCTGGAACGTCGTCACCTGGCTTAAGGGGATACCCTCCTCTTCGAGCCACGCCCTGGTCGGCGGCCTGATCGGATCGGGCGTGGCGCATGCCGGGCTGACCGGGGTGCAGTGGACCGGGCTCAACAAGACCCTGGTCGCGATCGTCTTGTCGCCGCTGCTCGGGATGATGCTCGCGATGCTGATCATGCTGGTGACGAGCTGGATGGCCGTCCGTTCGAGCGCTCGCGGCGCGGAAGGCAAGTTCCGAGTCCTCCATCTCGTCTCGTCGGCCGCCTATTCGGTCGGGCACGGGCTCAACGACGCCCAGAAGACGATGGGGATCATCACCGTCCTC
>DASVSP010000029.1:0-13371 GCA_036388065.1 Allosphingosinicella sp.
GGCCATTCGCTCGCCAAAACTTTCGGAGTGCACGGCAACGTGCTCATCGCCCAGGCCATCGGAGGCTTTTGAATGTCGATCCTCGTAAACTCCTCGACCAAGGTCATCACCCAGGGGATGACCGGCGAGACCGGGACCTTCCACACCGAGCAGGCGCTCGCCTACGGGACCAGGATGGTCGCCGGGGTCACCCCGAGCAAAGGCGGCCAGACCCATATCGGGCTTCCGGTCTTCGACACGGTCGCCGAGGCGGTCCGCCAGACCGGCGCCGACGCAAGCGTCGTCTACGTCCCGCCGCCCTTCGCCGCCGATTCGATCCTCGAGGCGATCGACGCCGAGGTGCCGCTGATCGTGTGCATCACCGAGGGCATTCCGGTGCTCGACATGGTCCGGGTGAAGCGGGCCTTGTCGGGCTCCAAATCGCGGCTGATCGGGCCGAACTGCCCGGGAGTCCTCACTCCGGGCGAGTGCAAGATCGGGATCATGCCCGGCGGGATCTTCCGCAAGGGCTCCGTGGGCGTGGTCAGCCGCTCGGGCACTCTCACCTATGAAGCGGTGTTCCAGACCTCCAATGCCGGGCTCGGCCAGACGACGGCGGTGGGGATCGGAGGCGATCCGGTCAACGGCACCAATTTCGTCGACGTGCTCGAGCTGTTCCTCGCCGACCCGGAGACCCAATCGATCATCATGATCGGCGAGATCGGCGGCTCGGCCGAGGAGGATGCGGCCCAGTTCCTCGCCGACGAGGCGCGCGCGGGCCGCGGCAAGCCGACGGTAGGCTTCATCGCCGGCCGGACGGCGCCTCCGGGAAGGCGGATGGGCCATGCCGGAGCGATCGTCTCGGGAGGCAAGGGCGGAGCCGAGGACAAGATCGCCGCGATGGAGGCGGCTGGAATTACGGTGTCGCCGAGCCCATCTGAGCTTGGATCGACCCTCGCCGCGCTTTTGAAGGGCTAGGGGGGCCGCTCTCGCCGCTTCGCCCGTCATTGCGAGCGAAGCGAAGCAATCCAGCACGGCGTCCGACGTGGGTCTGGATTGCTTCGTCGCTTCGCTCCTCGCAATGACGGAGACGGGGCGGAACATGCGGCGGTATCGACGGTAGAAGTCTCGAAAGGCGAATTCGACTTGGACAGCATCGGCATCGGCATCGGCGAACGCGAGCAGGGACCGAGCTGGGCGCGCGCCAACTGGCCCGTGGCCGAGCTCGACGAGGTCAATTCGGGGCTCGACCCGACCTCGATGACGCTCGAGAAGGTCGCGGCGAAGGCGAAGGAGGCCGCCGTCGCGTCGGGCAAATCCAGCGCCGACGTCGAGCAGGCGGCGAACGATTCGATCTGCGCGATGATGCTGATCCGAACCTATCGGGTTCGCGGGCACCTCGCCGCCAATCTCGATCCGCTCGGCCTCGCCAAGCGCGACATGCCCGAGGACCTCACTCCCGAATATCACGGCTTCACCGGAGCCGCGCTCGACCGGACGATCTGGCTCGGCGGGGCGCTCGGGCTCAGCCAGGGCACGGTGCGCGAGGTCGTCGACATCCTCAGGCGCAATTATTGCGGCAATGTCGGCCTCGAATATATGCACATCAACGACCTCGAGGAGCGCCGATTCCTCCAGGATCGGATGGAGGGCCGCGACGCCGAGATCCGGTTCACCCCCGAGGGCAAGCAGTCGATCCTGCAGAAGGTCATCGAGGCCGAGCAGTGGGAGAAGTTCCTCGCCCGCAAATATGTCGGGACCAAGCGCTTCGGCCTGGACGGCGGCGAATCGATGATCCCGGCGCTCGAGAGCGTGATCAAATATGGCGGCCAGTACGGGGTTCGCGAGATCGTCTTCGGGATGGCCCATCGCGGGCGGCTGAACGTCCTCGCCAACGTCATGGCCAAGCCCTACCGGGCGATCTTCACCGAGTTCGCGGGCGGTTCCGCCAATCCGGAGGACGTCGGCGGCTCGGGCGACGTCAAATATCATCTCGGCACCTCGTCGGACCGCGAGTTCGACGGGATCAAGGTGCACATGTCGCTGGTCCCCAATCCCAGCCACCTCGAGGCGGTGGACCCCGTGGTGCTGGGCAAGGTGCGGGCGCTCCAGGTCGGGCGCGGCGGAAGCAGCAAGGTCGGCGAGGTGCTGCCGGTGCTCCTCCACGGCGACGCGGCCTTCGCCGGCCAGGGCATCGTCGCGGAATGCTTCGCCTTCTCCGGGATCCCGGGCTACGGCACCGGCGGAACCATCCACTACGTCATCAATAACCAGGTAGGTTTCACGACAAGCCCTCAGTTCGCCAGATCGTCACCCTACCCCTCCGACATCGCGAAGTCGGTGCAGGCGCCGATCCTCCACGTCAACGGCGACGATCCGGAGGCGGTGACCTTCGCCTGCAAGCTCGCCATCGAATATCGACAGAAGTTCGCCCGCGACATCGTCATCGACATGTGGTGCTATCGCCGCTTCGGCCACAACGAGGGCGACGAGCCGAGCTTCACCCAGCCGCTCATGTACGCCGAGATCCGAAAGCATCCGCCGGTCTCCGAGCTGTACGGCGCTCGGCTGGTCCAGGAGGGCGTGATCGAGCCCGCCTGGGCCGAGGCCCGGGTCGGCGAGTTCACCGCCCTGCTCGAGACCGAGTTCGAGGCGGCCAAATCCTACCTGCCCAACAAGGCCGACTGGTTCGAAGGCCGCTGGTCCGGCCTCGGCCGGCCCGACACGCCGGAGACCGAGCGCCGCAACGTCTCGACAGCGGTGGACGAATCGACATTGCGCGAGGTCGGTTCGATCCTCAGCACGATCCCCGAAGGCCTCACCGTCCACAAGACCCTGCAGCGGATCATCGACTCCAAAGCCCAGATGTTCGCCAGCGGCGAGGGTTTCGATTGGGCCACGGCCGAAGCGCTCGCCTTCGGGACCTTGCTTCGCGAAGGCTCGGGCGTCCGCCTTTCCGGCCAGGACAGCGCCCGGGGAACGTTCAGCCATCGCCACGCCGCCTGGGTCGACCAGACCAACGGCCACAAATATATCCCTCTGACGACGGTCGAGGGCGCCCGGTTCGAAGTTCGGGATTCGCCGCTCTCCGAATTCGGGGTGCTCGGCTACGAATATGGATTCTCGATCGCAGATCCGCGCACCCTGGTTCTGTGGGAGGCCCAGTTCGGCGATTTCGCCAACGGCGCCCAGGTCATCATCGACCAGTTCATCGCCGCCGGAGAGGCCAAGTGGCTCCGGGCGAGCGGACTCGTCCTGCTCTTGCCCCACGGCTATGAAGGCCAGGGCCCCGAGCACAGCTCGGCTCGGCCGGAGCGATTCCTGCAATTGTGCGGCGAGGACAATATGCAGGTCGCCTATTGCACCACGCCGGCCAATTATTTCCACCTGCTCCGCCGCCAGATGAAGCGCGACTTCAGGAAGCCGCTGATCGTCATGACCCCCAAGTCGCTGCTCCGACACAAGCTCGCAGTCTCGAGCGTTGGGGATTTCACCGGCGAAAGCCACTTCAAGCGGATCCTCTCGGACGCCCGGGGCCCCACCGACGAGGCGGTGAAGCGGCTCGTCCTTTGCACCGGCAAGGTCGCCTACGAGCTGATGGAAGCGCGCGACAAGGCCGGCGACGCCCACACCTCGATCATCCGGCTCGAGCAGCTCTACCCCTTCCCGTCCGAGCCGCTGACGAGCCGGCTGAAGCGCATGGCGGGCCTCGAGGAGGTGGTCTGGGCCCAGGAGGAGCCGCAGAACCAGGGCTATTGGAATTTCCTCGACTGGCGAATCGAGCGCTGTCTCGAGGAAGCGGGGGCGAAGCCCCGGCGGGCGCTCTATGCGGGCCGTCCGGCGTCGGCGTCGCCGGCCACCGGCCTCGCCAAGCGCCACGCCGCCGAGCAGGCGGCCTTGATCGCCGACGCGCTCGGCCATAGTTCGACGCCGCTCACTACAGGTAGCAGCAACGCGCCGGCTCAGCGCAAGGCGGGATAAAGGAACCACATGGCGACCGAAGTCAAAGTCCCGACCCTTGGGGAATCGATCACCGAGGCTACTCTCGGCCAGTGGCTCAAGATGCCCGGCGACCCGGTCAAGGCCGACGAGCCGCTCGCAAGCCTCGAGACCGACAAGGTCGCGATAGAGGTGCCGTCGCCGGTCGACGGAGTGATGGGCGACCAGCTCGTCGCGGTCGGCGACACGGTCGCGGTCGGGGCGGCCATCGCCCGGATCGAGAGCGGCTCGGGGATGCCGGCGGCGGCGCAGTCGGAGCAGGCGGTCCCGGCGGCGGTCCCGGTCAATCCGGAAGGCGCCGGCGAGAATGTCGAGCTCCGCGCCGAGGAGTCGGAAGACGATGAGGACGGCCATCACCTTACCTTGTCGCCGGCGGTTCGACGGATCGTGCTCGAGCACCATCTCGATCCCTCCAAGATCAAGGGCACCGGGAAGGACGGCCGCCTGACCAAGGACGATGTCCTGGCCGCCGCGGCCAAGGCGAAGGAAGCGCCCGCGCCCGCACCCGCGCCGACTCCCGCCGCGCCTCCGCCTCCGCCTCCTCCGCCCCAAGCCCGGGCGGCCTCCGGCGAACGCCGCGAGGAGCGGGTGAGGATGACCCGTCTCAGGCAGACCGTCGCCCGGCGCCTCAAGGAGGCGCAGAACACGGCGGCGATGCTGACCACCTTCAACGACGTCGACATGACGGCGGTGATGGACGCCAGGAGCCGTTACAAGGATCTGTTCGAGAAGAAGCACGGGATCCGGCTCGGATTCATGAGCTTCTTCGTGAAGGCGGCGGTGCTCGCCGCCCGCGACGTTCCCTCGGTCAACGCCTACATAGAAGGCGAGGAGATCGTCTATCACGATTATGTCGACGTCTCGGTCGCCGTCTCGGCGCCCAACGGCCTCGTCGTCCCGGTCATCCGCGACGCCCAGGCGCTGAGCTTCGCCGAGGTCGAGAAGTCCATCGCCGAGTTCGGAAGGCGGGCCAAGGAAGGATCGCTGACCATGGCCGACATGGAAGGGGGGACCTTCACCATCTCCAACGGCGGCGTGTTCGGCTCGCTCCTCTCCACCCCGATCATCAACCCGCCCCAGTCGGCCGTGCTCGGGATGCACCGGATCGAGGAGCGGCCGGTGGTGAGGGACGGCCAGGTGGTGGTTCGGCCGATGATGTACCTCGCTCTGTCCTATGACCACCGCCTGGTCGACGGCCGCGAGGCGGTCACCTTCCTCGTTCGGATGAAGGAAGCTCTGGAAGACCCGACGAGATTGCTGATCGACCTTTGAACCCGTTCGGGCTGAGCTTGTCGAAGCCCTCTCCTTCGCTGCGGAGGAGGAAGAAAAAGGAAGCCCTTCGACAAGCTCAGGGCGAACGGAGTTTTGAGAATGTCAGACACCAATTTCGACGTGATCATCATCGGAGCCGGCCCCGGCGGCTATGTCGCGGCCATTCGCGCCGCGCAGCTCGGACTGAAGACCGCGTGCGTCGAGAGCCGGGAGACGCTGGGCGGGACCTGCCTCAACGTCGGCTGCATCCCGTCCAAGGCCCTGCTCCACGCCTCCGAGCTGTTCGAGGAGGCCGCCCATGGGACGATGGCCAAATGGGGCATCAAGGCGACCGGCGTGGAGCTCGACCTCGACGTCATGCACGCCGGGCGGCGCGAAGCGATCAAGGGGCTGACCGGCGGGATCGAGTTCCTGTTCAAGAAGAACAAGATCACCTGGCTCAAGGGCCACGCGAGATTCACCGGTCCGAACGCGCTCGACGTCGCCGGGCAGGCCTATTCGGCGAAGAACATCGTCATCGCGACCGGCTCCTCGGTCACTCCGCTGCCCGGAGTCGAGATCGACCAGGAGCGGATCGTCGATTCCACCGGCGCTCTCGAGCTCGCCAGGGTTCCGGGCCATCTGGTCGTCATTGGCGGAGGAGTCATCGGGCTCGAGCTGGGCTCGGTCTGGCGCAGGCTCGGTTCGAAGGTGACCGTCGTCGAATATCTCGACCAGCTGCTGCCCGGCATGGACGGCGAGGTCCGAAAGGAAGCGGGCAAGATCTTCAAGAAGCAGGGCTTCGAGATCCGGACCTCGACGAAGGTCACCAGGGCCGAGAAATCGGGCGAGGGCGTCACCCTCACCGTCGAGCCGGCCCAGGGCGGCGAGGCTCAAACGATCGAGGCGGACGTGGTTCTGGTCTCCATCGGCCGCCGGCCCAACGTCGACGGCCTCAACCTCGAAGCCGCGGGAATCCAGCTCAACAAGCGCGGCCAGATCGAGGTCGATCATGATTTTCGCACCGGAGTCGAGGGGGTCTACGCGATCGGCGACGTGACTCCCGGCCCGATGCTCGCCCACAAGGCGGAGGACGAGGGGATCGCCGTCGCCGAGATCCTCGCCGGCCAGATCGGGATCGTCAACCACGACGTCATCCCCGGAGTCGTCTACACCTTCCCGGAGATCGCCGCGGTCGGAAAGACCGAGGAGGAGCTGAAGGAAGCGGGAGTCGAGTACAAGGCCGGCAAGTTCCCGATGATGGCCAACAGCCGGGCCAAGACCAACCGGGAAACGGACGGCTTCGTCAAGGTGCTCGCCGACGCCCGGACCGACCGGGTGCTGGGGGTCCACATCATCGCCTCGGTCGCCGGGACGATGATCGCCCAGGCCGCGCAGGCGATGGAGTTCGGGGCGACCAGCGAGGACATCGCCTATACCTGCCACGCCCACCCCACCCATTCGGAAGCGGTCAAGGAAGCGGCGATGGCGGTGACGGGCAAACCGATCCACATCTGAGGCTCCAGCCCGTCATTGCGAGCGAAGCGAAGCAATCCAGCGGAGCGTCCACGCCGGCTGGATTGCTTCGTCGCTTCGCTCCTCGCAATGACGGCTCTGTGCGGCTTGACTGGGGAGCGCGACAGGCGTCTCTTCTTTCCCGACCCGTAACGATGGAGCGAAACCTTTGAAGCTCGTTCCCGCCTTCCTGGCCGGCGCGCTCGCGCTCTCCGCCTGCGGCGGCGCCAAGCCGCTGGAGCTGCCCGCCGACCCGGTCGACCGCGCCGCCACCTGCGCAGTGGTCGCCGCGGCCGCCGCCCGAACCGCCGTTACCGACGTGAAGGCGCCGCTTCCGCTCGCGGCGCAGGGCAAGATCTTCCATTATGCCCTGCTCGCCGCGGCGCAGGGTGGAACCTTCGAGGCCGAGACGGCGAACCGGGTCAACAAGCGCATGCGCGAGCTCGAGGCCGGAATCACCGGCGGGAAGTGGCGCGAGCTCGTGCCGGTATGCGATTCCGCCTTTCCAGTCGCCGGCAAGAAAGATGTCGAGCTTCCGTCCGGCCGCTTCGAGGCGCAGATCGCCTGCGAGGAGCTGGCCGAGTTCGCAAGCGTCGCGCTCGAGGGCTCGGAAAGGGACTTCGGCAACACGCTTGCGGCCTATCGCAGGATGCGGACCGAGCTGAACGACGATTTGGCCCCCGCCCTGCGCGGTCGCGCCGGATCGGACATCGAGGCCCAGAGCCGGGAGCGCAACAAGGCGCTCGCCGCCGCGGCAGGGCTCGGTTCGCCGATCCCGGTCCTCGACAAGTGCCGGGAGCGGTTCGAATAGGCACCCGTCATTTCCGGCGAAGGCCGGAATCCATGAACGCCGCCGGCTGAGGTTCATCTCCAGGGTCCGTGTCCATGGATCCCGGCCTTCGCCGGGATGACGGGAATTCGGCTTCCTTTCTCTCGACGTCTGAGGGAAGCTGCCCGAGTAACGGGGGAGGGCATGAAGACTCGGCAAAGGCTCAGGCGCTGGCACATCTGGCTCGGCTGGATCGTCGGATTGCCCTTCCTCGCCTGGACCGTGTCGGGTCTCCTAATGGTCGCGAGGCCGATCGAGACGGTGCGCGGCGAGGGGCTGATCGCCGAGCCTCCGCCGCTGCCCTCGGGGATCGCGCCCGTCCCGCCCGCAGTCGGGCCCCGGCCGCTCGCCTCGCTCCGGCTGGAGTCGAGGCCCGACGGGCCGAAATGGCTGCTCAAATATGCCGATGGCGGCTCCCGTCTCGCCGACGCTTCGACCGGCCGCCTCCTCGCGCCGCTCGCCGCGGCCGACGCCGCCCGGATCGTCGAGGCGCGCTACACGGGCAAGGCGCGGATCGCAGCGGTCGAGCGGACCCCGGCCGAAGCGCCGCCGCTCGAGCTTCGCCGCAAGGTTGCGGCCTGGCGGGTGACGATGAGCGACGGAACCCGATTCTACCTCGACGCGGCGACCGGGGAGGTCCTGGCGCGGCGGACTCGCTGGTGGCGCTTCTACGACCTCATGTGGGGGATTCACATCATGGACCTCGAGACCCGCGAGGACGCCCACAACCCGTTGCTGATCGGCCTCGGCGGCGCGGCGCTGGTGACGACGTTGCTGGCCCTCGCGATGCTTCCGCTCACCCTCAGGCGCCGCCGCCGATGACCGGCCCGGCCGCCTTGCTGGGCTCGGCCCTGCCCTATCTCGACTGGGCGGGAGTCGCCGTCTTCGCCTGCTCGGGCGCGCTGGTCGCGGCGGCGAAGAAGCAGACGGTCGTCACCTTGATCTTTTTCGCGGTCGTCACCGGAGTCGGAGGCGGAACGGTTCGCGACCTGCTGATCGCAGCGCCGGTCTTCTGGGTTCACGAGAACATGATCCTGATCATCTGTTTCGCCGCCGCCCTCGCGGTCTGGGCGCTTCCGGGCTCGCTCTGGCAGGGCCGGGCGCTGCCCTGGCTCGATGCCGTCGGGATCGCCGCCTACTCCACTTACGGGGCGGCTAAGGGCTTGGCTTTCGATATCGCCCCGCTTCCCGCGATGGCGATGGGAGTCCTCACCGCCTGCCTCGGCGGGATCATCCGCGACGTTCTCGCCGGCGAGCCTTCGATCCTGATGCGGCCGGAGCTGTACGTGACCGCCGCGGCTTTCTCCTCGGCGCTGATGGTCGGGTTGCTTCTGGCGGGAGCCCCGGCGGCGGTCGCGGGCCTGGTCGCGGCCTGTGCCGGCTTCGCGTTGAGGGCGGGTGCGATCCACTATGGCTGGAAGCTGCCGGCCTATGGGCGCCAGGTCTGAGCCTAAATCCTCCCCTGCATTTGCAGGGGAGGGGGACCAGGCGAAGCCTGGTGGAGGGGCCCTTTCTGACTTAAGAAGAACCCCTCCACCGCGCTTCGCGCGGTCCCCCTCCCCCGGAAATCCGGGGGAGGATTCAAGGAAGGTCGCCGATGCTTCGAACTTTCGGCTCCGTCGGCCGAGTCCCGGCCGCAGCAAGCCTCCTCTGCCACAGCCCGACGTCGTGCCACGCCGCAAACTTCCACCCCACCTGGCGATAAGTCCCGGCCCGCTCGAAGCCGAGCCTCTCGTGAAGCCGGACGCTCGCCTCGTTCGGCAGGGTGATCGCCGCGATCGCTTGGGTGAAGCCCTGGAGCTCCAGGATCGCGAGCAGGGGCTCGTACAGCCGCCGCCCGAGCCCTCGCCCGCTGGCGCCGGATCGAAGGTAAACGCTGGTCTCCACGGTGAAGCGGTAGGCGGGGCGGTCGCGGAAGCGGGCGGCATAGGCGTAGCCAAGCACGCCGCCGTCCGCCTCGCCCACCAGCCAGGGATAGAGCGCCCCGCCGCTCTCCATCCGCGCCCGGATCGCCGTCTCGTCGGGCCGCTCGGTCTCGAACGACACGGCGCTTCCCGTCACGAAGGGGGCGTAGATTTCGGCGATGGCCGCGGCGTCCTCGGGCGTCGCGGCCCTCAGCTTCATGCCCCGAGCAGGCGCCAGAGCCAGCCGGCCAGGCCGTTCGCGGACGGAGCGCGCGGCCGGGCTTCGTGGCCGGCGCATTCCAGGCAGCGTGCCTGGATCGCGGCTCCGGAGACCAGCCGCTCGGCCTCGCCGATCGCGGCGAGCATCCTCAGGCGCGGCTTGGCGGCGAGCCGGCTGAACGCGTCCGGCGAGGCTTCCTCCTCGCCGTCGCCGGCGAAGGAGGTGAGGAACTGGTCGGCGAAGGTCGGCTCCTTCTCGAGCCAAACCGCCTTGGCCTCATCCGGATCGAGCTTGGCCAGCCGGGCCGCCTCGCGGACCGCGTCCTCGAGGCCGCCGAACGAGTCGACGAGCCGAAGCTGGTGGGCGGTGCCGCCGGCCCAGATCCGGCCCTGGGCGATCTGGTCGACCTGGCCGACCGGGATCTTCCTCGCCGCCGAGACCAGGGTGAGGAAGCGCCGGTAGGTGCCGTCGACGCCCATCTGAAGCAGCCGGTCGGCCTCGGGCGAGGGGCCGCGCAATACGTCGGGCTCCCCCGACAAAGGCGTCGTCTTGACCCCGTCGGCGCCGAGTCCGAGCTTGGTCATCGCCCCTTCGAAGCTCGGAAGCACTCCGAACACTCCGATCGAACCGGTGATCGTCGAGGGCTCGGCGTAGATCCTGTCGCCTGCCGTCGCCACCCAATAGCCGCCCGAGGCGGCGACGCTCCCCATGGACGCGACGACCGGAAGGCCCCTCGCCTTGGCGGCGAGGACGGCCTGGCGGATCCGCTCCGAGGCGAGGGCCGAGCCGCCGCCGGAATCGATCCGGACGACCAGCGCCTTGAGCTCGCGCGTCCGGAGGCCCTTCTCGAGGGCCCGGACGATCGTCTCGGCCCCCGCCGTGCCGAGATTGGCCTCGCCGTCGACGATGTTGCCGGCGACGGTGACGATCCCGATCTGGCCGCCGCGGTCGCTCGCCGGATTGGCTTCGATCCACTTGCGATAATCGATTCGCTCGAAGCTTCCGGGAAGCTCTTCGTGGCGCTTGCCGGTGATCTGGGCGACTCGCCGGTCGAACGCTTCGCGCTCGCCGATCCTGTCGACCAGCCCGGCCTGGAGGGCCCCTCGGGCCATGTCCCCGCCGGCCGCGGCGATCCGGCCGGGGAGATCGGCGACATAAGGGGCGATCTGGGCCTTCGGGCGCGCCTGGCGCACCTCCTGCTGCCAGCTTTCCCAGATCGTCGCGTAGACCGCGCTCAGCGCCTGCCGAGCCTCGGGCGACATGTCGGTCCGGGTGAGCGGCTCCGTCGCCGCCTTGTAGGTGCCGGCCCTGTAGACGTTGGCTGTCACCCCGAGCTTGTCGAGCAGGCCCTTCATGTAGAGGTTGGCGCCGCCCGGCCCGGCGACGAGCACTCCGCCCATCGGGTTGACCCAGACCTCGCTTGCATGGGCGGCGAGCAGGTAGCTGTCGTCGTCATAAGCGGTGGCGTAGGCCAATACGGGCTTTCCGGCCTTCCTGACCGAATCGAGCGCCTCGCCGACCGAGGAAAGGGTCGCCTGGCCGCCGCCCGAGAAGATGTCGAGGTCGAGCGCGACGGCCTTCACCCGCTCGTCGCCGGCGGCCGAGCGAAGGGCGTGGACGACGTCGCGAAGCCGGTACTCGCGCGGTCCGCTGCCGCTGAAGACCTCGCTCGCGGTCGCCTGGGCCGGCTGCTCGACGATCGGGCCGTCGAGCTGGAGCAGGAGCGCCCCGCGGTCGCCCGCGCCCAGCGTCGGCCGGGCCGTCATCGCCGCGTAGAGAAGCGCGAAGAAGAGAAGCATGAACAGGAGGACGAGCCCGTCCTTGATCCCGACGAGCAGCTTCCAGACCTTGCCCGCGAACTTCATCTTCTCGCTCTCCGTTACCTTGCTATCGGCTAGACCACGGCCGCCTTGGTGTAAATTGCTCGCCGACGAACCGACAAGCCGTCATCCCGGCGAAGGCCGGGATCCATGAACACGGCCCTGGTCAAACCTACCGTCATCCCGGCGGAAGCCGGGACCCCAGGCCGAATAAGGCTCGGCGGGTCTCCCCGAGGTCCCGGCTTTCGCCGGGATGACGGAAGCGTAATTCCGACTGCCACCCCCCTTGACCGGCGATGAACAAGTCCTAGATGAGCGTTGCTGGCACTCGCCAGGGGCGAGTGCTAACAGTTTTCAATCCGAAGACGCCGCGGTGCCCAAGGTGGGGCCGCAGCCGCATAGCAGAAGAGGTGACGCGCATGAATTTTCGTCCGCTCCATGACCGGGTTCTGGTCCGCCGCCTGGAGGCCGAGGAAAAGACGGCCGGCGGCATCATCATCCCCGACACCGCCAAGGAGAAGCCGCAGGAAGGCGAAGTCGTCTCCGTCGGCACCGGAACCCGCGGCGAGGACGGCACCGTCACTCCGCTCGACGTCAAGGCCGGCGACAAGATCCTGTTCGGCAAATGGTCCGGCACCGAGGTCAAGCTCGACGGCGAGGACCTGCTGATCATGAAGGAAAGCGACATTTTGGGGATCGTCGGCTGAGGCCCAGGCAGGCCGGCCAATCCCGTCATCCCGGCGAAAGCCGGGACCTCGACGCGGAAAGGCTCGGTGCAATTTCTCGCTGAGGCCCCGGCTTTCGCCGGGGTGACGTTAAATTTTCCACCGAACCCGGCTTTCACCGGGGTGACGTGATAAAACCAAGGAGCAAGACAACATGGCAGCGAAAGACGTTCGCTTCTCCCGCGACGCCCGCGAGCGCATCATGCGCGGAGTCGACATCCTCGCCGACGCGGTGAAGGTGACCCTCGGCCCCAAGGGCCGCAACGTCGTCCTCGACAAGAGCTTCGGAAGCCCACGAATCACCAAGGACGGCGTCACCGTCGCCAAGGAGATCGAGCTCAAGGACAAGTTTGAGAACATGGGCGCCCAGATGCTGAAGGAGGTCGCGTCCAAGACCAACGACCTCGCCGGCGACGGCACCACCACCGCCACCGTCCTCGCCCAGTCGATCGTCCGCGAAGGCATGAAGTCGGTCGCGGCCGGAATGAACCCGATGGACCTGAAGCGCGGAATCGACATCGCCGTCACCGCCGTCGTCGCCGACCTCAAGGCCCGCTCCAAGCCCGTCTCCGGCTCCAACGAGATCGCCCAGGTCGGGATCATCTCGGCCAACGGCGACACCGTCGTCGGCGAGAAGATCGCCGAGGCGATGGACAAGGTCGGCAAGGAAGGCGTGATCACCGTCGAGGAGGCCAAGGGCCTCGAGTTCGAGCTCGACGTCGTCGAAGGCATGCAGTTCGACCGCGGCTACCTCTCGCCCTACTTCATCACCAATCCGGAGAAGATGCAGGTCGAGCTTAGCGACCCCTACATCCTCATCCACGAGAAGAAGCTCTCCAACCTCCAGGCGATGCTTCCGATCCTGGAAGCGGTGGTCCAGTCGGGCCGTCCGCTCCTCATCATCGCCGAGGACATCGAGGGCGAGGCGCTTGCCACGCTCGTCGTCAACAAGCTTCGCGGCGGCCTCAAGGTCGCGGCCGTCAAGGCTCCGGGCTTCGGCGATCGCCGCAAGGCGATGCTCGAGGACATCGCGATCCTGACCAACGGCGAGATGATCTCCGAGGATCTCGGGATCAAGCTCGAGAACGTCACGGTCGCGATGCTCGGCCAGGCCAAGCGAGTCACCATC
>DASVSP010000030.1:0-60305 GCA_036388065.1 Allosphingosinicella sp.
GACCTCTTTCCCGCTGCTCACCATGCTTCGGCCCTTCTAAGCCCGCCCGTACGTTAAAGGATTGACGATCATGAATAACCAGGGGGCGGTGCTGCCCTTCGACCCGAGCGGGCGGCTGCCGGCGCATACCGGCCTGACCGACGTCGCCTTCGGCCGTCCCGCCAAGTCCGAATCCCGTTTCGACGTCAACGAGATCTGGCGGATCGTCACCAAATGGTGGTGGCTGATCGCCGGAATCGCCATCGCCTGCCTGCTTGCGGCGATCGTCATCTCGCTGATGATCACGCCCCAGTACCGCGCCGAGGCGACGATCGAGGTCAATCCCGAGGGCGTCCAGGTCGTCGGCGAGAAGATCGGCGACGTCCAGCCGAACCAGATGAACGACCGGGCGTTCATCAACACCCAGGTCGGTCTGCTCAAGAGCCGTTCGCTTGCCGAGCGGGTCGCCCGGAGCACCAACGTCGCCAACGACCCCACCATGTTCGACCAGGAGCTGCCCCGTCAGCAGCGCGAGAGCGCCGCCGCGGGGATGGTCGAGGGCAGCGTCACCATCGAGCCCCCGCGGGACACCACCCTGATTTCGATCGCGGTCGAGGGTCCCAACCCCGAGCTCACGGCCAAGCTCGCCAACGCCTATGCCGACAATTTCATCCAGTCGAACATGGAACGGCGCTACGAGGCGACCTCCTACGCCCGCAACTTCCTGCAGCAGCGTATCGCGGCGGTGAAGACCCGACTCGAGCAGTCGGAACGCCAGCTCGTCGCCTATGCGAAGGCGCAGGGGATCATCACCCTCGCCGTCGATACCGGAGGCACCGGCAGCGTCCGGCAGGAGCAGTCGATCGACGCCGCCACCCTCATCCAGACCAACAACGCCCTCGCCCAGGCGAAGAGCGACCGAATCGCCGCGGAGCAGCGCTTCCGCCAGGGCGCCGGTGCCCAGTCGCGCGCCGCCGCGATCAGCGATCCCACGGTCCAGGCGCTTGGCCAGCAGCGCGCCGCGCTCGAGGCGCAATATCAGCAGAAGCTCGCCCTCTTCAAACCGGACTTCCCGGAGATGGTGCAGCTTCGAAGCCAGATCGATTCGCTGGACAAGGGAATCGCCCGGCAGAGGAGCAACGTATCGGGCTCTGCCTCGGGCACCCTCCAGGCGGACTACCAGGCGGCTCTCGCCCGCGAGAATGCGCTTCAGGCCAAGGTGAGCGAAGGCAAGGCCGGCCTCATGGCGCTCCGCGAGCGCAGCATCCAATACACCATCCTCCAGCGCGAGGTGGACACCAACCGAAGCCTCTACGACGCCCTTCTCCAGCGCTTCAAGGAAGTCGGAGTGGCCGGCGGAGTCGGAGCGAACGTCGTGTCCGTCGTCGACCGCGCGCAGGTTCCCGGCGGGCCGTTCAAGCCCAACCTGCCGCTCAACATCATGATCGGCCTTTTCGTCGGGATATTGCTCGGCCTGGGCACCGCCTTCACGATCGAGTGGATCGACGATACGGTCAAGACGCCCGACGATGTCGCGACCAAGCTCGGGCTGGCCTCGCTCGGGGTCATCCCCGGGGTGGGCAAGGGGCTGGCGGTGCGCGAGCAGCTCGAGGATCCCCGGTCCCAGGTCTCCGAGGCCTATCAGTCGGTGCGTACCGCGCTTCAATTCTCGACCGACCACGGAGTGCCCCGCAGCCTTCTCGTGACCAGCACTCGGGCCTCGGAGGGCAAGTCGAGCACGGCGCTCGCGCTCGCCCAGACTCTTGCCGGCCTCGGCGCCTCGGTCCTGCTGATCGACGCCGACCTGCGCAAGCCGACCTTCCGGGGGCCGAGCTCGACCAGCCAGGGCCTTTCCAGCCTTCTGGCCGGGTCGGAAAAGGTCTTCGACTGCATCCACCCGACCCAGATGGAACGGCTGTTCCTGCTTCCGAGCGGCCCGATTCCGCCGAACCCGGCGGAGCTCCTCGCCTCCGGCCGCTTCAAGGAGATTCTCGACGAAGCCCTCACCCGCTTCGACCATATCATCATCGACAGCGCGCCGGTGCTCGGACTCGCCGACGCCCCGATGCTGGCCTCGAGCGTCGAGGGCACCTTGATGGTGATCGAGGCGGGCGCCATCCGCCGCGCCGCGGCCCTCAATTCCGTCAATCGCCTGCGGGCGTCCGACGCTCGGCTGATGGGCGCCATCCTGACCAAGTTCAACGCCCTGAAGGTCGGCTACGGCTACGGCTACGGCTATGGCTACGGTGAGGACGCCTATGCCTATCGCGAGGGCGACCAGCCGAAGAAGCAGATCGAGCTCCTGAAGAGCTGATCGTGGCGGCTGGAGCAAAGGGGGAGGGCCGGAACTCCGGGCGGCGTATCGCCGCCTTGGCGGTCACCGTGGCGTCGCCGTTCGTCGCCTGGCTGATCGTGAAGGCCGCCGCTTCGGGCTTTTCCCTGTCGACGGCCGTGGCGATGGCGTCGCTGCCGCCGGAAAATCCGGCGCCGACTCTCAAGGTCCTCACGACCGCGGTTCAGCAACCGACGATCAAGGTGACCCCGGAGATGCAACGGGCGGCGAGAGACGGGCTCGCCGATCTGCCGCTCGCCTTCGAGCCTTTCTTCGTCGAGGCCCGCGCCGCCGAGCAGAAAGGCGACCTTCGCCGAGCCATCGCGCTGATGGAGGAAGTGCGCCGCCGCCGCCACTCCCACCCGTCGGCGCGCATGCAGCTGATGATCTATTACATAAAGTCGGAGCGTTTTTCCGAAGGCCTTTCGGAAATAGACTTTCTCCTTCGCCGCAGCGAGGAATTGCGGACCGCTCTTCTTCCCGAGCTCACCAAGCTGGTCGCCGATCCGCGCGGCCGGGCGGCGCTCGCGAAGATCCTCGCCAAGGATCCGGTCTGGAGACCGAATTTCTTCGCGGCGGCCGGAAGCCGCAAGATCGCGACGGGGGATGCGCGCGACCTCTACGAGCAGATCCGCAAGCTGAAGCCGAACGGCGACCTGCTGCTGGAGCGGCAGCTGATCCTTCAGAGCCAGGCGTCCTCGGGTGATTATGCCGGAGCCCGGCAGACCTGGCTAGCCGCGCTGCCGCAGCAGGAACGCGGGCCCAGCCGCTACCTGTTCGACGGCACTTTCCGGGGCGTTCGTGCGCCGGGACCCTTCGGCTGGACCTTCAAGGACAGCGATGCCGGGCGGGCCGAGCCCGCCAGGGACGGTCAGCGCACCTATCTCGACGTCGCCTATTTCGGCGGCCAGGCCGTGGTCCTCGGCGAGCAGACTCTGGCGCTCAGGCCGGGAGCCCACAATCTGCAGGTCGTCGCTCGAAGCCCGAATGGGATTACCTCGGGCCGGCTCTTCTGGCGGCTTACCTGTCTTCCGGGCGAGAACCAGATCGGAGTGCTCGACCTGGGCCGCGCCGGCGCCGCCAATCGCCGATTCAGCGCGGCCTTCACCGTCCCGTCGGGCTGTCCCGGCCAATTGCTGCGCCTGATGGCAGAGCCGGGCGACGTCGCCACGGTCGTCAACCTGGAGATCGCTCGAATGGAGATCGGCCAGTGAGGGGAGGCTTCTGGCCCTTGGCGGCAGCCGTCTATCTCGGCGCCTGCCTGGTACTCGGCGGCGCGAGCGCCGCCGGCGTGGCTGCCAACGCCTTCCTCCAGCTGCTGGGCCTGGGCCTGGTCGTGGCCCTGCTGTGGCAGCGGGATTTCATTCTGCCCGACGGGGCGAGGGGGCCGCTGTGGATTGCCGCGGCCCTGCTGCTCGTCGGTCTCGTCAGCCTGGTTCCGCTGGGCCTGGGGTCCGGTCTTCCGCTTCGCGCCGAAGTCGAAGGCGCCTATCGGCTGATCGGAATGGCGCCTCCTTCCCTCTCCGGGTCCCTGGCGCCGCCCTCGACTCTGAATTCGCTTCTGCACCTGATTCCCGCGGCGGCGATTTTCCTTCTCGTGCTTCGGGTGCCCAACGAAGACCGCAGGCGGCTTCCGACCGTGCTTCTGGCGGTCGCCGGAGTCTCGGTGGTTCTCGGCGCTTTCCAGCTCATGGGCGGCGGCGATTCGCCGCTTCGCCCTTATGCCATCACCAACCCTACGTCGCCCGTTGGCTTCTTCGCCAACGCCAATCACCAGGTAACCCTGCTGCTTTGCGCGCTTCCGCTGACGGCTGTGATCGCCGGACGGATGGCGACCCGCCGCTCGCGCTCCAAGCGCAGCGGGGGCGCCATCATCAGCGCGGCCATGGCGGTGTTCTTCATGGCAGGGATCGCCATCGGCGGATCGAGCGCCGGCTACGGGCTCGCAGTCCCGGTGGCGGTCGCAAGCTTCCTGATTTATCGGCGGACCGTCGCCGGACGGGTCGGCGCGGGCTGGTGGGGCGGGCTGGCCGCGCTGGCACTGATCTTCGCCTTTGCCGGGCTCCAGGGTCCGCTGGGCCAGGAGAATTTCGGAGGCGAGCTGAACTCTGCCCACCCTACCAGCCGGCGGGTCCTGACTTCGACGACGGTCGAAATCATCAAGGACAGCTTTCCGATGGGAACGGGGCTGGGCACCTTTTCCACCGTCTATCGGCGCTATGAAGATCCGGGCAAGGTCACCGGCACGTTCGCCAATCATGCCCATAACGACTATGTCGAGGCCGTGCTCGAGCTCGGTGCGGCGGGCCTGCTGCTCATCCTCGCCTTCCTCTATTGGTGGGGGCGGCGGGCCTATTCGGCATGGAGCCGGGACTTCGAGGGCGCGGCCCTGGCCCGCGCCGGCTCCGTGATCGTGGGGACCGTCCTTGCCCATTCGATCGTCGACTATCCGATTCGAACCGCTGCGATCGTCGCGGTGTTCGCCTTCGGCTGCGCCTTGATGGTGCCGCCGGTTCCGCGCCGAAGCTCGGCCGAGCCGGTCGAGGACGAATCGTCGGCGCCGCTTCGGCATATGGAGGCCGTGTGACTCTCCCTCGCTCCAGATGTTGATCGAGCGCACCGCTCTTGCCGAAGTGGTCGTTCTGACGCCGCGATTTCATCGCGACGACCGCGGCTTCTTCGCCGAAAGCTACAACAGGCAGGCCTTCGCAGAGGCGGTCCGCTCCGACGTCGAGTTCGTCCAGGACAATCACAGCCTCTCGGTGAAGAATGTCCTCCGGGGCCTCCATTACCAGCTTCCTCCACGAGCCCAGGGAAAGCTCGTCCGAGCGGTCGTCGGCGAGATATTCGACGTCGCCGTCGACCTGCGCCGCCGCTCGCCCACCTTCCGCCGGTGGGTGGGCGTTAACCTTTCGGCCGAGAACGGAAAGCAGCTCTGGATTCCGGAAGGCTTCGCCCACGGATTCCTGACGCTGAGCGAACGGGCGGAGGTCCTGTACAAGGCCTCGGCTTACTACGCCCCCGAATCCGAGCGTTCGCTCGCCTGGGATGACCCCGACATCGGGATCGAGTGGCCGGCCGGGTCGCCCCCGCTCCTGTCGCCAAAGGACTCCGTGGCTCCCGCGTTCGGCGCCCAGGAGCTGTTCGACTGAGCCGGAACGCTACCCGATCTGGGTCAGGACGAAAGCGTAGGCCTCGGCGGTCTCGCGCAAATGCTCCCAGCGCCCCGACTTGCCGCCGTGGCCGGCCCCCATGTTGATCTTGAGGAGCTGCAGATTGTCGTCGGTCCTGGCGGCCCGAAGCTTCGCGGCCCATTTGGCCGGCTCCCAGTAGGTGACCCGCGGGTCGTTGAGGCCGCCGGTGATGAGCATCGGCGGGTAGGCCTGCGGCCTCACCTGGTCGTAGGGGCTGTAGCTGCGGATCAGCTCGAACGCCGCCTTGTCCAGGATCGGATTGCCCCATTCGGTCCATTCGCCCGGGGTGAGCGGCAGGCTCTCGTCCAGCATGGTGTTGAGGACGTCGACGAAGGGAACGTCGGCGACGACCGCACCCCACAGCCCCGGATCGGTGTTCACCGCCACGCCCATCAGCTCGCCGCCCGCCGAGCCGCCCGATATCGCGATCCTTCCGGGGCGGCTGAAGCCCTCGGCGATCAGGCCCTTGGCGACGTCGACGAAGTCGTTGAAGGTGTTGACCCGGTTCTCGAGCTTGCCCTGCAGGAACCAGTCGTAGCCGAGGTCGTCGCCGCCCCGGATGTGGGCGATTGCATAGGCATAGCCCCGGTCGAGGAGGCTGATCGCGCTCGTCGAGAAGGTCGGCGGCACGGCATAGCCATAGGCTCCGTAACCGTAGAGGTAGAGCTTGCCCTCGCCGTCCTTCCTGAAGCCCTTTCGGTAGACGATCGAGACCGGGACCTTCCTTCCGTCGCGCGCCGCAAGCATCAGCCGCTCGCTTTCGTAATTCGAAGGATCGTAGCCGGAAGGGATTTCCTGGACCTTGAGGACCTCGAGCCGGCGCTCCGACGGATGATAATCGTAGATCGTCGTCGGAGTGACCATCGAGGAAAAATGCAGCCGGTAGGCTTGGGGCGCGAATTCCGTGCTGCTGACGTAGCCGGCGGAATAGGCGGCTTCTGCGAACGGGATATAGTCCTCGCGGCCGTCATAGGCCCGAAGCCTCAGCTGATCGAGGCCGTCCAGCCGCTGCAGGATGGCGAGGTGATCGCGATAGGACGAAAAGTCCCGAAGATAGACCCGGTCCGAGCCCGGGACGAGCGTCGTCCATTCGTCGGGCCGAGCGGGATCCGCCTCGGCCAGCCGGAAGTTGACGTGATCGTCGTTGGTCAGGATCCAGAGCCTGCCGTGCGCGGCGTCCACCGAATATTGGCGCTTCTCCCGGCGCGGCGAAATCAGGGTCGGCGGCGCCTTCGGATCGTCGCCCGGGACGAACCGGACCTCGCTGGTGGAATTGTCGCCGGTGGAGATGAAGAGCAGGCTTCGATCCTGCGACCGCGAGACCTCGACGCTGAAGCCGAGATCCTCGGTCTCCTCGTAAAGCGTGACGTCCTCGGATAGCGGCTGGCCGAGGCCGTGGAACCGGGCGCGGTAGCTCCGCCAATTCTCGTTGACCTCGGTGAAGACGATTCCTCGGCTGTCGCGGGTCCAGACGGGCTCGCCGATGGCGACCTCGGTCACCGTCTCGATATCCTCGCCCGTCGCGAGGTCGCGGATCCTAAGCTTGAAGCGCTCCGAGCCGTCGTCGTCGACATGGCTTGCCGCATAGCGGCCGTCGGGGCTGATCGAGAGCGCGCCTCGGCGGAAATATTCCTTTCCCTCGGCCTCCGCCGCCTCGTCGAAGACGATCTGCTCGGCGCCGCCTTCGACCGGGCGGCGGTACCAGGTCCGATATTGAGCGCCGGGCTTGAAGGCCCACCAATATTCCCAGGCGCCGTCGCGCTGTGGAACCGAGGATTCGTCCTCCTTGATCCGCCCCTTCATCTCCTCGAACAGGGTGTCCACCAGAGCCGAATGCGGGGCCATAGCCGCCTCGAAATAGGCGTTCTCGGCCTTGAGATAGTCGAGCACGTGCTCGTCCTCGACGGCCGGATAGGCCGGGTCCTTGAGCCAGTGATAGGGATCCTCGATCACATGGCCGTGGCGTTCGTAGCTGTAGGGGCGAGGTTCGGCTCGGGGCGCGGCTGGGAGGGTGTCGGTCATGGGGCTTCCGGGCTTTGGCGGGTGGTTGCAGAGTGTAGCAGAATGGCTAAGGCGGTCTCATCCCGTTCGGGCTGAGCTTGTCGAAGCCCTGCCCTTCTCGGGGGCCTCGGTAAAGAGAGGGCTTCGACAGGCTCAGCCCGAACGGATGGGGAAGGCCCCAGCCAGCGGACGCCAGAAGAACCGGAGACCCTTATGTCGACCTACGAAGCCCGACTCGCAGCCCTGCGCGAGCAGCTCCGGACGGAACGCCTCGACGGGTTCGTCGTGCCACTGACCGACGAGCATATGTCCGAATATGTCGGAAGCTACGCCCAACGCCTCGCGTGGCTGACCGGCTTCCAGGGCTCGGCCGGATCGGCGGCGGTGCTTCCCCAGGAGGCCGCGATCTTCACGGACGGGCGCTATACGCTCCAGGTCCGCGACCAGGTCGACGGCAGGCATTGGAGCTACCAGTCCGTGCCGGAGACCAGCGTCGCCGACTGGCTGAAGGCGCACGCCCCGGACGGCGGCCGGATCGGTTACGATCCCTGGCTCCACACGCGGGACTGGGTGGCCAGGGCCAAGGAGGCGCTGGCCGCCAGGGGCGCGGAGCTGGTCCCCGTCCAGAGCAATCCGATCGACGCCGTCTGGGCCGACAAGCCCGAGCCGTCCAAGGCCCGGCTGGCCGTCCACCCCGACGGCTTCACCGGCAAGTCCTCAGCCTCCAAGCGCCAGGAAATGGCCGACTGGCTGCTCGAGCAGAAAGCCGACTCGGCCGTGCTCTCGGCTCTCGATTCGATCGCCTGGACCTTCAACGTGCGCGGCCAGGACGTCGAGCACACGCCCGTCGCCCTCTCCTTCGCCCTGGTCAACGACGACGGCACGGCCGACCTGTTCGTCGAGTCCGAGAAGATCGGCGACGACGTCCGCCAGCATCTCGGCAACGGAGTCCGGATCCACGAACGCAACGCCTTCGAGCCGCATCTGCGCTCGCTCGCCGGAAAGACGGTGGTCGCCGATCCGGAGCGGGCGGTCCACGCCATCTTCGAAGCGCTCGAGAAGGCGGGCGCCGTCATCGTCCAGAAGCGCGATCCCGCGGTGCTCCCCAAGGCGATCAAGAACCGGGCCGAGATCGAGGGCCATCGGGCGGCGCAGGCGCGGGACGGCGCTGCCCTTAGCCGGTTCCTCCACTGGCTCTCGATCGAGGCCCCGAAGGGAAATGTCGACGAGCTGGCCGCGGTGGAAAAGCTGCAGGAGTTCCGCCAGGCCTGCGGCGATCTTCGCGACACCAGCTTCGACACCATCTCCGGCGCCGGTCCGAACGGCGCGATCGTCCACTATCGGGTGAGCGAGGAGACCAACCGAAGGCTCGAGATGAACTCGCTCTACCTGGTCGATTCGGGCGGCCAGTATCCCGACGGAACCACCGACGTCACCCGGACCGTCGCGATCGGCGAGCCGACGGCCGAGATGCGCGACCGGTTCACCCGGGTTCTCAAGGGCCATATCGCCGTCGCCCGCGCCGTCTTCCCCGAGGGCACGCGCGGGAGCCAGCTGGACAGCTTCGCCCGCCAGTACCTCTGGCAGGCCGGGCTCGATTACGCCCACGGCACCGGCCACGGGGTGGGCGCCTATCTCGCCGTCCACGAGGGACCGCAGCGAATCTCGCCGGCGGGGTCCGGACAGGCGGGCGGCGAAGAGCCGCTCAGGGCCGGAATGTTCCTTTCCAACGAGCCCGGCTATTACAAGGCCGGCGAATACGGGATCCGGGTGGAGAATCTGGTGCTGGTCGAGCCGCGCGAGATCGAGGGCTCGGAGAAGAGCATGCTGGGCTTCGAAACCCTCACCTTCGCTCCGATCGATCGGACGCTGGTCGAAGTGGCGATGCTTTCGCCAGAGGAACGGGGTTGGCTGAACGATTATCACTCGAAGGTGCTTGAGGTCGTCGGGCCGCAGCTCGACGGCGAGGCCAAAGCGTGGCTCGATGCGGGCTGCGCGCCGCTCTAACCGTCGTCCCGGCGAAAGCCGGGATCTCGGGGAGGCCCGCCGTGACTTTCCGACCCGAGGTCCCGGCTTTCGCCGGGATGACGAGAAGCCTCCTCCCCCCGGGACTGGGCCTTCCTTCGCCTCAAATTCTCGCGAAGCGCCTCGGCCAGCCGTTTCTCCCGTTCCTCGTCGCGCTTCGCCATGACTTACCTTGACATTCCACCGCCCGCCCGGCCATAGCGCCGCCTCTCCCGCGGGTCATCAAGGTGCCGCTTTGATGGAAAGCCCCCCTGGCGAGATGCTGCCGTAGCTCAGTGGTAGAGCGCATCCTTGGTAAGGCTGAGGTCGTGAGTTCAATCCTCACCGGCAGCACCATCGCTTCCAGCGACCCAATTGCTTAGATCAGATCGGCTGAAGAAGATGCTTGGCATGATCGCCGCGGCGGCGAGCGCTGAATTGAAGAGGCTGGCCGCTTTCGGAGCGGTAGGCTTCGCCAGCTTCTGCGTTTACCTGGCGCTGGTCGCCGTCTGCGTCGGAGCGGGCCTGGGGCAGATCGCCGGAGCGCTGGTCGGCTTCGTCGGAGGAACGATCGTTTCCTTCTTCGGCAACTGCCGTTTCGTTTTCCGGGCCCCGCCGACGACGGTCGCCGGCGGCCGCTTCCTTGCCACGACGATGGCGGGATTCGCCCTCAATCTCGCGCTTGCCTGGACGCTCACGACCCTCGGCTTCCATTACGCGCTCATGACGCTCGTCATCTTCCTCGTCGTCCCGGGCTTCAATTATGTCGGGCACCGACTCTGGACCTTCGCGGACAGGGACTGACGGTGCACGGCGTTGACTATGACGCGGTCGTCATCGGCGGCGGCTTCTACGGATGCGAAGTCGCACTGGAGCTTCGCCGCCTCGGCTTCGGCAGGGTCGTCGTCGTCGAACGGGAGGAAGCCCTTCTGCGCAGGGCCTCCTACGTCAACCAGGCCCGGGTCCATAACGGCTACCATTATCCGCGCGCCTACGCGACCGGGATCCGTTCCCGCCGGAACTTCATTCGCTTCTCGCAGGAATATCGGGAAGCCGTGGT
Source organism: Allosphingosinicella sp. (assembly GCA_036388065.1). Classification (GTDB taxonomy): domain Bacteria; phylum Pseudomonadota; class Alphaproteobacteria; order Sphingomonadales; family Sphingomonadaceae; genus Allosphingosinicella. Next base: position 10,571 of record DASVSP010000030.1, read on the forward strand.
GGACGGTTTCGTCAAGCTTTACGGCATCGCCAAGGGGTCGCGTGTCAGCGGATCCCAATTCGCCTCCTTCTGCGCGGCGATCGGCGCCCCCTGCACCCCGGCCTCGAAGCAGTATCGGCAGCTGTTCGATCAGGACCTGATCGAGGAAGGATTTCTCACTCAGGAGTTCGCTTTCGACGCCGCCGCGCTGGCGCGCAAGCTCGGTCGCCAGCTGAGCGAGGCGGCGGTGGAGATCCAGTTCGGATCGACCGCTAGGATCGAGTCGACCGCCGCCTCCTCGTCGGTCGCGGTCGAGGTGAACGGGCGGCCCCGAACCGCCTCCTGGGTCTTCAATTGCACCTACGCCGGGCTCGAGCAGGCCGGCATCGAGCTGAAGAGCCGGATCAAGAAAGAGATGGCCGAGATCGTTCTGATCAAGCCGCCGATACCGCTGGCGAACGTCGGTATCACCGTAATGGACGGCCCCTATTTCTCCACGATGCCTTTCCCGGCCCTGGGCCTCCACTCCCTCAGCCACGTGCGCTACACGCCTCATTCGGCCGCGGAAGGGGTGCTCGACCAGCCTGGAAGGCCGGTTCGAAGCAATTGCGAATATATGCTCAGGGACGCGGCGCGCTACGTGCCTTCGCTCTCCGGAGCCCAGGTCGTCAGATCGATCTTCGAGGTCAAGGCCGTGCTCGTCCGAACCGAAGTTTCGGACGCCCGTCCAATCCTGATCGAACGGAGCGAGGAGAGCCCGAGGGTGCTCTCGATCCTCGGAGCCAAGATCGACAACATCTACGACGTGCGCGAGTTTCTGGCCAATCAAGACTGGCGTTGAGCCTCCCGGGACCTTTCTTGACACTCTACTATATAGCGCTACGGCGGGCCCGGTGATTGGATCCCGGGCATGGAAAGCGAGCCTCCTTTGGTGGCTGGCGGCATTCTTGATCCTGTCGGCGGTGTTCGTGTCCGGAGTGCTCAGGTCGCAGGCTTTGCCGATGTGGATCGGCGATTATCCCAGCCGTCCGGTCAACGAACGCCCTCATTTCGACAGGGGAAGCGAGTTCCTCGTCGAAAACATGGTCGACACGCGCCTGCTGGGAATCGCCCCGCCCGCCGGGGGCTTCATGTTTCGGATAGACAGCGATCCGCGTTGGCTCAACGTCGATCGGCCTGGCGCCTATGACGGATATTGGGTCCCGAAGCCGGAGGACCTGCGCCGGCAATCCGTCTACAAGTCTCAGATCGGTTTGCAGGGGCGCGTCTATCCGGCCGTGGCAGAGGCGTTGAGCCTTCGGCGCGACAAGGCGGTGGCGCTGCTCCATTCGGCCAATGCGTTGCTCCTCGCGGCGATGCTGGCGACGATCCTGCTGCTGATCCGGAAGGAGTGGGGCGGAGCGGCGGCGCTCGGTGCGTTGGCGTTCTCCATCTTTTCGACGGGGTTCAACCTGTTTGCTCCCAGCCTGTATTGGATTTCCTTCGTCCACGTCGCCCCGGCCGCGATTCTCAGCCTGGCGCTGATACGCGGCATGCCTGGCCGACTTGCCTGGATAGGCGTCTATTGCGCGCTGTTCGTGCTGTTCGCGGTCAAGTTTTTGAGCGGATACGAATTCATGACGGCGACGGTCGGAGGCGCGGTCATGCCGTTTCTCCTGCTCTACGGCGCCGGAAAAATCGGGCATCGGACTTTGCTCGCGCATGGAGCCGCGCTTCTCGCGACCGGGCTTGCCGCCTTCGTGGCCTGTCTCGCTGTCTACCAGCTCCACTTCCAGGCCACCTTCCAGGAAAGCGGCATTGCATATCTGCTCAGCCGCACCAGCGAGTGGGGGGCACCGCAGGGCGAGGGCGCCGCCGGCCTTCTGCGAAACGTGTCGAAGGTGATGCTGATCAACTTTGCCGACATCGGCGGTTATGGTTTGCCGAACGTCGTTCCGGTAGCGGCCGGAGGGGTGGCCGTCCTGCTCGGCGTCCGCGCCCTGCTCCTTCGCCGGACCGATCAGACCTCGGCCCGAATCTTCCTCGCGATCGCAGGAGGCTTTCTGGTTTCGCTCGCCTGGGCTGCACTTCAGCCTCAACACATCCTCTTTCATCCGCGCTATTCGACGATCCTCCTGAGCTATCCGTTCGGACTGTTGCTGGCCGCAGGCGCAATGCGGCTTTTGGAATCGGCCCGCGCCCGGCGAGGGCTGCCAGCGTGACCCAGCCTCCCTTCACCTCGGTGAGCGTGGTGCTCGTAGCGCGCGAACGGTGCCCTTCGCTCTCGCTCCTCGAAGCCTTCGCTCAGAATCTCGAGCTGCTCTTCGTGGACGTCGAATTCGTCATCGTTGCCAACGAGGCGCCTTCGTCCGTCAGCCTCGAGCTCAAGACTCTCTCCGATCGCCTTCCCGACAGCCTGATCGTCTTCCTTGGGGATCGGGTGCATGACGACGTCGCCCGTCTGATCGGGATCGATCACGCGGTCAGCGACTATGTCCTGTTCGCGACCCCGACGGAGGCCGAGGCGGCGAGCCTGGGCCATTTCGAAGGGCCGCTGCGCGCCGGCAGCGATCTCGTGATCGGGAGGCGGCCGGGCGGAACCTCGCGCGGCCCGCTCAACCGGTTGCTCTTCGCCGGATTCCGGGGCGTGGTACGCTTGACCACCGGAAGGCAGTTCGAGGACCAGCCGCCGACGTTCAGGGTGCTGAGCCGTGCGGCCGCGCTTTATGTTTCGACCCGGCGGGAGGGGGAAGTCCTGGTCCGCTCCCGAAATCTGGGAGCGGGTTTCCCATCCGCCGAGGTTCGACTGCCGGCGGATCCGGACCTTGCCGACAGCAAGCGCTCCCTGCGCCGGGATTTCAGCCGGGCCGCCCGGCTCATCACCACCGGAAGCTCGGGCCTTTTGCGGGCAAGCTCCTACCTCGCGCTTCTGGGGGGAGTCGTCTCGGCCTTCTACGCCGTCTACGTGATCCTGATATTCCTTCTCGTCCCGGACGTTGAGCCCGGCTGGACGACCCTGTCTCTTCAGCTTGCCGGGATGCTGCTGCTGTTCAGCGTGCAGTTCCTTTTGCTCGCCGAAAACGTCATCCACATCTCCGCGGGAAGCGGGATCAGCAACCGGCGCCATCATATCATTCGGGAGCTCAGAAGTCCGCTTTCGCGCCGAAGCGCGCGCCTCAACATCGTCGACGACCAGGGCCGCTACGAAATCGGGGCTCCCACCGAACACAGGACGGCCGTCGATGGGAACCGGTAGCACCCCCGGAGCGACCGCGCTCATCGGATATTCCGGATTCGTCGGCGGCACATTGCTCCGCTCGGGGGGCTTCGACCATCTGCTCAATTCGTCGAACGTCGATGAGATGGCGGGCCGAAGCTACGATCTGGTCGTCTGCGCGGGCGTTTCCGCCGTGAAGTGGCTTGCGAACAAGGATCCGGATACCGACAAAGCGGGGATCGCCCGCCTGACCGGCGCCCTGGCCTCGGCCAAGGCGCGTGAGTTCATCCTCATCTCGACCATCGACGTCTACGCCGATCCGGAGTCGCGAGCCGATGAAGGCGCGACGATCGATCCGTCGGTGAATCACGCCTACGGCGCCCACCGCTACGAGCTGGAGGAATGGGTCAAATCGCACTTCCCGCTGGTCCGGATCGTTCGCCTGCCCGCGCTCTTCGGCGAAGGCCTGCGCAAGAACGCATTATATGATCTGCTCAATTCGAATGCGACGGACTCGATAAATCCCGCGGGCGAGTTCCAATGGTATCCCACGAGGCGGCTGAGCGGCGATATCGAGCTCATGCGCAAGGCCGACCTGAAGCTCGTCAACCTGTTCGGAGCGCCGCTCAAGATGCGCGAGGCGATCGACGCGTTCTTCCCGGATGCCCGGACCGGCCCCGCGCGGGAGCCCGCTCCGCGCTACGACCTTCGAACCCGATATGCCGAGCTGTTCGGAGGCACCGGAAGCTACGTCCTGCACCGCACGCTCACCCTGGGCGAGATGGCCCGCTTCGTGGCGGCCGAGCGCCGACGACTCCAGCGCACGGAGGATTGACCGATTCTCGCCGGCCTTTCCGCATCGAACATCGCCTGGCCTCCCGAGGAGCTGCCGCGCGCTTTGTCCCTGGTGAAGGAGCTGGGGCTGAGCGCGGTCGAGATCGCGCCCTACAACGTGTTCCGGACCTGGGAGGTGGACGACGATCGCGTCGCGGAGCTTCGGAGCCGGATCGAGGATTCGGGCCTGGCCTGCTCCGCGCTTCAGGGAATCCTGTTCGACGTCCCCAATGCCCACCTGTTCGAAAGCCCCGAGTCCCGAGCCGCCCTCGCCGGCCATTTGGCCAAGGTCGCCAGGATCGCTGCACTGCTCGGGGCGAAGGCGAGCGTGTTCGGCGCTCCGAGACAGCGCGATCCGGGGGATATCCCGCCTGAGCAAGCCCAGGCGGTCGCGGTCGAGTTCCTGGCCTCGGTCGCCCCGCTATTCGAAGATCTTGGAACCGCGCTCGCCTTCGAGGCCAACGCCCGGACCTATGCGTGCCGCTTCGTCACGACGACTCGCGAGGCGATCGACCTGGTGTCGGCCGTGGGCCGAGCCGGAATCGCGCTCCAGATCGACATGGGCACGATCTTTCTCGAGCATGAGGATCCCGGCGTTCTTCTCGACGCGGCGCCGCTCGCCGCGCACGCCCATGTCAGCGAGCCCGGACTGCAGCCGCTGGGGTCGGAAGGGCTTGACCACGCACCGCTGGCCGCGGCTCTGAAAGCGAGCGGCTATTCGGGATATCTGTCCATCGAGATGCGCACCGTGCCCGACTGGGAGAACGCGCTCCGCTCGGCTGCACGGCTGCTCCGGGAGGAATATCTTTGATTCCGGCCGCACCCCGCGAGCTCCCGGAATTCGAGTCGAATATCTTTTCCCCCCGCCGGCACGATGTCGCGCTGGTGATTCCGGTGATCGACGAGGGCGAGCGGATCAGGGCGCAGCTGCGCCGGATCCACGCCCACGGACCGGCCGTCGACGTGATCGTCGCGGACGGAGGCTCCACCGACGGCTCCCTGGACCACGAATTTCTCCGGTCCGTCGGCGTTCGCGCCCTCCTCGTGAAGAAGGGCCCCGGCAAGGTCGGGGCGCAGCTTCGAATGGCCTATGCCGTGGCGCTCGACGAAGGATATTCCGGAATCGTCACGATGGACGGCAACGGGAAGGACGGAGTGGAGGCGATCGACCTTTTCCTCGCCAGGCTGGGCGAGGGGTACGACTATGTCCAGGGCTCCCGATATGTGGCCGGCGGGAAGGCGATCAACACCCCGCTGGAGCGCAAGCTGGCCGGCAAGCTGATCCACGCTCCGCTGCTGAGCCTGGCGGGCAGGCGCCGGTACAGCGACACCACCAACGGTTTCCGGGCCTATTCGCGCCGCTATCTGGAAGATCCGCGAGTGAACCCGTTCCGAGCCGTCTTCGACCGCTACCAGCTGCTTTTTTACCTGACGGTCCGGGCAGGGCAGCTCGGCTACCGGATCACGGAGGTGCCGGTGACCCGGGCCTATCCGCCGGACGAGCCGCCCCCCAGCAAGATCGGCGGTTGGCGCGGGAAGGCCGAGCATCTGCTCGAGGTCTTCGAGGTGGCTGCCGGTCGGTACCATCCCAAGGCCTAGAGCCTGATCACCTGGGTGTTGAATCCCCCCCGTCATTGCGAGCGAAGCGAAGCAATCCAGGCCGGCCTCGCAGTCCCTGGATTGCTTCGTCGCTTTGCTCCTCGCAATGACGGATCAAGGGCGATCAGGCTCGAGGCGTCTGGCCCTCAGCGCGGCGCGTTGCGGACGATCATGTCGAGCACGGCGGGGTGGAGGGGGCGGATGAATTCGCAGCCGAGCAGGTGGCCCTTCGTCCAGACCACCCGGGAGTGAAGCGATTCGAGGCCCGGCAGCTTCAGCCAGATATCGGTGCCGTTCAACAGCTCGAGATGGGTGGCCGCCCTGAAGCCGGTGACTGAGAGATCGAGGACCTGGACCGTGACCGCGTGGGCGCCGCGCTGCCGGAGGCCCGCTCCGAGCACGACTTCGGCCCGAGCGGCGCGGCGGCCGTCATCGTCCGGAGAAGTCGAAAGCTCGGCCGTGAAGTTCATCTCGAGGCCTCACTCCCCCGGAATGGCGATGCCCACCGAAGCGCCCCAGAGGCGCGCCAGCTGCTTCTCCTGGTGGCTCATCGATTCGCCGAACAGCCGGGGACGGCGGAAGCGCGGCTGATTCTGGTCGCCGGAGGTGCGCTTCAACTGCACCAGCACTTCGTGCTCGTCGATCAAGTAGGCGAATTCGAGCCCGACCCTGTCCGATCCGGTCCAGGCGACCCGCGCCGGGATGCTGGTCGAGCCGCGGGTGAACATGAGCTCGGTGCCGACCGGCGGTACCGACTGGCATTCGACCAGGGCGCCCTTGCGCGAAAGATCGCGGAGCCGGGCGGCGACCTCTCCGCCGTTCGCCAATTGCAGCTTCGCGGCGAGCAGGACGCGCGCCCGCTTGGCCTGCCGCTTGCCCGCCACCGGTCCGTCGACGAAATGCTCTACGCCCATGCCCTCAATTCCTCAGTGTCTCTTACGCAAGGGGAATAGGCCCAAGGCACCTAAATTGTAGTAAACGCCGGCGGCATTTTCCCGCCGAGGCGGGATCCGTCCTCCCACCAAATTTCGCTGGCACGCCGCGGCCTTAGTCGCGATGCTGAGCCGGTCGGCACTTGGGGGAACGATGGGCTTCACATTTATTTCGGCATCTGCCGCCCTGCTCGTCGCGGCCGCCGCGGAGCCGCCGCCCTCGCTTGCCGATTTCGAAGCCGCGATGAGCCGCTTCGACTATCGCTCGGCCGCGCGGACCGCCGACTCGATGGCGAGCCGCCACCGGCTCCAGGGGCGGGAGGCGCGTCCCGACCCGCTCCTGAACGGCCTCGTCGGGCGGCTTTACCTGCGCGCCGGGCTGCCGGCGCCCGCGCTTAACTACCTGCGCCGCTCCGACTCCGGCGATATCCCCGCGCCGCAGCGGATCGCCGCCGGCTTCGCCCGCGCCGAAGCGGAGGAGGCTCTCGGCGACTGGCCCGCGGCGGCGGCGGCGTTCGAGCGGCTCCTGTCGCTCCCGCTGGACCGATCGGGTCAGGCGGACGCCCGGATCGGCCTCGCCCGGGTCCGGCTGGCCGACGACCCGGCCGGCGCGCTCGCCGACGCGTCGAGTGCCGCGGCGGAGGCCCCCGCGGGCCGTCGATGGGAGGCGGAGCTGGTTTCTTCGCAGGCGCTCTCCCTGCTCGGCCGGCGAGCGGAGGCCGAGTCGGCGGCAGGCCGCGCGTGGAGCGCCTCGGCCGAAGGACGGACCGCGGATGCGGCGCCGATGCGGGTCGCGCTGGTCCGCGCCGGGCTCGCCGCCGCCGCGGGTCGCCGCGAGCCTCTGCTCGCCATGCTGAGCGCCGCCAATGCGGGGATCAACGGCATCGCCAGCGGAGTCGCCGAGGCCGTGCCGGTCTGCGGAGAAGGCGGGATCACGCCGGCCGACCATGCCGTCTTCGCCGCTTATACCCGGACCGACTCCATCCAATGGCTCACCCCGGTCTCGGCCAGCCGTCCCGCCGCCGCCGCCGTCTTCCGCAAGGCGATCGCCGGCCGGGAGCTGCTCGCCGTCACCGGCGCTCCCCCCGGCGGACTCGTCTTCACCCTTCGCTGCCGGACCTTGCCGAGCGCGGATTACGTGCCCGGCCCGGCCGGCGATGCCTGGACCGAGTGGTTCGCCGATCGCGGCCTCTACTTCCCGATGGCTGCCGACAACGCCCTCGGCGACATCAACAGGCTCGCCGAAGAGATCGCCACCCTGGCCGAGCGCTTCGGCGACGATCATCCCTCAATCATCCCGCTCCGGCTGACGCTCATGGACAAGCTGGTGCTCAGGGCCGCCGAGGCGACCGACGTATCGCCCGGGCAGGTGAGCGAGCTTCGGCGCAAGATCGGCGCCGCCTTCGCCAAGGCCGGCGGCACCGAGGCGCTGGTACCCGACCCGCAGACCCTGGCCGAGTGGGACCGGCTGGAAAAGGCCGGCGCCTTCGAGGAGTCGACCGCATTGTTCCGACAGGCGCAGGAGCGGCTGATCGCGAACATGTCTGCGCCACGGGCCTATGCCGCCCTGCGGGACTGGCTCAAGGTCGACAAGGACCTGCCCGCCGCTACTCGCCGGCGGCTTTTCGAGGCGCTGCTGGCAAGGCTGGGCAGCGGGCGCTCCGACCCGATCCGACGGACCTTGCTTCGGGGCCTGGCGGCCATTTCGCGCCAGTCCGAAGACGTCGCGGCCGTCCGCGCGGCCAATGCCCGCGCCGGCCTGCCCAGGGACAGCTGCAGCTCGGCCGAGACCATGCCGACGACCCAGGAGCACGGGATGAGCGACGAGGATTATCCGCCCGACGCCCTCGACCCCGCAATTCCGGGAGTGGCCGTCCTGGAGTTCGACGTCGGCGCCGACGGCCGTCTCGCCGGCAGCCGGACGATTCTCGCCGCTCCGAGCCTGGTCTTCGATTCCCAGATGGCGGCGGAGCTTCCCGGCTTCCGCTACGCCCCGGCGACCGAGCGCGGCCGGCCGCTGGCCTGCCGAGCGCTTCAACAGACGATCCGCTGGCGCATGCCGGAGGAATCCGCACCGGAGCCGCCGCAATTCCTGCCGCCGATGGAGGCGGAAAGCTGAGCTTTCGCGTTGACGCAAACCGCGCCGGGTCTGAGGGTCCGTACTCGATACCGGCAACGGCCGTGACGGGGCGGAGAGACGCCATGGCCGCCTCTCCGCCCCGCCGCTTCGCGGTCGGCCATTGCCGGTATCGAGTACGGACCCTAAGGCGCCGCCATGCGCTTTTTCTCCGACAATGCCGCCGCGGCCTGCCCCGAGGCGCTGGCCGCCATCGTTGCCGCCAACCGGCTCGACACCGCTTATGACGGCGACTCGTTGAGCGCCCGCCTCGACGACGCCTTTTCGGATCTGTTCGAGACCCGGGTGACCTCGCTCTGGGTGGCGACCGGGACTGCGGCAAACGCGCTCGCGCTCGCCGCGCTCTGCCCGCCCTACGCAAGCATCGTGTGCCACCGCGACGCGCATATCCAGAACGACGAATGCGGGGCTCCCGAATTCTACACTCACGGGGCGAAATTGCTTCTCGGCGAGGGCGAAGGCGCCAAGCTGACCCCCGCCGCGGTCACCGCGCTGCTCGAGACGATCCGAAACGACGTCCACCAGACCCAGCCGGCCGCCCTCTCGATCACCAACGCCACCGAATATGGGCTGGTCTACAGCGCGCAGGAGACCGCCGCGCTGGGCGAGCTTGCGCGATCGCGGGGGCTCGGCTTCCATGTCGACGGAGCCCGCTTCGCCAACGCCGTGGTCAGCACCGGCGCCTCGCCGGCCGACCTGACCTGGCGCGCCGGTGTCGACGCCCTGAGCTTCGGGTTCGTCAAGAATGGCGGGATTTCGGCCGAGGCTCTGATCTTCTTCGGCGACCGTCACCGCCAGGCGACCTTGTACCGGCGCAAGCGCGCCGGGCACCTTCTGTCCAAGGGCCGCTATCTGGCCGCCCAGCTGCTCGCCATGATCGAGGACGGGGTGTGGCTTCGCAACGCGAAGGCGGCGAACGAGGCGGCGGCGCGACTCGCGGAGGCTGCCGGCCCGGGGCGGCTGGTTCTCCCGGTCGAAGCCAACGAGATCTTCCTTAAGGTGAGCCCCGACGAGGCGCGGACGCTTCGCGACCGGGGCTTCGACTTCTACGACTGGGGCCCGGGCGAGGCGCGGCTTGTGACGGCCTGGGATTCGGACCCCGCCCATGTCGACGCGCTGGCCGAAGCGATCCGGGCGCTGTGACGGACGCCCCGTCATCCCGGCGCAAGCCGGGACCTCAGGGAGAACTAACGCCGAGCTTTTCACCCGACGAGGCCCCGGCTTCCGCCGGGGTGACGGGGGTGGGCGAGGACGTCTCCGCTTCGGCTTCGGCTTCGGCTTCCGCTTCCGCTTCCGCCTCGACCCCATTCCACCTCTCCGCCCCCAGCATGCTCCAGCCGCGGATCCTCATCCCCTTCCTCCTCGTCACACTGATCTGGAGCTCGACCTGGATCGTCATCAAGGACCAGCTCGGGTCGGTCCCCGCGGCCTGGTCGGTCACCTACCGCTTCGTCGTCGCCGCCGCCGCCATGTTCGCCTGGGCCGCGGCGAGCGGAGCGGCGTTGCGGATCGGGCGGCGCGGCCACGCCCTGGCCGCCCTGTTCGGAGTCCCGCAATTCTGCCTGAACTTCAACTTCGTCTATGCCGCCGAGCATCACGTCACCAGCGGCCTGGTCGCGACCGTCTTCGCTCTGCTGATGGTTCCGAACAGCGCGCTCGCGTGGCTGTTCCTCAAGCAGAAGGTCACCTGGACCTTCGTCGCGGGTTCGGCGCTGGCCTGCGTCGGAGTCGCCTTGCTGTTCGTCCAGGAGATGCGCGCGAGCCCCACTTCCTCCGAGGAGGTCCTGCTCGGGATCGGCCTCACGCTTCTCGGAGTGCTCTCCGCCTCGGCCGCGAACATCCTGCAGGCGGGCCGGGGAGTCTCGATCATGCCGCTCGCCAGCCTGATCGCCTGGGGAATGTTCTACGGGATCCTCGCCAACGCGGCTCTGGCCTGGGTCACGGCCGGCCCGCCGGTGATGGAGACCCGACCCGCTTACTGGCTCGGCCTCGTCTATCTCGGCCTGTTCGCCTCGGCCCTGGCCTTTCCGCTCTACTTCGCCGTGATGCGCCAGGTCGGCCCCGGCAAGGCGGCCTATTCGAGCGTCCTCGTTCCGATCCTGGCGATGGTGTTTTCGACCGCCTTCGAAGGCTATCGCTGGTCGACGCTCGCGGCCGCGGGAGGGGTGACCGCCTTCGCGGGCCTGATCATCGCGCTGAGGTCGAGGGCGCACGCCGCCTAAATCCTCCCCCGGATTTCCGGGGGAGGGGGACCACCCGAAGGGTGGTGGTGGGGTTCTTCTCCAGACCGGCAAGACCCCCTCCACAATGCTTCGCATGGTCCCCCTCCCCGGCAAATGCCGGGGAGGACTGCAGTCATTGCACCGCCCCCTCCCCGCGCCTAAGTCCGCGCCATGCTCGACGTCCAGAACGCCCCCGCCGCTCCGCCTTCCGCAATCCGCCGCGAGGATTACCGACCGCCGGACTGGCTCGTGCCCTCGATCGAGCTGGAATTCGAGCTCGGCGCCGAGCGGACTCGGGTCCGGTCCCGGCTCAGCGTGACCCGCAACGGGAATCACGATCGTCCGCTCCGGCTCGACTCGCAGGGGCTCGAGCTGATCGAGCTCGCGGTCGACGGGGCGCCCGCGCGGCACAGCCTCGAGGGCGAGATCCTGACCGTCGCCTTGGGCGGCGAGGCTGCGGTGGTCGAGACCCTGGTCGAGATCGGGCCGCGCTCCAACACCCAGCTCATGGGGCTCTACGAATCGGGCGGAATATTGTGCACCCAGTGCGAGGCGGAAGGGTTCCGCCGGATCACGCCCTTCCCGGACCGGCCCGACATGCTGTCCCGTTACCGAGTTCGGATGATCGCGGACAAGGGCGCCTATCCGGTGCTCCTGTCCAACGGCAACCGGGTCGGCGCCGGCGAGCTCGAGGGCGGCCGGCACTGGGCCGAGTGGGACGATCCCTTCCCGAAGCCCTGCTATCTGTTCGCCCTGGTCGCCGGGGACCTCGCCTGCAATCGCGACGGCTTCACCACGTTCACGGGCCGCAAGGTCGAGCTCGGAATCTGGGTCCGCGACGAGGACCTTCCGAAGACCGAGCACGCAATGGCTTCGCTCAAGGCCTCGATGAAGTGGGACGAGGAGGTCTACGGCCGCGAGTACGACCTCGCGGTGTTCAACATCGTCGCGGTCTCCGATTTCAATTTCGGGGCGATGGAGAACAAGGGCCTCAACATCTTCAATTCGCGCTACATCCTGGCCGATCCCGAAACCGCGACGGACGGCGATTTCGACGCGGTCGCGGGAGTCGTCGCCCACGAATATTTCCACAACTGGTCCGGCAACCGGGTCACCTGCCGCGACTGGTTCCAGCTCTCGCTGAAGGAGGGCTTCACCGTTTTCAGGGACCAGATGTTCTCGGCGGACATGGGCTCGGCCGCGGCCAAGCGGATCGAGGACGTCAGGATCCTGCGGGCCGCCCAGTTCCCCGAGGACGGCGGACCGCTGGCCCATCCGGTCCGGCCCGATTCCTATATGGAGATCGCCAATTTCTACACGGCGACGGTCTACAACAAGGGCGCCGAGCTGATCCGGATGCTCCACACCCTGCTCGGGCCGGAGCGGTTCCGGGCGGGGACCGACCTCTATTTCGAGCGCAATGACGGGCAGGCGGTGACCTGCGAGGATTTCGTCCGGGCGATGGAGGAAGCGAGCGGCGAGGACCTGTCGCACTTCCGATTGTGGTACGAGCAGGCGGGAACCCCGCGGGTCCGGGCCGGGCTCAGCCGCGACGGCGCGACGGCCCGCCTCAGCCTCGAGCAGGAGGTGCCGCCGACCCCCGGCCAGCCGGTCAAGAAGCCGATGCCCATCCCGCTTCGGGTCGCCCTGTTCGACCGGACGAGCGGGGAGAAGGTGGCCGAGCGGCTGGTGGTTCTCGACAAGGCCCTGGACGAGGCCGTCTTCGCCGCCGGCGCGGACGATGTGGTGCTGTCGATCAACCGCGGATTTTCCGCGCCGGTGATCGTCGAGACCGAGCGGCCGGCGGCCGACCTCGCCTTCCTGTCGGCCCATGACGACGATCCGTTCGCCCGCTACGAGGCGATGCAGCAGCTGATGCTCGACACCTTGCTGGCCGCGATCGCCACGGGCCGGGCGGACCACCGGCCGGTGGTCGACGCCGTCCGCCGGATCCTCGAGGACGGAAGTCTCGACCCGGCCTTCGTCGCCGACGCCGTCCTTGCCCCGAGCGAATCCTTCATCGGCGACCAGATGGCGATCGTCGACCCGGACTCGATCCGAGCCGTTCGCGATGCCCTGCGCTCCGAGCTCGGCCGCGCTCTGGAGCCGCAATGGCGCGCCGCCTACGCCTCCACCTCCGCCAACCGCTACGAATATTCGCCGGCGGCCAAGGGCGCCCGGCGGCTGAAGACGGTGGCGCTCAACTTCCTGATGGCGGCGGGCGCCGACGACGCCCCGGCTCTGGCTCGTCGGCAATATGACGAAGCCGACAACATGACCGACCGCCAGGGCGCGCTGGGAGCGCTGGCCGGCTCGGATTCGCCCGAGCGGCACGGAGCGCTCGCCGCTTTCTACGACCGCTATCGCGCCGACCCGCTGGTGCTCGACAAATGGTTCACCGTCCAGGCGCTCTCCACCCGCGACGACACGCTCGCTGCGGTCGAGGCCCTGGCCGGCCATCCGGACTTCACTTTGTCGAACCCCAACCGGATGCGCTCCCTGGTCGGCGCCTTCGCCTCCAACCAGCGCGCCTTCCACGATCGCTCGGGACGCGGCTATCGGTTCCTCGCGGAAATGATCCTGGCGGTCGACCGATTGAACCCGCAAACCGCGGCCCGGCTCGTGCCCCCGCTCGGCCGCTGGCGCCGCTTCGACGCCGCCCGCCAGGACCGGATGAAGGCCGAGCTCGAGCGGATCGTTGCGACTCCGGGCCTGAGCAAGGACGTCTTCGAGCAGGCCAGCAAATCCCTGGGCTGACCCGACCCGTCCTCCCGGCGAAAGCCGGGACCTCGGGGAGACCCGCCGAGACTTCTAGGCTGTATCGACATTCAGAGGGCTTCTGCGAACATTCATCCCTCTCCCCGGCGGGGAGAGGGTAGGGAGAGGGGGCTCGGCGGAAGCGTCTGTTCTCGGCGGCCGAGCCCCCTCACCCCGGGCCCTCTCCCCGTCGGGGAGAGGGGGTTTGAAGCGACGCCACTGAATGTCGATACAGGCCAGGACCGAGGTCCCGGCTTCCGCCGGATGACGCGCTTGTCTGCCCCCAGCCCCTAAGCCCGAATTAACCATTTCCGCTTAAGCCTGGACCGGACCGCAATGGGGCTGCGGGCACCGGAGGCGGCACCGACTTGGGCGAGATGGGCGAGATAGAGCCGGAAGGCAGCGTGGAGGACCGGGTGGCTCCGCGGACCAACCTGCTGCTCGCGGCCACCGCCGAGGTCGGCGGCCGGAGCCTCCCGGTTCGAATCCGCAATCTTTCCGAGACCGGCGCGATGGTCGAAGGCGCCGGCCTGCCCGAAGCGGGCATGCAGTTTACCCTGATGCGCGGCGATCTCCAGGTCGCGGCGACCGTTGCCTGGGCCGCCGGCGGACGCCGCGGAGTCAGGTTCGCCGGGCCCACGCCCGTCAACGAATGGACCGGAGGCAAGCCGAGGGCGATCGACTGCACTGGACTTCGCGACCAGAGGCGGGTCGACGCAATCCAGGCCGAGGCCCGCGCCGATCCGCCGTCGCTGCGGGCGCTCCGCTCAGCCGAGCCGGCCTCGCCCCCCGCGGCCGTCTCGCCCGATCTGGACAAGAGGCTGGCGGACGAGCTCGGCTACGTCCAGCGCCTGCTGGAGGGCCTGGGCGACGAACTGATCGCCGACCTCCTCCTCATCCAGCGCCACGGCAAGTCGCTTCAGAGCCTGGACCTGGTCGGCCAGATCCTCGGCCACGTCTCCACCATCCTTCGAGCCGACGACAAGGCCGCGGTGGTCGAGGAGATCGGGATGGACGATCTCCGGGCCAGGCTGAAGCGGAAGGCGATCTAATTAAAGCCCGTCATCCCGGCGAAAGCCGGAACCTCGGGAGACCCGCCCACCCGTCATCCCGGCGAAAGCCGAGGCCTCGGGGAGACCCGCCACCCGTCATCCCGGCGGAAGCCGGGACCTCGGGGAGACCCGCCGAGACTTCTTGTCCTGAGGCCCCGGCATTCGCCGGGGTGACGGTTACTCCTGTCCGCCTCAGCCTACCCAGGCCGCCACTTCGGCCGCGACCTGGTTGGCCGCCTGGTTGAGCGCCGCCGGAGCGCTTGCCGCGTCCAGGGCCGCGACCGGCACTCGGGCCTCGAAGCGCCGGGTCTCGACCGAATCCTTCCCGCGCGAGACCGCGGCGTCGTAGACCAGCACCGCCTCCATCCGGTCGGCGTCGAGGCCGAAGGTCTGGAGCGTTCCGGTCAGGCGCTGGCCGGGATCGAAGGTGAATTGCTTCGGGTCGAGCACCACCCGGCCGGTCTTCGCGGCGATCGTCTCCGACACGAGGCGGGCGAAGAGGATGGTCGGGACCTCCACCCACTGCGCGTCTCTGACGTAGGCGACCTGGGTGGTCCCGGTCCGGACCGGGACCCGAGGCGTGTTGAGCTCGGCGGGAGCGGTCGGCGGGACGACGGTGATCGCCTCCGCTGCGGGCGCGGTTCGGCCCGAAGCGGCGATCTGGGCGTCCGAGGTCAGCCGCATCAGCACCGTCGGCACCTTGGGACCGAAGCTGAGGCAGCCGGAGACCGCGAGGGCCGCGGCCAGAGCGGCGGCCGGGGCGAGGAAGGGGCGCTTGTGTCTCATTTTTTCCTCGGCTTGTAGTCGGGCAGCTTCGAGCCGCCGATGATCCCGCCCGCGCCCTGGGTGTTGAGGCGCTGGGCGACCGCGTTCAGCGAATCGGACATTTCCCTCAGGTCGCGGACGAGCTGGCCGACCTCGGGAATGGTCTGCTTGGAGAAGGCCTGGAGACCCGGGCGAGCGTCGCCGAGCGTCGCCTCGAGAGCGCCCATGCTGCTCTCGGCCGCCCGGATGGTCTGCCTGAGGTCGCCGATCATCGGCCGGACGTCGCGCGCCAGGGTGCGGTCGGCCGTGTCGGCGAGCTGCCCCATCTCCTGAGCCGCCACCCCGGTCTGGCGGATGGCGACCCGGGCCTCGGCGAGGGTCGCTGCGATCTCGTCCGAACGCTCGGCGAGGTTGCGGCTGATCGTCTGGACGTTCTCGAGGATCGCGGCGATCGAGTTCTGGTTGCGGTCGCCGAGAAGCTCGGTGAGCCGCGCGGTAAGGGTCGAGACCCGCTCGAGCAGCTCCGGGGCGCTGCTCAGCAGCTGGCCGAGCGCACCCGGCTTGGTCGGGATGAGCGGCACTCCGAACGGACATTGCGACTCCGGGTTCACCTCGGGGCAGGTGATCTCGCGGTCGACCCGGCGGCGGCGCGGGTCGCGCTCGGGCGGGTCGAGCTGGATGGATGCGATTCCGGTGAAGGTCGCCTTCATCGTCGCCGTCGTCCCGACGATGACCGGGGTCTCCTCCTTGACCGAGATCCGGATCCGGACGAATTGCGGGGTCTTCGGCATCAGGTTGATCGATTCGACCTGCCCGACGGGAACTCCCGAGAAGGTGACGGCGCTGCCGTTGGCGAGCCCCTCCACCGCCTGGCTGAACAGGATGTCGTATTTCTTGTCCTGGTCGCCGCTGGCCTGGCTGAGCCAGACCACGAACAGCACCAGGGCCGTGATCATCCCAAGGACGACTGCGCCTACCAGGATATGGTTCGAGCGGGTTTCCATTATCTCTCAGCGCCCCCGTTCGTTTCGGCGTTCGTTTCGGCGTTCGTTTCGGCCGTCCGGGCCTCGGCGTCGGCTTCCATGGCCTCTTCGGCCGCACGGCCGCGCGGACCCCTGAAATATTCCTGTATCCATTCGTGGTCCAAAGCCAACAATTCCGGAATCGTGCCGACCGCGATCACTTTCCTGTCGGCCAGGACCGCGACGCGGTCGCAGATGGTGTACAGCGTATCGAGATCGTGGGTTATCAAAAAGACGGTGAGCCCGAGCCGCTCGCGAAGATCGACGATCAGCTGGTCGAACGCGGCCGCACCGATCGGATCGAGGCCGGCCGTCGGCTCGTCGAGGAAGAGCAGCTCGGGGTCGAGCGCCAGGGCCCGGGCGATCCCGGCGCGTTTCCTCATTCCGCCCGACAGCTCGGCCGGGAATTTGGGGCCGGCGTCCGGTGACAGTCCGACCATGACGATCTTGTAGGCGGCGATCTCGTCGAGCAGCCTCTCGGACAATCGCGGATAGAATTCGCGGAGCGGCACCTGGACGTTCTCGGCGACGGTCAGGGTGGAGAACAAGGCGGCGCCCTGGAACAATATCCCCCAGCGCTTCCGGATCCCCTGAAGCTGGACGTCGTCGCGGTCGAGCATCTCCTCTCCGAAAACCCGCACCTCGCCGGCGTCGGGCCTCTGCAGGCCGATGATCGAGCGCATCATCACCGACTTGCCCGTGCCGGAGCCGCCGACCACTCCGATGATCTCGCCGCGCCTCACGTCGAGGTCGAGCCCGTCGTGAATGACCGCCTCGCCGAAGCTGTTCCTGAGGCCCTTGACCTCGATGACGATGTCCTTCGGGTCGCCGTTCACAGCCAGCCGATCTCGGTGAAGAACACCGCGAAGAAGGCGTCGAGGACGATGACGAGGAAGATCGCCTGGACGACTGCGGTCGTGGTCCTCAGCCCCACCTCCTCCGCGTCGGACTTGACCTGCATGCCCTGGAAGCAGCCGGCCAGCGAGATGATCAGCCCGAAGACCGGAGCCTTGATCAGAAGCTGCCACAAATCGGTCGCTGGGACGACCTCGCGAAGGCGCTGGACGAAGGTGACCGGCGGGATCTCGAGCGAGATCCAGCAGAAGACGGCGCCTCCGACGATCGCGACGATCGCGGCGTAGAAGCCGAGCAGCGGCATCATCAGCACCGTCGCGAAGACCCGCGGAAGGACCAGCGCCTCCATCGGAGACACTCCGATGGTCCGCATCGCGTCCACCTCCTCGGCGAGCTTCATCGAGCCCAATTGGGCCGCGAAGGAGGAGCCCGAGCGGCCGGCGACCATGATCGCCGTCATCAGCACCCCCAATTCCTTGATCGAGCTGCGGCCGATCAGGTTCACGGTGAACACCTCGGCCCCGAATTGCCTGAGCTGGACCGCGCCCTGCTGGGCGATGACGATCCCGACCAGGAAGCTCATCAGCCCGATGATCCCGAAAGCGTGGACCCCGACCACCTCGAAGCGCTGGACGA
This sequence comes from Allosphingosinicella sp., assembly GCA_036388065.1. Lineage (GTDB taxonomy): Bacteria > Pseudomonadota > Alphaproteobacteria > Sphingomonadales > Sphingomonadaceae > Allosphingosinicella. The sequence goes on from DASVSP010000030.1 coordinate 28,557, forward strand.
CCGCGTTGATCCGGAACCGGCGCGGGTGGCGGAAGATATAGGCGATCGACACCAGCATCGCCCCGAAGAATCCGAGCAGCCCGACGAAGGTCCGCCCGGCCTCGACCGTGGCGGTTCCGAGCTGGTCGAGCACGCGCTGGAACGGGGGCGGCGGATCGGGACGGACCTTGACCGGCTGGTCGGCCTTTTCGATCTGCCGTATCAGGCTTGTGACGGAAGGGTCGGCGTTGACGATCCGGCCGCCGCGCTCGCGGGCGGTGCGATGGACGAGCCAGGCGCCGATCGTGTCGATCCGGCCGACGCCGGAAAGATCGATGAGGAAGTCGTTGCCCTTGAGTCGGTCGAGCCGGTTTGGAAGCACTCCGAGCCTCGACAGCGTCAGGTCGCCCTGGAATCGGAGCACCCGCCGGCCCTCTTCGATGCTGTCAGTGAAACGCGCGACCGAGCTCATTGCCGCGTCATGCTTCAATTCCTGGATGCGGGCAACTATGGACAAAGGCCATATCGGAATGCTTGGGCCTGTGGCGATGAAGGCGCGGCTCGCAATCTACGACATGGACCGGACGGTCACCCGGCGGGCGACCTACACGCCCTTCCTGGTCCATTCGGCTCTGAAGCTGGCGCCCTGGCGGCTCGTCCTGATGCCGGTCGTGCTGCTGACGATGCTCGCCTATCTCCTCAAGCTGGTCGACCGCGGCCGGCTCAAGGAGATCAACTACACCCTGCTCATCGGCCGCTCCGTCGCGCCCGAGCGCCTCGAGCCGGTGATCGAGAGCTTCGCCGAAAAGCAGCTCGCCGGCAACATCATGCCCGGCGCCCGGCGCTCCATCGCCGATGACCGTGCGGCCGGCCGCCGCCTGGTCATGGCCACCGCCTCCTACCGCCTCTACGCCGCCGCCATCGCCCGCCGCCTCGGCTTCGACGACGTCATCGCGACCGAGACCGGGATCGACGCCAAGGGCCGGATCGTCGCCCGGATCGACGGCTCCAACTGCTACGGCCCGGCCAAGAAGGACATGATCCTGGCCTGGCTCCAGCGCGAAGGCCTGGACCGCGACGCCGTCCACATCCGCTTCTATTCCGACCACGTCTCCGACCACCACGTCCACCGCTGGGCCGACGAAGCCGTCGCCGCCAACGCCCATTCGAGGCTTGTGCGCCTGGCCAAGTCGGAGGGTTGGGAAGTGGTGGACTGGGGGAAAAGCTGACCGTCACCCCGGCGAAAGCCGGGGCCTCGGGGAGACCCGCCGTGACCTCTCGACCTGGGGTCCCGGCTTCCGCCGGGATGACGCCCTTCCTCCCCCGTCACCCCGGCGAAAGCCGGGGCCTCGGGGAGACCCGCCGAGACTTTGATGGATCAGGAGTTGATCACCGTCCAAAGGTCGCCCCACGCCGGGTTGCTCGCCTCGATCAGCTGCACTTTCCAGTCGCGATGCCATTCCTTCATCGCCTTCTCGCGGGCGATCGCTTCCTCGATGGTGGGGTAGGGCTCCGCGAGGACCAAACGTCTCAGATTATATTTCCGGCAGAATTTGGAGCCCGCCCGCGCACGGTGCTGGGCGACCCGCTGGACTAGGTCGGCGGCCACCCCGACGTAGATCACGCCGCCGGGCTTGTTCGTCATGATGTAGACCCAGCCGCCTTTCACCCGGCGAACATTGCCGAAAGAAAGTTTGCATTTCCAGTGGATTTTCGACCTGAGGTCCCGGCTTTCGCCGGGACGACGACCACCCGTCACCCCGGCGAAAGCCGGGGCCTCGGGGAGACCCGCCGTGACTTCTCGACCTGAGGTCCCGGCTTTCGCCGGGACGACGGTGTCCCCCCTAAACCGCCCCCAGCGCCTGGTCGAAGTCGGCGATCAGGTCGTCCGGGTCCTCGACCCCGATCGAGATCCGGACCAGGTTGTCGGTGATCCCAAGCGCCTGCTTGCGCTCGTCGGGCACCGACAGATGGGTCATCGCGGCGGGCGCGCTCGCCAAGGTTTCGGTTCCGCCGAGGCTGACGGCGAGGTGGGCGATCTTGAGGGAATCGAGGAAGGCGAAGGATTCGCGCTCGCCGCCCTTCAGGTAGAGCGAGAAGGTCGAGCCGGCGCCGGTGCAGTGGCGGCGGTAGATGTCCGCCTGCCGCTCGTCCGCCCCGCCTTCCAGGAAGCCGAGATAGCCGACGCTTTCCACCTTGGGATGGCCGCGGAGGAATTCGCAGACCTTGGCCGCATTCTCCCCGGCGCGGGTCATCCTCAGCTCGAGAGTCTCAAGGGACCGAAGCAGCATCCAGGCCGTGTTGGGATCGGTGATCGTGCCGATCGTGTTGCGAAGCATCCGGATCGTGTTGATCAGCTCCTTCGAGCCGGTGATCCCGCCGGCGACGAGGTCGGAATGGCCGCCGGCATATTTGGTCAGCGAATAGACCGAAAGATCGGCGCCCTGGCGCAGCGGCTGCGCCCAGAGCGGCCCGAGGAAGGTGTTGTCGATCGCGATCGGCGGCCGCTCGTCGCCGAGCACGGAAGAGCGCGCGGCGGCGACCGCCTCGACGTCGACCAGGGCGTTGGTCGGGTTGGCCGGGCTTTCGAGATAGATGAGCGAGACCCGGCCCATCGCCTTGGCGCGCTCGAGCACGGATTCGATCTCGCCGCGCGTCGCTCCGGCCGGGAAATCGAGCCACTTCACTCCGAACCGGCCGAGGATCCGGGCGATCAGGGTCTCGGTCGCCGCGTAGAGCGGCCCCGAATGGACGACGACGTCGCCCGGCTGGACGAAGGCGAGCAATAGGGTGGAGATCGCCGACATTCCCGAGGAGAAGGTCAGCGCGTCCTCGGCGTCCTCCCAAAGGCTGAGCCGGTCCTCGAGTATCTCCTGGTTCGGGCCGTTGAACCGGGAATAGACCAGCCCTTCGGCTCCGCCCGGGCGCTTGCCGGTCACGCCCTCGAAGAAGCGCTTGCCGGCCGCCGCCGTCTCGAAGACGAAGGTCGAGGTGAGGAAGATGGGCGGCTTCAGCGAGCCTTCCGAAAGAGTGGGATCGTAGCCGAAGCCCATCATCAGCGTCGAAGGCTTGAGCCGCCGCCCGCCGATCTCGAGAGCGCTCGCCTTGGGGCGGCGCCGCGGAGTGGTTCCGGTGATGTCGTTTTCGTCCTGCATGAAAATATGCCTCCTGTCGTGGAGACCGAGCCTGCCTTCGGCCAGGCTCACCGGCCGCGCCCTGAAGCGCGGCCCCGGGGGGTGAGGTCGGTTGCCCGCGGGCTCCCTAACCCAACAGGCGGGCGCGGGGCTAGAGCGTATCAACATCCGGTCTCGGGCACGGCCGCATAATTCCTCCCCGAGATTTCTCGGGGAGGGGGACCGCGCGAAGCGCGGTGGAGGGGTTCTTAGCAATCAGAAGAGCCCCTCCACCATGCTTCGCATGGTCCCCCTCCCCTGCAAATGCAGGGGAGGATTTTAGGGCGCGAATGCATGCTTGACCTTTAGACCGCTCGAACTGGTAGCGTGGGTCGCAACGCAATCGGGGAGACCGCGACCATGACCGACACCGCGAATGCCGACCAGTCCGCCCGATGGAACGACCGGACCGGCCGCACCTGGGCCGAGCTCGGCGACATGCTCGACCGGGTGCTCGAACCGTTCGTTCCGATCGTGCTGGACGAGATCGAGCCGCTCGAAGGGCGCCGGATCCTCGACGTCGGCTGCGGCGCCGGAGCCCTCGCCCTCGCCGCGGCCGGGCGAGGGGCCCAGGCGCTCGGAGTGGACATCTCGGCGCCGCTGCTCGAAGCCGCCCGGGCTCGGGCCGCCGATCTCGGCGCCGCGGGGGCCGAATTCGTCCAGGCCGACGCCCAGTCCCACCGGTTCGAGCCGCACTCGTTCGACGCCCTGGTCTCCCGCTTCGGAGTGATGTTCTTCGCCGATCCGGTCGAAGCCTTCCGCAATCTGCGCTCCGCCCTCCGGCCGGGAGGGCGCCTCGCCTTCGTCGCCTGGCGAAGCCCGGCCGAGAACGCCTTCATGACCGCCGCGGAGCGCTCGGCGGGAGACCTCATTCAACTGCCCGAGCGCATCGAGGGCGGCCCCGGCCAGTTCGGATTCGCGGACTGCGGCCGGGTGAGCTCGATCCTCGGGACAAGCGGCTGGGTGGGAGTCGAGATCAGGCCCGTCGATGTCGAGTGCAGCCTGGCCGAGGAGGACCTTCGCCTCTACGCCCGGCGGATGGGACCGGTCGCGGACCTTCTCCCCACTCTGGACGAAGCCACTCGATCCGAGGTCGAGCGTCGACTCGACTCCGCTTTCGAGCCCTACCTTCGGGACGGCGAAGCCCGCTTCACCGCCGCCTGCTGGAGGGTGACGGCCAGCGCCTGACCCTTAAATCCTCCCCTGCTTTTGCAGGGGAGGGGGACCAGGCGAAGCCTGGTGGAGGGGCTCTTTTTCGAGTCCGAAGAACCCCTCCACCACCCTTCGGGCGGTCCCCCTCCCCCGGAAATCCGGGGGAGGATTTAAGGGATGGGAAGCGCTACCCGAGCACCGCGCCGATCCCCCAGACGATCCCGACCATGATCGGCACCCCCGCGAGGTCCATCAGCAACCCGGCCTTGAGCATCCTCGGCAGGGCGATGTGCCCCGTCGCCCAGGCGATGGCGTTGGGGCCGGTCCCCGAGGGAAGCATGAAGCCCCAGCTCGAGGCGAAGGCGGCGGGAAGGGCGAGGAGGATGGGGTCGATTCCGGTGGCGGCGATGATCCCGGCGACGACCGGGATCGCTCCGCTCGCGGTGGCGACGTTCGAGGCGAATTCGGTGACGACGATGACGATCGCGACGAGAATCGCGGCGACGATCAGCGGGTGGACCGAGCGCAGCGGCTGGAGCGCGACTCCCATCCATTGCGCGAGCCCCGATTCGCCGATCCCGGCGGCGAGCGCCAGGCCGCCGCCGAACATCATGATCACGCCCCACGGCGCCCGGTTCGCCTCCTCCCAGTTGAGGATCGCCCGGCCGGTGCCGTCGGGGACGACGAAGAGGAGCAGTGCCGCGATCACCGCGATGGTTCCGTCGGTCAGCGAATCCTTGGGCAGATAGGGCGTGACGAAGGGGACCGCGATCCACGCCGCGACGGTCAAGGCGACGAGCGGGACCAGGCGCTTCTCGGCGGTCGACCAGAGCCCGGTCTCGCCGATCCCGGCGCGGGCGGCTTCGGGATCGAAGTCGCTCGCCGAGACCTTCTGCACCTTCATCAATATCGCCCAGCACAAAGGCACGCAGACGAGGACGAGCGGGATCCCGTAAAGGGCCCAGGTCAGGAAATCGATCCGGTAGCCGGTCGCCTTCTCGATGATCCCGGCCGCGATGGCGTTGGTCGGGGACCCGACCAGGGTCCCGAAGCCGCCGATCGTCGCCGCGAAGGCGATCCCCATGACGAGCGCCCCGGCGAAGCCGTCGCTATGGCCGGGCGCGATCCCGGCGGCGCGAAGGATGGCGAGCCCGATCGGGATCATGATGAGGGTGGTCGCGGTGTTCGACACGATCATGCTGAGCAAGGCGGTGGCGGTCATGAAAGCGAACAGCATCTGCGCCGGCCCGCCGCCGCCGCTGCTTACGATCGCGAGGGCGAGCCGCCGGTGGAGGCCGGTGCGCTCGATCGCCAGTGCGACCATGGCGCCTCCGAGGACCAGGAACAGGATCGGCGAATAATAGGAAGCGGCCGATTCGCTCGCCGTCATGATCCCGAGCAGCGGGAAGGCGAGGAACGGGACGAGCGCGGTGGCGGTGAGCGGAAGCGCCTCGGTCATCCACCAGGCCGCCATGAGGACGATGATCGCCGTGGTGCGCCAGGCGGCGGGCGACATCCCGGCGGGCGCCGGAATCAAGAGCATGACGATGAAGGCGGCGAGCCCGCCCCAGAGGCCCCAGCGTGCGGCCAAATCGATTCCCCCTTTTGCGTTTGCCGGTTGATGGCATGGAGATGCGGCCCAGCCAAGACCGTCATCCCGGACTTGATCCGGGATCCATGAACACGGTCGGTTGAGGGCTTGCGGGGCCGGTGTTCATGGATTCCGGCCTTCGCCGGAATGACGACCATTCGCCCGTGGCGCGAGGTCTCCCCGGAGATCCCGCGTTCGGGGTCCCTTCAAAGTATTCCTTGATGGGCTCCCTCCCGGGATGACGGAGGACTGCCGGTCCGCCAGCATGATAACCCTGGCTCGAATACACTCCGTCATTGCGAGCGAAGCGAAGCAATCCAGTGCGGCCTTTGAGGGCCACTGGATTGCTTCGTCGCTTCGCTCCTCGCAATGACGGCCCTAGCCCGGAAAGTTGCGCTCCATCACCGGCGCCAGCGCCGGAAGCCGCTCGGCCCGCATCGCGATGGCCATGAGCCTCGGACAATGCTCGGCCATCCAGCCCCGCCGAGGCCGCCAGTGGGAGATGACGGCGACGTAGAGGTCGAGCGCGCAGGGGACCGCGCCCAGCACCCACTCGCCCTCGCCGACCTCCGCCTCGAACTGCAGCCAGAGCGACTGGCGGAAGCGGTCGACCCGTTCAACGAGCTGGTCGGCGGCGTCCGGAGCCCAACGCTCCGGGTAATCGCGATAGGTGAAGGTGGGATAGAGCGCGGAGACGAACCAGGCGAGGCGGTTGAGGAAGGCCGCGCGCGCCGGGTCCCCCGGCGGCGGCGCCAGGCCGGCCTCGGGCCTGAGCTCGGCGAGCAGTAGGACGATCGCGGCGCTCTCCGTCAGCACCCGGCCCTCCGGAGCGACCAGCGTCGGGACCCGCGCCAGCGGGTTGACCGCGATCAGCCGCTCTCTCGCCGGGCCGGGCGAGTCGAAACCCTCGACGTCGACGAACTCGAAACCCTCGCCGGCCCAGGCGAGGGCGCCTTCCGCCAGAGTCGACCCCCAGCCCCGCGCCCCGAACAGCCGCCAGCCGCTCACGCCCGCGACTCCAAGGCGATCAGGCTGGCCTGGCGCCCATAGTCCGCCTCGCCGCGGTGGGTCGCCCGGCGGTAGCTGAAGAATCGGTCGGGCTGCGAGTAAGTGTCCTCGCCCAGCGCCTCGATCCGGTTCAGCCCGGCGGCGGCGAGCCGGGAGAGGACGAAGCCTTCGAGGTCGAACTGGTGATGGCCCTCGCGGCCGAGACCGAAGAAGCGCTCGTTCTCCGGATCGGCCTGAGCGAACCGGCGGAGGAAGCCTTCGTCCACCTCGTAGGATTTGCGGGCGATGCAGGGCCCGACGGCCGCCGCGATCCGGCGGCGGTCCGCGCCCCGGCGCTCCATCTCGGCGACGGTCGACTCGACCACCCCGCCGAGCGCGCCTTTCCACCCGGCATGGGCGGCGGCCACGACCCCCGCCTCGCGGTCGGCGAGCAGCACCGGCGCGCAGTCGGCGGTGAGGATCCCGAGCACCAGGCCGGGCCGGTCGGTGACCATCGAATCGGCCTTGGGACGGGCCTCGTCGGCGAAGGGGGAGTCGACGTAGACCGAGTCCGGCGAATGGACCTGGTGAAGCGTGACCAGCGCCGCTTGCGGAGCGACGGCGGCGACCGCGCGCCGGCGGTTTTCCAGGATGGATCCGCGGTCGTCGCTCGAGCCGAGGCCGACATTGAGCCCCGCGCAAACGCCTCCGGACACTCCGCCGCGCCGGCCCAGGAAGCCGTGCGGGACTCCCTCCAGCGCCCGGCTTCGAAGCGTTTCTACAGGATCAGCTTCCATATCTCGTCTTCGTCCGCCTGCTCGCCGACCATGAACTTGTAGGGGCCGACATAGGTGAAGCCGTAGCGTCGGTAGAAGGCCTTGGCTCGGTGATTCTCGGTGAACACCGACAGATAAAGCTCTTCGGCGCCGCGCCGGCGGGCCTGGTCGATCGCCCATTCGGAGAGCGCCTGGGCAACGCCCGCGCCCTGCCACTGCTTGAGCACGTAGAGCTGCCGGAACTCGAGCGCCGGGCGGGCCGGCTCGACAGGAAGGGTGATCGGGCCGAGCTTGACGAAGGCGACCGGTTCGCCGTCCGCTTCGGCGAAGCGGATCCGGTGCTCGCCGTCGAGCAGCTCCGCTCGAAAGCCCTCCTCCGTCAGCTGCCCGAGGAACGCCTCCAGATCCTCCGGCCGGTAGAGGTGGGCGAAGGTCTCCACGAAGCTTCGGCGATGGAGGTCGGCGAGCGCGGCGGCATCGTCCGGACAAAGGTCGCGATAGCTGATCATGAGAATCCTTCCGGGGCGGGCCAGCCCGGCGAGGAAAGCCCGAGGACCCGGAACAACCGGCCCATAAGGTGTGGCGAAACGAGGCGATCTTTAGCGATCTTCAGCTCTTCGAGGCGATTCGGGGCCTTCCGGGCCAGCGCGTCCGCCCGGGCGGCGATTCCGAGCCTTTCGAGCCACTCGCCCTGCCCCACCGGCCCGCTGACCCGCGCTCCGGACCCCGAAGCCGCCCTCGCCAGCGATTCGAAATCGACGTGGGCCGTGAGATCCGATTCGCCGGGCTCTATCCACGGATCCGCATAATCATGCATCCGCACCGCCTGCAGGGTCTCGCCCACGCTGAGGCGATCATGGCCGTAATCGACGATCAGCGCCGTCCCGCCGTGCATATTTATGCGCTGGGCCAGCAACCGCGCATAAGCCAGCGACGCCGGCGAAGTCTCGATCTGGGTCCCTGAAGGCGCGGCTCTGAGCGGCTCCGGCACCGCGGCGGCGGGGACCGGCGGACCGGCGACCGGAACGAAGCGGTCGCCGTCCACGGCAACCCGGCGCTCCCTCCAGCCGGTGCCGGTCGCGACGACCTGGCGGACCGGCAGGGCGTCGAAGAATTCGTTGGCGACGGCGAGGACCGGACCGTCGTCGGGGAGGGTCGAGAGGTCGTCGTGCCACGAGGCGTCCGGAACGCGTTCCGCCTGGGCCGCCCGAAGGACCGGGCTGGTCTCGATGAAATGGACCTCGGGCCGGAGCCCCGCGGAGCGCATCGCTCGAAGCGCGTCGGCCGCGAGCGTGCCGCGGCCGGGCCCGAGCTCGACGTAGCGGACCCCTTCGGGGCGGCCCGCCCGGTCCCAGACGTCGGCCAGGGCGAGGCCGATCAGCTCTCCGAACATCTGGCTGATTTCCGGAGCGGTGGTGAAGTCGCCCGCGAGGCCGAGCGGATCGCGGGTCGCGTAATAATGGGCGTTGGCCAGAGCCATGTAGTCGGAGACCGGAATCGGGCCCTGCGCGGCGATCAGGCGGCGAAGACGGTCGGCGAGGGTCCTTCGATACGGCATTTCGACTTCGCTCAATGCCTACTCAGGATGAGCGGTTGCCGGATATCCATACCGCTCATCCTGAGTAGCGGCTGAGCCTGGCGAAAGCGTATCGAAGGACCGGCCCAATCCCCCACCCTAAGCCACGCTCTCCGTCCCCGCGAACGGCTCGACCCTCTGCCTTCGCCCCTTCGCCGTGGCGATCAGCCAGGCGCCGCCGAGCACCATCGGAACAGTGAGGGTCTGGCCCATGGTGAGGCCCCAGGGCAGGTTCTCGAGGCCCTGATCGGGCTGCCGGACAAGCTCGACGAGGAACCGGCTGAGGCCGTAGACGAGGAGGAAGGCGCCGACCAGCTTGCCCGGCTGGTAGCGGGCGTCGGTCTTCCAGAACAGGAACCAGAGGACGATGAACAGGAAGATTCCCTCGAGCCCCGCTTCGTAGAGCTGGCTCGGGTGGCGCGGCACCTCGCCGCCGTCCGGAAAGACGATCGCCCAGGGCACGTCGGTCTGCCGGCCCCAAAGCTCCCCGTTCACGAAATTGGCGAGGCGGACGAAGAAAATCCCGAATGGCGAGCAGCAGGCGACGTAATCGTGGACCCTCAGCCAGTCGAGCTTGTGCTTCCTCGCCATCCACAGGATGCCGAGCGTGGTTCCGATCACTCCGCCGTGGAACGACATGCCGCCGTCCCACAGCCGAAGAATCTGGGCCGGATCGTGGAGATAGAATTCAGGCCGATAGAAGAGCACGTAGCCGAGCCGTCCGCCGAGGATGATCCCGAGCGTCGCGTAGAAGACCATGTCGTCGGCGTGGCGCCGCGCCATCGGCGCCCCGGGACGCTCGATCAGCTTCATCAGATACCACCAGCCGACGAGGATTCCGGCGAGATAGCCGAGCGAATACCAACGCAGCGGGAAGGGCCAGTCGAACAGGGTCTTGCTGAGCCCGAGGTCCTCGAACCGGACGAAATCGCCGGCCGCCATCGACAGGCTTGTCAGTAAAGGTTCGATCAAAGGCTTCCCCCTCCGGCTCCAGGCCCTAATAGGAGGGGGAATCAGAAACGGAAAGGGAGAGTCGGATGCCGAGCGAGCTGGACCGCAAGTTCGACGCGGTGCTTGCGCAGGTGACCGGCCCCGGCGGTCGAATCCAGATCGCCGAGGATGACGACGGCCGCAAGATCGTCGCCAACCTGCCGCCCACCCTGCCGGGCATGTTCGACGCCTTCTGCATGCTTCACGGAGCGACGACCGCGGTCATCGCCGACGGCGAGCGGCTGACCTTCGCCGAATTGAACGCCCAGGCGACGGCGCTCGCCCGAGCGCTGGCCGGCGGCTGGGGGGTAGCCAAGGGCGACCGGGTCGCGATCGCGATGCGCAACTGCCCGACCTGGATCGTCGCCTACATGGCCGTTCTCAAGGCCGGCGCGGTCGCGACCCTCGTCAACGGCTGGTGGCAGCCCGACGAGCTTCGCCAGGGCCTCGTCCTGACCGAGCCCTGCCTGGTGCTGTGCGACGCTCCGAGGGCGAAGCGGCTCGAGGCGACCGGCCTCGCCGTCGCAAGCGCGACCCTCGCGGTGGAGAAGCCGATCGCCGAGGCGCTTGCGCCGCTGCTCGGCCGCGGCGAGGCGGATCTGCCCGAGGTCGGTCCCGAGGACGACGCCACCATCCTCTTCACCTCCGGCTCGACCGGAGTGGCCAAGGGCGCCGTCTCCAGCCACCGCGCCGTCACCACCGGGATCTACACCTATTCGATCAGCCTGCTGGCTTTGCTCGGTATAATGGAGAGCGAGGGACGCGGCCCCGCCAATCCGCCGCGGACCCTCGTCAACGTCCCGTTGTTCCACGTCACCGGCGAGGTGCCCGTGCTTCTCAACAGCTTCGTGATCGGGCGCGGAATGGTGCTGATGTCGAAATGGGACGCGGGCGAGGCGCTCCGGCTCATCCAGGACGAGAAGGTGACCTATTTCGTCGGCGTTCCGACGATGAGCCTCGAACTCATGCAGCATCCCGACCGCGAGAAGTTCGACCTGTCCTCGCTGACCGACATCGCCGCGGGCGGAGCGCCCCGGCCGATCGCCCACGTGAAGAGGCTTCAGGACAGCTTCAAGGGCGCGCAGCCGGCTTTGGGCTACGGCCTCACCGAAACCAATGCCGTGGGCTGCGGCAATTTCTGGCAGAATTACGCCGACAAGCCCGCCTCTACCGGCCGCCCGCACAAGCCGACGGTCGAGCTCGCCATCCTGGGGGAGGGCGACCGCCACCTGCCGGCCGGCGAGACGGGCGAGATCGCGATCCGCTCGGCCGCCAATTTCCGCGGCTATTGGAACGATCCGGCCTCGACCGCGGCGGCGTTCACGGCCGACGGATATCTGAAGACCGGCGACGTCGGCTATCTCGACGACGAGGGTTACCTGTTCATCGTCGACCGCAAGAAGGACATCATCATCCGCGGCGGCGAGAATATCAGCTGCCAGGAGGTCGAGGCGGCCATCTATTCGCACCCCGCGGTGTCGGAGGCTTCGGTGTTCGGAGTCCCCTGCGAAAGGCTCGGCGAGGTGCCCGCGGCGGTGATCTATTGCGAGGAGGACCGGGCGCTCGACTCGGAGGCGCTTCGGGAATTTCTCGACGGGAAGATCGCGCTCTACAAGATCCCCCAGCTCATCTGGGTCCATGACGAGCCCTTGCCCAAGCTCGGCACCGGGAAGATCGACAAGAAGACTCTGAGGGAGCGGTATTCGGCGGAGATGGAGGGGTCTTAAAATCCTCCCCGCGATTTCGCGGGGAGGGGGACCGCGCGAAGCGCGGTGGAGGGGCTCTGCGGCGGCTGAAGAACCCCTCCACCAGGCTTCGCCTGGTCCCCCTCCCCGGCAAATGCCGGGGAGGATTTTAGAGAGGCTAGCCCCGTCTCCTTCCCCTCTCTATCAGCCCCTGCATGGCGCGAGGCGGCGAGACGAGGGGGATTAGCCGGCGGACCCTGCTGGTCGGCGGGGGCGCCGGGGCCGGGCTCGTCGTCGCCTGGGCCTTGTGGCCGCGGTCCTTCGAGCACAACCTGCGCTCCGGCGAGGGCGAACACGCCTTCAACGCCTTCCTCAGGATCGGAAACGACGGCCGAGTGCTCGTCGCGGTGCCCCAGGCGGAGCTGGGCCAGGGAAGCTGGACGGCGCTCGCCCAGATCATCGCCGACGAGCTCGGCGCCGACTGGCGGACCGTGGGCGTGGAGCCGGCGCCGATCGGGCCGCTCTACGCCAACCGGCTGCTCGCCGAGGGCGAGGACGACGCTTCGGCCACGGGAGCCTTCCGCCGCTGGCGCGAGCGGCAGTTCGAGGGCGGCGAGGCCGCGATCCTGACCGGCGGATCGACCTCCGTCCGAGCCTTCGAGAAGCCCCTGCGCGAAGCGGGCGCGGGCGCCCGGGCGCTCCTGATGAAAGCCGCCGCGGCGCGCTGGGGAGTCGAGTGGGAGACGCTGGACACGGCCGCCGGCTTCGTCACCGACGGGGCACGCAAGCTGGCCTTCGCCGAACTTGCCGAAGCGGCGGCCGCCGAGTCGCTTCCAGACCATCTGCCGATCCGGGCGGGGATCGACAACCGGCTCACCGGCCAAGCGCTGCCGAGGCTCGATTTGCCTTCGAAGGTCGACGGCTCGGCGCCGTTCGCCGGCGACATCCGGCTTCCGGACATGGTCTACGCCTCGGTCAGGGCCGGGCCGACCGAGGACAGCCGTCTCGCCCGCTGGAGCAGGGGCAAGGGCCTCGCGGTGCCGGGCGTGTTCGGAGCGATCGATTCCCCGGGGTGGGTGGCCTGCGTCGCGACCAACTGGTGGGCGGCGAACCGCGGGGTCGAGGCCCTGGAGGCGGTGTGGGACGTGCCGCATCCGCCGGTGTCGAGCGAGAGCATCGACTCCGCTCTCGTCGGAGCGCTGGAGCGGGACGAGGGGCGGCGGGTCTACAGCCGGGGCGACCTCGCGGACGCGTTCGAGGGCGGCCATGTCCTTCGCGGCCACTACAGCGCCGGACCGGCCGCGAACGCCCCGCTCGAGCCGTTGACCGCGACCGCGCGCCTCGAGGGCGACCGCCTGGAGATATGGGCTCCGACCCAGGCTCCGGGGCTCGCCCGGGCGGCGGCGGCCCGGGTGACCGGACTCGCCGAGTCCCAGGTGGCGCTCTACCCGACGCTGGTCGGAGGCGGCTACGGACGAAAGCTCGAGACCCGGGCGATCGAGCAGGCCGCGATGGTGGCGGTCCGGACGAAGCGGCCGGTCCAGCTCGGCTGGTCGAGGCTGGAGGAAAGCGTCCAGGACGGGTTTCGAGCTCCGGCTCGGGGCCAGGTCCTGGCCCGGCTCGACACGGGCGGGATCGTGCTCGGCTGGCAGGCGCGGATCGCGGCTCCGGACACCGGCAGCCAGCTCGCCGAGCGGCTCCGCGGAGGCTCGGTCGCAATGGCCGCGATCGGCGATCCGACCGCGGGAGCGGTGCCGCCCTACGCCATACCCGCCGTCAGCGTCGACTATCTGCCCGCGGAAACGGGAATCCGGGTCGGCGGCTGGCGCTCGGGAGCGCACGGCTACACGGCCTTCTTCACCGAGAGCTTCATGGACGAGCTGGCACGGATATCGGGGGTCGAGCCCCTGTCCTTCCGGATGCAGATGCTCGGCGACAACCCCAGGCTGGCGCGCTGCCTGACGACGGCGGCGACGCTCGGCGGCTGGGACGGGGGCGTTCCCGGAAGCGCGATGGGGATCGCCTGCCATAGCGCGTTTGGAAGCCATATCGCGGTACTGGTCGAAGTCGAGGTCACGGCCGCCCAGGATGTGCGGGTGCTGAGGGCGGTGTGCGCCGTCGATTGCGGACGGGTCGTCAATCCGGACCTGGTCCGCCAGCAGATCGAGGGCGGGCTCGTCTTCGGAATCGCCGCCGCGACCGGCGCCGCGATCGGCTTCGAAGGCGGACGGCCCGACGCGCGGGGGTTCGGCCAATTCGGTTTCCCCGGCTTCGCGGCGTCCCCCGAAGTGACGGTGGAGCTGCTCGACAGCGAGGAGGAATCGGGCGGCGCGACCGAATTGGGAGTTCCGGTCGCCGCCCCGGCGATCGCCAACGCGCTTCACGCGCTGACCGGAAAGCGGCTTCGCTCGCTTCCGCTTCGGGTGGGCGGATGAAGCCGCCCGCCGATCATCCGCCGGTTCCGGCGTCCAAGGTCGGAGTCCTCCTGATCAATCTGGGGACTCCGAACAAGCCGGAGCCGGGATCGGTTCGGCTGTATCTGAGGGAGTTCCTTTCCGACCCCCGGGTGATCGAGATCCCGCAGCTCGTCTGGCAGCCGATCCTGCGCGGGATCATCCTTCGGACCCGGCCGAAGAAATCGGCCCATGCCTACAGCCAGGTGTGGACCGACGAAGGCTCGCCGCTGGCGGCGATCACCGCCCGTCAGGCCAGGGCGCTTCAGGGGGCGTTCGGCGGGCAGGTGATCGTCGACCACGCGATGCGCTACGGCGCGCCGGCGATCGCCGGAAAGATCGACTCGCTCAAGGCCCGAGGGTGCGAACGGATCCTGATCGCGCCGCTCTACCCGCAATATTGCGCCGCGACGACGGCGACCGCGAACGACGAGGCTTTCCTCCACCTTCGGCGGCTTCGGTGGCAGCCGGCGGTTCGAACGCTTCCGCCCTATCATGACGACCCGGCCTATATCGAAGCGCTGAAGGCACGGCTGGAGGAAGGGCTGGCCGCGCTCGATTTCGAGCCGCAGGCGATCGTCGCGAGCTTCCATGGGATGCCGCAGCGGACGCTCGAGCTCGGCGACCCCTATCATTGCCACTGCCGGAAAACGGCACGGCTGCTGAGCGAGGCGACCGGGCGCGATCTCGTTGTCGCCTTCCAGTCGCGGTTCGGGCGCGCGAAATGGCTCGAGCCCGCGACCGACAGGACGCTCGAAGCCATGCCTGGCCGAGGCATGAAGAAGGTGGCGATCTTCGCGCCCGGCTTCTCCGCGGATTGCCTCGAGACTCTCGAGGAGCTGGCGATTCGCGGGCGCGACTCTTTCCTGGCCGCCGGAGGCACGGATTTCGCCTACCTGCCGTGCCTCAACGACAGCCCCGCCGGCCTGGAAATGCTGCGCAGCATTTTGGGCCGCGAGCTTGAAGGTTGGGGGAGCGCTGCGTAAGTGCGGCTCATAAGGAAAAAATCCTAGGAGAGCGAAACATGGCACGCGTTGCGATCGTCACCGGCGGCACCAGGGGAATCGGAGAAGCGATCAGCATCGCCCTTCGCGATCAGGGCGTGACCGTTGCCGCCAATTATGCCGGCAATGACGAGAAGGCGCGCGACTTCACGACACGGACCGGGATCAAGGCCTACAAATGGGACGTCGGCGATTTCGACGCCTGCCAGGCCGGAGTCCAGCAGGTCGAGAGCGAGATCGGGCCGGTCGACGTGCTCGTCAACAATGCCGGGATCACTCGCGACGGGACGATGAAGCGGATGACCCGCCAGGCCTGGGACGAGGTGATCGACGTCAATCTCGGCGGCTGCTTCAACATGGCCAAGGCGGTGTTCGAGGGGATGCAGTCGAGGAAGTTCGGCCGAATCGTCAACATCGGCTCGATCAACGGGCAGGCGGGCCAGTACGGCCAGGTCAATTATGCGGCGGCCAAATCGGGAATCCACGGCTTCACCAAGGCGCTGGCGCAGGAAGGCGCGCGCTCGGGGGTGACCGTCAACGCGATCGCGCCGGGCTATATCGACACCGAGATGGTGGCGGCGGTGCCTGCGGACGTGCTGGCCAAGATCGTCGCCCGGGTCCCGGTCGGGCGGCTCGGCAAGGCCGAGGAGATCGCCCGCGGGGTGCTCTTCCTGTGCGGCGAGGATGCGGGTTTCATCACCGGGAGCACGCTCAGCATCAACGGCGGCCAGCATATGTATTGAGCGGTGGGGGCCCTTCGACCGTCATTGCGCGCGAATCAAAGCAATCCGGTGAGGCCTTCGACTCGGCACGGGATTGCTTCGTCGCTTCGCTCCTCGCAATGACGGGGTCCGGTCCTATCAAACGCTCCGTGATGATCGCCGGGCATTCGACGTCGATCAGCCTCGAACCCGTATTCTGGGAGGCGCTGAAGGCGGCCGCCGAGGCGGAGGCGGTGCCGCTCAGCGCGCTGGTGGCGCGGATCGATTCGGAGCGGGTCGAAGGGCGGGATCCGCCCAACCTGGGGAGCGCGATCAGGGTTTGGCTGTTCTTGCGGGCGAGCGCTCGATAGGAAAATGCATCTTGTAGTGTAGGAGTTTTCCTGCTTTAATCCTGTTCGGATTGAAGGGGGGGGTCGATTCGCGTGGTGGCGTGGGTGGTTGCCTGGATCGTCGGAATGGTGCGGCATCTCTGCCTCCCCGCGAGCGAAGCTCGTGGGGAGGGGGGCCACCGAAGGTGGTGGAGGGGTAGCTCGCAGAAGCCTGCTCCATATACCCCTCCACCACACTTCGTGTGGTCCCCCTCCCCATGCTTTGCATGGGGAGACAAGTCAGCGGCCGAGCAGGACCCGTGCCTGGGTGGCGATCTGGGCGAGCATGGGGGCCGTCGTCACCGGGGCGTTGCGGACTCGCTCCACCACTCGGCGGAACTGGTCGATCCGGGGGCCTTGGGCGGCGACCCACTGGTCGACCGCCTCGGTCGGCTCGCTTCCGCGCTTCCTGTGGAGGAAGTCGAGGCGGAGCTGCTCGAAGTCGCGGGCGAGGCCGGCGGTCAGGAGCCGTTCCCACTGGTCGCTTGCCCGGAACTGGTTGGCGGCGCCCTGCGCCCAGTCGAGCCCGAGCGCCTCGCCGAGCCGGGTGTAGGCGTTGGTGAGGCCGATCACGTCGACCCCCATGCGCTTGCCCAAAGCGGCGATCCCGACGGCTCCGTTCAATTCGAACAGGCGGACGATCTTGCGCGCGATGTCGTCGGGCGCTCCGAGCTCGACCAGCCGCTGGCGGCGCTCGCCCGCCTCGCTCGCCACTTCGCGGCGGAGCAGCCCGTCGACGGCCTCGTCGAGGGCGTTGAGGCCCGGAGCGAGATTGTCGACCATCTCGGCGAGCTTGGTCGTCGCCGAAGTGTTGCGAAGGATGTCCGCCATGTGGAGTTGAAGCGCCTGGCTGGCCTGGTCGAACAGCTCGAGACGAAGCTGCTCGGGCAAATCGGCGGTGTCGAGCCGCGCCCAGAAGACCTGCATGTCGAACAGGCGCTCGGCGGCGACGAAAGCCGCGGCGACCTGGCCGAAAGAGGCGCCTTCCTCCTCGGCCAGTCCGAACGCCGCGGTGATGCCGAGCCGGTTGACGAGCCGGTTGGCGATCTTTGTCGCGATGATTTCGCGGCGGAGGCGGTGCTGGAGGATGGCTTCGCTCTGGCGGGCCCGCATCGTCTCCGGGAAGGCGCCGCAGAGTTCCGGAGTGAGGGTCGGATCCTCGGTGATCTTGCCGGATTCGAGCGCCGCCTGGAGCGCCATCTTCGAGGAGGAGAGGAGGATCGCGAGCTCGGGCCGGGTCAGTCCTCGATGTTCCTGCGCCCGGCGCAGGAGCTCCTCGTTGGATTCGAGCCCCTCGACGGCGCGGTTGAGCCGGCCGCCCTCCTCGAGCATCTCCATCGCCCGGAGCAGGGGCGGAAGGCCGGCCGCTCCGCTGCGCTCGGCGATGGACAGGGCCAGGGTCTGGAGCCGGTTGTCCTCGAGGACGATCTCGGCGACCTCGTCGGTCATCTCTGCGAGGAGGGCGTTGCGGTCCTCGAGGCTGAGCCGGCCCTCGACCATCTCCCGATTGAGCGGGATCTTGATGTTGACCTCGTTGTCCGAGCAGTCGACGCCGGCCGAATTGTCGATGAAGTCGGTGTTGATCCGCCCTCCGAGAGAGGCGAACTCGATCCGCCCGGCCTGGGTGATCGCCAGGTTGGCGCCCTCGCCGAGCGCCTTGGCGCGAAGCTCGGACCCGTTGACCCGGATCGGGTCGTTGCCCGGGTCGCCGACCTCCGCGTTGCTCTCGCTTCTGGCCTTGATGTAGGTGCCGATTCCTCCGAACCACAGCAGGTCGACCGGCGCCGACAGGATCGCGGTGAGCAGCGTCGCCGGATCCGTCTCTTCGGCTTCGAGGCCGAGCAAGGCTCGGATCTCGGGCGAAAGCGGAATCGATTTCTGAGCGCGCGGGAAGATTCCGCCGCCCTTCGAGATCAGGCCGCGGTCGTAATCGTCCCAGCTCGATCGCGGCAGCTGGAACAGGCGGTTGCGCTCCTGCCAGCTCGACGCCGGATCGGGATCGGGATCGAGGAAGATGTGGCGGTGGTCGAAGGCCGCGACGAGCTTGATCGCCTTGGAGAGGAGCATCCCGTTGCCGAAGACGTCGCCCGACATGTCGCCGACTCCGGCGACCCGGATGGGCTGCGACTGGACGTCGATCCCGATCTCGCGGAAATGGCGCTGGACCGAGATCCAGGCGCCCCTGGCGGTGATCCCCATCGCCTTGTGGTCGTAGCCGTAGCTCCCTCCGCTCGCGAAGGCGTCGCCGAGCCAGAAGCCGCGCTCGGTCGCGATCGCGTTGGCGACGTCGGAGAAGGTCGCGGTCCCCTTGTCGGCGGCGACGACGAAATAGGGATCGTCCCCGTCGAGGACGACCACGCCTTCCGGGTGAACGATCTTGTTGCCGACGATATTGTCGGTCACCGACAGAAGCGAGCGGATGAAGATCCGGTAGCTTTCGGTTCCTTCGGCGAGCCAGGAGTCGCGCTCCGTCATCGGAGGCAGATGCTTGGGATAGAAGCCGCCCTTGGCGCCCGTCGGAACGATGACCGCGTTCTTGACCAGCTGCGCCTTCATCAGCCCCAATATCTCGGTCCTGAAATCGTCGCGCCGGTCCGACCAGCGAAGGCCGCCGCGGGCGATCGGGCCGCCGCGCAGGTGGATTCCCTCGACGCGCGGCGAATAGACCCAGATCTCGCGCCAGGGGAGCGGCTGCGGCAGGTTGGGCACCTTGGCGCTGTCCAGCTTGAAGGCGAGCGCCTCTCGCCCGGCGGGCGTGAAGGCGTTGGTGCGAAGGGTGGCGGAGACGACTCCGTGGAGGAGCCTCAGGATCCGGTCCTCGTCGATCGCCGCGACCTGCGAGAGGCCGTCGCGGATGGTTTCCTCGGCCGCCTGAACCGCGGGCTCGCGCGGACCCTGGTGCCTTGGATCGTGCAGCGCGTCGAACAGGGCGATGAGGCCGTGAGCGACTCCGGGCGCCCGGCGAAGGGCTTCGACCACCGTCACCATCGAATAGGAAAGGCCGACCTGGCGAAGGTAGCGGAACCAGGCTCGGAACAGGACGACGTCGCGCGGGGCGAGGGCGGCGGCGACGAGCAGCTGGTTGAACGGGTCGTTCTCGGCGTGGCCTTCAAGCACCTCGGCGATGGCGCGCTCGACCAGCTCGGAGCGGTCGAGCACGTGCGCGGCCTCGCCGGAGCGGACCTCGAGCAGGAATTCGTGGACGTAGCCGAGCCGGCCCTCGTCGAGCGCGGTGGGATGCTCCTCGAGCACCCGGAAGCCGAAATTCTCGAAGACTGGAACCGCGTCCGAAAGCGGAATGATCTCGGCGAGCCGATAGGTGTTGAGCCTCAGCCGCTTCGGCTCGTCGCCCGCCTCCCGATAGAGCCGGGCATCGCGCTGGGTGGCGCCGTCGAGCGCGCAGATCCGAAGTATGTCCTGGGCCGCCTCGGCCGGCGGAACGGAGACCCGGTAGGCTTCGGGGAAGTCGTCGAGATAGGAGAGAGCGAGCCGGGTGGCGCGCTGCGGGCCGACCAGCTCGCCGAGCGCCTCCTCGACCGAAGGCTCCCAGCCGCGGACCATCTCGTCGAGCCGGCGGTCGAGCTCGGCGACGTCGGGGGTCGGGGTCTCGGGCCCGACGTAGAGCGTGTAGCGGATCAGGGCGAGATCGCCGTCGCCCAGCTCCACCGACCAGTTGGAGATTCGGCCCTGCGAGGCCTGCTCGATCATCTTGCCGCTGGCGAGGCGCCGCCGGGTGGTCAGCTCGTCGCGGGGCAGCCAGACGAAGGCGAACATGTTGCCGTTGAGGATCGATCGGACGAGCGCGAGCGTCGGCCGCGGCCGGTCGGCAAGCGACATGGCGGTGGTGACGAGCTCGCGCACGGCGTCGACGCTGAGGCTGACGAGGAGGTCGTGCGGGAGGGCGGTGACGGCGTGTCTGAGAGCCTTGCCGCTATGCCCGGAGGGGTCGAAGCCGAACTCGGTTTCGAGCTGCTGGAGGCGCTTCCTGAGGAGCGGCACCTCCTCGACCGGAGAACTCAGGGCCTCGCTCGTCCAAAGGCCGGCATGGACTCCGATTCCGGTGACCTTGCCGCCCTCCCGGACCGGGACCACGACGAGGTCGAGCGGGACCCGGCGGTGAACCGAGGCGCGGCGCTCGGCCTTTGCGAGGAGCGGGACGCCGCCGCCCTGCTCGAAATAGCGCATCGCCCCGAGCGCCCCCCCCGGATCGGTCGGCTCGCCCGGGATCCGGAACAGCCCGAGCGTTTCGGTGGGCTGGCCTTCCAGCCGCTCCACCTCGTAGCCGAGCAGGGTCATCGCCCCGTCGGCGAACCAGCGGAGCAAGGCGGCGCCTTCCTCGTCGACGGCCTCGTCGGCGTCCGCCCGCATCCGGGCCTGCATCGCCCTCCAGTCGGTTACCGCGGCCCGGACGTCGGCGAGGACGCGGTGGAGATCGGCGAGGATCTCCCGGCGGCCCCGGGCGTCGGCCCGGTCGACCTCCAGGTACATCATCGATTCGCGCAGCTCCGGCTCGTCGCAGGGCGGATCGACCGCGGTGAGAGTCCCGGCTTCGTCGCGGGTGACGCAGACCACGGGGTGGAGGAGGCGGTGGACGGTGAGGTTGCGTGCGGCGAGCGTGTTGGCGACCGAGTCGACGAGGAACGGCATGTCGTCGTTGACGATTCCGATCCGCATTCGGCGGTGGCCGAGCGCACCGCCCTGCGGCTCGACCCTGACCAGCGCGATTCCGGGAGGACGGCGCAGGGCGCAGGCCGCGATGAACTGGGCGGCGGCGATCCGGTCCGGGTCGGTGAACTCGGCGAGCTCGCCCGGGAGGGCCCCGTCGACGAGAGCGAAAGCGAGGGCGTCGACGATCTGCGCGTCGGCGGCGGCGGGCTCCGCGACGAGGCTGTCCGAGGTCATAAAGGGCTCCCGAAGGGGCGGCGCGAAGCGCCGTCCGAGTGGTCGCGCGCCCTATGCAACTGTGCGGCAGAGGGGGCAACCCCGCATAGTCCTCCCCATGCGGAGCATGGCGAGGGGACCATACCCTTCGACGACGCCTGCGGCGTCGCTCAGGATAAACTGCGCCCTTGGCGCAGTGTGGTGGAGGGGTAGAAGGCGTCGTCGTCCGAGGGTCGCTCGGGAACCGCAGGCCGCCTTGCCCTTTACCCCTCCACCATGCTTCGCATGGTCCCCCTCCCCATCTGGCGATGGGAAGGACGAGGAGAACCAATGCCCCGCCAGCCCGATCATCCCATCGACCCGCTGTTCCTCGACCGCTGGTCGCCCCGGGCCTTCGACGAATCCGATATGCCCGAAGAGGACCTGCTCACCCTGTTCGAGGCGGCGCGCTGGGCGCCGTCGGCGTTCAACTCGCAGCCCTGGCGGTTCCTCTACGCCCGCCGAGGCGATGCCGACTGGGAGCGGTTCCTCGACCTTCTCATCCCGTTCAACCAAAGCTGGGCGCAGGGTGCGTCGGCGCTGGTCTACATCCTTTCCGACACCCTGCCCTTCACCGACAAGTCCGGCGAGCCGGCGACCTCCCACACCCACAGCTACGACTCGGGAGCGGCCTGGGCCTGCTTCGCGCTCCAGGCGACCCGGATGGGCTATCAGGCGCACGGAATGTCGGGCGTGGATTTCGAGCGGGCCCGGGAGGCTCTCGGCGTTCCGGAGCGGTATCGGATCGAAGCGGCGGCCGCGGTGGGACGAATGGGGGATCCTGCGGCCTTGCCCGAGAAGCTGCGGGCGAGGGAGGTGCCGAGCGGGCGGAAGGCGGTGGGGGAATTCGCGTGTCGCGGCAGGTGGCCAACCTGAAATCCTCCCCAGGATTTCCTGGGGAGGGGGACCATGCGTAGCTTGGTGGAGGGGTCTTGCTGCGCCCGAAGAGCCCCTCCACCGCGCTTCGCGCGGTCCCCCTCCCCGGCAAATGCCGGGGAGGAATTTGCATTGTGCGACGGCCCCAACTGGTGAACATTCCCCCCGGATGACCGTGGACGCCACCAGCGAAGGCAAGACGAAGCGCCTCGTCACCCTCCCCGCTCGCCCCGAGCCGATCCGGGTCGCGGCGGAGGAAACCGCCGTCATCGTCGTCGACATGCAGAACGCCTATGCGTCGAGCGGCGGCTATCTCGACCTCGCCGGATTCGACATCGGCGGAGCGGCGGCGGTGGTCGAGCAATGCGCCAAGGTGGTGGAGACGGCCCGCGGCGCCGGCCTGCCCGTCATCTATTTCCAGAACGGCTGGGACGAGGCCTATGTCGAGGCCGGCGGCCCGGGCTCGCCCAACTGGCACAAGTCGAACGCCCTGAAGACGATGCGGGCCCGGCCTGAGCTTCAGGGAAAGCTGCTCGCCCGGGGCGGCTGGGATTACGCGCTGGTCGAGACGCTTGCGCCGCATCCCGGCGACATCGTCCTTCCCAAGACCCGCTATTCCGGCTTCTTCAACTCGCAGCTCGATTCGGTGCTTCGATCGCGCGGGATCCGCAACATCGTGCTGGTCGGAATCGCCACCAACGTCTGCGTCGAATCGACTTTGCGCGACGGTTTCTTCCTCGAATATTTCGGGATCATGCTGGAGGACGCCACCCACCAGGCCGGCCCCGAATATCTGCACAAAGCGAGCGTCTACAATGTCGAGACCTTCTTCGGCTGGGTCTCCACCGTCGCCGATTTCTGCGGGGCGTTCGGGCAGATTGGGGAGCAACCGTCATTGCGAGGAGCGTAGCGACGAAGCAATCCAGCCAAGCGCCGGAGCAGCACTGGATTGCTTCGCTACGCTCGCAATGACGGAAAGGAGACACAGCCAATGCCGTTCGAATCGATCAACCCGCCGCAATTCCCGACTCCGATCGCGCCTTATTCGGCGGGAACGAAGGCGGGAAACACGGTCTACGTCTCCGGCACGCTGGCGCTCGGACCGGGCGGGACGGTGCTCTATCCGGACGACCCCGAGGCCCAGACCCGGCACGTCCTCGAGACGATCCGGATCACGCTCGAAGCCGCCGGAGCGGCCATGGCCGACGTCGCGTTCAACCACATCTTCCTGACCGACTGGGCTCACTATCCGGCGATGAACTCGGTCTATGCCGAATATTTTCCGGGCGCGAAGCCGGCGCGCTACTGCATCCAGTGCGGGCTGGTGAAGCCGGGGCTGGTGGTCGAGATCGCCAGCGTGGCGCATATCGCCTGATGCCGAACGCCGCGGGCCTCTGGTACGAATGGCACGGCCCCGACGACGGACCGGTCCTGATCCTCTCGCCCGGGCTCGGCGGCTCGGGCTCCTATTGGGCGCCCAACCTGGCGGCCCTGTCCGGCCGCCACCGCGTGCTCGTGTACGACCATCGCGGGACCGGCCGAAGCGGCTCTCTCGGCGACGGCCCAGTGTCGATCGCCTCGATGGCGGCGGACGTCCGGGCGCTGATGGAGGAACTGGGCATCCGCCGTCCTTCCTTCGCCGGCCACGCGATCGGGGGCATGATCGCCCTCGAGCTCGGCGACGTCCTTGCCCGGCGGGTGATCGTCAACGGCTGGCCGAGGCTCGATCCGCACACCGAGCGATGCTTCGACGTCCGCCTGGACCTGCTTCGGTCGAGCGGCCCGGAAGCCTATGTCCGGGCCCAGCCGATCTTCCTCTACCCGGCCGGATGGAGCTCGATGAATTCGGGGATGCTCGATCTCGAGGCCGAGCATCAGCTCGAGCGCTTCCCTCCGGCGGCGACCGTCGAGAAAAGAATCGCCGCGGCGCGGGCGTTCGAGCTTCGGCCCGGCCCGGCCTGCCCGACCCTGCTCGTCGCCGCCGCGGACGACGTGCTGGTGCCGGCCCATTGCTCCGAATTGCTGGCCGGGGAGCTGGCGAACGCGCGCGTGGAGCGCCTCGAATGGGGCGGCCACGCCTGCAACGTCACCGATCCCGACGGCTTCAACCGGGTCGTCCTTGAATTCCTGAGGAGCTGAACGGCCATGGAAATCGGAATCTTCGTCCCGATCAACAACAACGGCTGGCTGATCAGCGAGACTTCGCCCCAGTACATGCCGAGCTTCGACCTCAACAAGGACATCGCCCAGCGCGCCGAGAAATACGGAGTCGACTTCCTCCTCTCGATGATCAAGCTGAGGGGGTTCGGCGGCAAGACCGAGTTCTGGGAATATGGCCTGGAAAGCTTCACCCTGATGGCCGGCCTCGCCGCGGTCACCGAGAAGATCAAGGTCTACGCGACCTGCCCGACCCTGGTGATCCCGCCCGCCTTCGCGGCCCGGATGTGCAACACGATCGATTCGATCAGCCACGGCCGATTCGGATTGAACCTGATCACCGGCTGGCAGCGTCCCGAATACAGCCAGATGGGGCTTTGGCCGGGCGACGAGCATTTCCGCAACCGCTACAAGATGCTCGGCGAATATGCCGGAATCCTGAGGGAGCTATGGGAAACGGGAGTCTCCGACTTCAAGGGCGACTATTATCAAATGGAGGATTGCCGGGTCCGTCCCGTGCCCGAGGGCGACATGAAGATCATCTGCGCCGGCTCGTCGGACGAGGGCCTCGCTTTCTCGGCGCAATATGCGGACTATGCCTTCTGCCTGGGCAAGGGGGTCAACACGCCGACGGCCTTCGCGCCCAACAACGAGCGGCTGATGGCGGCGACGGCCAAGACCGGCCGCGACGTCAGGATATACGCCCTCTTCATGGTCATCGCCGCCGAGACCGACGAGGAGGCGATGGAGAAGTGGATCTCCTATCGCGAGGGCGTGGACGAGGAAGCCGTCGCCTGGCTCGGCTTCCAGGGCGCGGCCGACAAGACCAGCGCGACCACCAACGTCCGCCAGCTCGCCGACAAGGAGAGCGCGGTCAATCTCAACATGGGGACCCTGGTCGGCTCCTTCGAGAGCGTCGCCAGGATGCTTGACGAAGCCTCGACGGTGCCGAACACCGGCGGAGTGCTCCTGACATTCGACGATTTCATCCAGGGAACGGAGGATTTCGGGACCCGAATCCAGCCGCTGATGAGATGCCGGAGGGGATGATGATGCTGCTTGCCCTGCTGCTCGGTTCGGCGCCCGACCCGGCCGACCTCGCGAAGCTCGGGATCACCGGCCGCACCCGGGCTCCCGACGCGGTCGTCGCCCATGCGGCCTTGAACGAAGCGAAGGCATTCGCCGCCGGGACCGCGCTGAAGTGCGGCGAAGTGGGCGGCGCGGAGGCGTCGCTGATGCCCAAAGGCTGGGTCCCTGCGGATCCCAATTTCCGTCTTGGCCCCAAGGGCGCGCGTTACGAGCGCTGGGAAATCAAGCTCTGCGGAAGGAACGTGCCCTTCCTGGTCGTCTTCTGGAAGGTGAAGGGCAAAGCCGATTTCCAGGTCGCGCATCCCTTCCCGGCGGGTCCGGTGAAGCACTGACGAAGCCCTCTCCCGCTTTTCGCGGGAGAGGAGGGGCCCAAGCCGAAGGCTTGGGAGGTGAGGGTCTTTTCTGAGGTTGGGGTACAGACCCTCACCTCCCACCGCTTCGCGGCGGGCCCCTCCTCTCCCGTAAGAACGGGAGAGGGGAGATAGCGATTAGGCGGCGGTCTTGCGGATCGCGCGTTCGAGCATGGCCACGTCGTCCACCGGCGCGAGGACGGCGAGGCCGCCGACTTCGTCGCGGCGGGCGATGAGGAGGACGAACTCCTCCGGGCCCGGAATGTCGACATGGCCGAGCGGGCGCGCCTTGCGAAGCGCCTCGCGCGCCGACTCGCCGGTATCCGGCTTCGGTTCCGGACGGCGGGCCCGGCGCTCGGACTGTACGAGGGCCTTGACGCCGTCGCTTTCGAGCCGCTCGCGAAGCGTCCCCGAGGGAAGCTCGTGGCGGCGCGCCCAGCTCAGGGCCGCAGCGAATTCGGTCAGTCGGGACTTGTCATATTCGCTTCCGAAGACGAGCTTGACGACCGGAGTCATCGGCGCCCGGGCCTGAGCCCTCAATCCGGCATCCTCGAGCAGCTCGGCATAGCTGTCCCGGTCCGCTTCCGCGGCCAAGGCGAAATCGTAGGCGAGGCCGAGAGCGCGGTAGAGGGCGGCGCGGCTTCGCTGGTCGGCGCCGCGGGCGGCGTCGGCACAGTCGCGGGCGATCCCGAGGCGGTCGGCGAGGCCGGCGTCGAGATCGAGCTCGGGCTCGTCCCAGGCGGCTTCCGCCGAGTCGAGCTCGAGCGGCTCGGCATTGGGTCCGTCGGCCCAGACCGGGCTCGCCCCGGGCTGAGACGCCGCGGCCAGCGCGGTCGAGGCCTGATGGGCGATGGCCGAGGCGGTCGCGCTGTCGGCGATCTCCTTCCAGTTGATCACCCCGTAGATGAAGTCGATCACCTCGCCCGTCGAGGAGAAGGGCATCAATATGCCCCGGTACATGGTGTTCTTGCCGCGCTGGCCGACGAACTCCGCCTCGAAGCCGATCGGCGCCTTGTTGGCGATGATCTGCATATAATGGTCGGTGAGGCGCGACAGCAAGGAGCGCTTGGGCACTTCGCTGATCCGGCGGACATCGCCGATCAGGTCGCACTCCTCGCGAAGCGCGTCGCCGAGCCAGGCGATCTTCGGATCGTCCTCGCCTTGCGTGAAATCGAGAAGGACGCTGTTCGGGCCGAAGTCGCCCAGCGCCTCGGGATCGAGCGCCTGGATGGACGGATAGGCCCGGCCATCGAGCAGCGAGACCCAGTAATTATAGGCCCGCACATGCATCCGCCGCTCGTCGAGGCCGATCTCGGGCGGCACCTCGATGCCGCCGTCGTCTTCCGCGACGCCGAAGTCCGACTGCTCGTCAAATGCCCGCAGGCTGTCCATCAGGCGGTCCTTGTGCTCCCCAGTGAGTGGAGCTTTGCACCGGACATGGTTGAAAAACCGTTAAGGTTTGTGCACCCCCGTCATCCGGCGGAAGCCGGGACCTCAGGACAAGAGGTCTCGGCGGGTCCCCCCGTCCCGGCTTTCGCCGGGATGACGCTCTGCGCCCTCGCCCTCCCTTGTCATCGCCCCCAGCCGCTGATAGACGCGCGCCCTCCCCTCGGGAGCGCCGCTTTAGCTCAGCCGGTAGAGCACATCATTCGTAATGATGGGGTCGGGTGTTCGAGTCACCCAAGCGGCACCACCTTCCCGACTGTCCGGCAGGTCAGAAGACGTAGGTGCAGCCCGATCGGGGCGCGTCGTCGCGGCTTCCCAGGAAGATGTCCTTCAGCCGAAGCCGGCCCTCGGCCAGTTCCGCCTCGCCTTCGAGGTCCAGGTTGGTGGGCACGAAATTGCCGCCTTCGACCGTCAGCCTGAGCCGCTTGGTGGCCGGGTCGAAGCTGTAGGTGCCCCAATAATCCTGATAGGTTTCGAACGGCATGTAGGTGACGGAGAAGCGGTTCTCCGGTCGGAATTCGAGCTCGCCGACCGACGCGCCCGGGGCGCAGCCTTCGAGGCTGCGCTGACTGTAGCGGCCGGTCAGCACCACCTCGTCCCTCGCGACCACCTTGAATCGCGCTTCGGCCCCCGCCCCACCGTAGCGGTAACCGACGGTGACGATCGAGCCGGGGGGCGCGTCCGGGGCGATGGTCACGAAGGTCCGGTCGGGACTGAGAGTCGCGGGTCCGGTGATCGACCAGCCGGTCGTGCACTTGAGGGGAATCTCGGCCGTGCCCGCAGGCGCCTTGTCGACCGTCGGAGTCACCCGGACGACCGCGCCCTGGCGATAGACGGTCGTATCCGTGGCGACGAACATGAAACGGTAATAGGGCTGGAGGCATTCCGTGTCGGGCGGCGGAGGCGGGGCGGGGGGGGCCGATTGCCCGCCGAGTCCGGCGATCAGCTCCGCCCTGAGGCTCTTGAGCTTTCGCCCGCCGACCTGGCGCTTGCGGCCGTAAAGCACGTCGCGGATCTTCCACTGGTCGCCCCGCCAGAGGTCCAGCCTGTCGCTGCGATCCGCGAGCCGAACCTCGGCGAACATCCGCGACCCGCCCAGATACCAGGTCCGGCCCGGCTCGCACACCGCCCCGGTGTCCCCCGAGGTCAGCGCCCGCCCGCCGCCGAACGCGGCGCTCCGTTCGAGCATGTCCTGCATCGAGGCGACGAACAGGGCGCTCGAATCGTGAGGGTCGGCGCTTCGTTCCGCAGTGCAGAACTTCCGAACCAGCTCGACGAGACGCTCGCGCTCGGGTCCGGCGCGCGTCTCGGTGGTGGGGACGCACGCGGTTAGAGCGAGGAACGAGGACAGGGCATAAGCAGACTTCATCGACGCCTCCGTCAGCGCGCCCAGGCTGAAGGCAATCGCCTATAGGATCAAGCATCCTTCGTCAGCCCGGCACGGCGCCCGGAACCGGTTTGCCGCTGAGCCCTGCAACTCAGGAATTACTAGGTAGTTACAACAGGTTCCCTAGATTCGGGAACCGAACCGCTCGGGACGGGTTGAGCAGGGTTAACAGCTTTTTCACCTCCTTCAGCTGTTCGAAAGGCGAAAATTGGGGTTCGACCGAGCGTTGCGACCGGCGTTGCGTCTCTGCTCCGGCAGGCGTTCCGCATGCGCGATCGGCCGTCCCAGCCTCCGCCAGACCTGTTCCGTAACCGATGAGCCTCAGGCTTGATGACGCCCCCGACACGTGGGGCCGGTGTCGTCACGGCCGAATTCAAAAATAATTGATCCAGGGAGAATAAGGGATGCCGAGACTCGGGCAGAATGTTTTCACGTCGCGTCTTTTCGCCGACGGCGACTCCGCGGCTTTTGGCCTCGACTACTTCACCCGCATCGCCGGAGCCTCGAATGATCCGGTCCGGCAGATGGCCCTCGACGGGGCCGCGGCCAGCTTCAGCTACAAATCCGGCACCGGCTTCGCGGTAGTCGGCCCGACCAGCCCGATCGGAAGCAGCGTGATCGGGATCGGCCCCGACGACGCGGGTGACGGGATCGGCTTTGCGCCGGGCAATCCGACGATCACCGTCGGAGCAACCGACCATATGATCGGAACGATCGGCCTCAACGGCGACCAGGATTTTTACGCCGTCACGCTCGTCGCCGGGAAGACCTACGAGATCGGGATGTTCGGCAAAAGCGGCGGCCCGAACTTCATTCCGATCCAGGATGCCTATCTCGAGCTCTACAATTCGGCCGGCGCATTGCAGGGCTCCGCCGACGGCGGCGCCAGCACCCTCGCCAACCAGGTCAATTCCGGCTTCGACGCGGTCCTGACCTTCACCGCGACCACCACCGGCACTTATTATATCAACGCCCGGGCCTTCGATAACAATGCGGCCGACGGCACGACCGGCGAGGGGGTCGGCGACTACGAGCTCTACGCGAACGAAGTCGACCCGAACGCACCCGGCGTCTACCGCCCCTATTACGACGCGAGCAGCCCGCTCTACGCGATCGACTGGGGCAGCCAGGTCAACAAGGTCAACCAGTCCGCGCGCAACCCGGACGGCAACGAGGGCACCCGCTCGACCTCGGCCAACGGCGCGGATCCCACCGGGAACGCTCAGGGCACCCCGGTCTATTCGACCCTGCTCGACATCCCCGCCCTCGCCGCGGCTCAGGGCAAGGACATCAGCGGCAAGAACGTCATCACCATCTACTTCGCGAAGCAGACCGACCTGATCACCTCGATCGAGGACCCGACCAGCCCCGGATTGCCGCCGGCGACCCTGGCTCTTCGCGACGTCCAGGCGTTCGAGAAGGATGCGGTGATGACCGCGCTCGGCGAATTCGAGAAGGTGGCCGACGTCGTCTATCTCGTCGTCACCGACCGCGCCCATGCCGACTTCACCTATGCGAGCTACCAGGGCACCCCGGGACCGGGCGTCTCGCTGCTCGGCTCGATGAGCCCTCCGGACGAGCCGGACGAAGGCCTCGCCCAGTTCAACTCCGGCGACTATCGCTGGAACGAGACCGACCTTCAGCAGGGCGGCTTCTCGTTCGTCACACTGATACACGAGTTCGGCCACGGCCACGGCCTCGCCCACCCGCACGACAATGGCGGGCACTCGGGAATCATGAACGGAGTCGAAGGGGAAGGCGCGGGCGTCGCCGACTATACGACCGGCGACTACGCCCTCAACCAGGGCGTCCACACCATGATGTCCTACGAGGACGGGTGGCAGTCCTCGCCCTACGGCAACGCCCCGACGGACGTCGGCTACGGCTATCTCGGCGGGCTGATGGCGTTCGACATCGCCGCGATCCAGGACAAATACGGAGTCAACGAAAGCTACAATACCGGCGACAACGTCTACACCCTCAAGGACGAGAATGCCGCGGGCACCTTCTTCAGCTCGATCTGGGACGGCGGCGGAAACGATTCGATCGTCTATAACGGGTCGAAGAACTCCGTTATCGACCTCCGCCAGGCGACCCTGAAATATGAGCCGGGCGGCGGCGGCTTCATGTCCTACGCCTACGGCATCTTCGGCGGCTTCACGATCGCCAACGGAGTCACGATCGAGAACGCAACGACCGGCGCCGGCAACGATACGCTGCGCGGCAACGCCGCCGCCAACCGGCTCGACGGCGGCGAGGGCAGCGACATCCTCTGGCTGATGGACGGCGGCATCGACACCGGCATCGGCGGCGGCGGCAACGACGTCTTCCTGTTCGGAGCGGCGATGACCGGACTCGATCTCGTCGACGGCGGGGCCGGCACCGACCAGATCGCACTTCAGGGCGATTATGCCGGAGCCAACGCCTTGACCTTCGGCCTCGGAGTGGTCGGGGTGGAGAATCTGGCGATCCTTCCGGGCTCCGACACGCGCTTCGGCGATGCCGGGACGGGCTTCTACGATTACGACATCACGACCCGCGACATCAACGTCGCCTCCGGGGTGCAGATGGTGGTCGACGCCAACCGCCTCCGGGTCGGCGAGGACTTCACCTTCAACGGTTCTGCGGAAACCGACGGAAGCTTCTTCATCTACGGCGGCGGCGGCGACGATCGTCTCACCGGCGGAGCGAAGAATGACGTCTTCATCTTCGGCGGCCAGGGCCAGTGGGGCTCGGGCGACGTCGTCGTCGGCGGCGCCGGGATCGACCAGCTGGCGCTTCGGGGCAATTACACGATCACGTTCGGAGCCGGCCAGCTGGTCGGAGTCGAGCAGATCGGAATGGTCTCGGCCCAGGACACCCGCTACGGCGCGCTCGGCTCGAGCTACAGCTACGACCTGACGATGGTCGACGGCAACGTCGACGGAATCCAGATGACGGTGGACGCTTCTCCGCTGAGGGCGGGCGAGACTTTGAAGTTCAATGGCTCGGCCGAGGACGACGGAAGCTTCCGGGTGTTCGGCGGCCGCGACAACGACACCATCGTCGGAAGCCAGAATGGGGACATC
>DASVSP010000031.1:0-10718 GCA_036388065.1 Allosphingosinicella sp.
GGAGCTGGTGCGGCAGGCGGGCGTCCACGCCGACCGGGTCTCGATAAACGTCGAGCTTCCGACCGCGCCCGGCCTCGCCCGGCTCGCCCCGGAAAAGGACGGGGCGCGGATCGAAAGCGCGATGAAGGACATGCGCTCGGCGATCGAGGACGGCGCTGACGCGAGGAAGCGCTTCAAGTCGGCGCCCGCCTTCGCGCCCGCCGGCCAGTCGACCCAGATGATCGTCGGCGCGGACGCCGCAAACGACCGCGACATCGTCGCTCGCGCAAGCACGCTCTACGACCGGTTCCGCCTCCGCCGGGTCTATTATTCGGCCTTCTCGCCCATCCCCGACGCCTCGGCCGTTCTCCCGCTCCGCCGCCCGCCGCTGATGCGCGAGCACAGGCTCTACCAGTCGGACTGGCTGATGCGCTTCTACGGCTTCTCCCCGGCCGAAGTGGCGTCGGCGGCCGACCCGGCGGGAATGCTTCCGCTCGACATCGATCCCAAGCTCGCCTGGGCATTGAAGTTCCGGGAGAGCTTCCCAGTCGACGTCAACCGCGCCCCGCGCGAGGCCCTGCTCCGGGTGCCCGGCCTCGGCGTCAAGGCGGTGGACAAGCTCGTCGCCAGCCGCCGCTGGCGCAGGCTGAGGCTGGAGGACGTCGCCCGCCTCACCGTCTCCATCGCCAAGGTGCGGCCGTTCATCTGCGCCGAGGGGTGGCAGCCGACGATGCTGGCCGACAAGGCGGATCTCGCCGCCTGGGTGAAGCCGAAGGAGAATCAGCTTGAGCTGTTCGGATAATCCCCTCTCCCGCTTTCCGCGGGAGAGGAGGGGCCCAAGCCGAAGGTTTGGGAGGTGAGGGTCTTGCTTACTCCGGTGTACAGACCCTCACCTCCCACCCGCTGCGCGGGCGGGCCCCTCATCGCCCGTGAAAGACGGGAGAGGCGCTGATGCGGACCGTCACCCTCTCTTCCGAAGACGACCTCGACGGCTGGCGCGATGCCGCCCGGGCTCTCGCCGGCGCCGCCATTCCCCCGGCCGAGGTGAATTGGCAGGTCGGCGGCGGCCCCGACGACCTCTTCGCCGCCCCCGCCCCCTTGCCTTCCGGCGGCGCCGCCTTCTCAGTCCCACGCGCCTTCCTCACCCTCGCCGAGAGCGCGATCTGCCATTCGGACCCCGAGCGCTTCGCCCTACTCTACGCCCTCCTCCTGCGCCTTCGCGAGCGGCCCGGGCTGCTCGCCGATTCCGCCGACCCGCTCGTCCAGCGCCTGGAGCGGATGGCCAGGGCGGTGCGCCGCGACGTCCACAAGATGCGCGCCTTCCTCCGCTTCCGCGAGGTCGAGACGGCGCAAGGCCCCCGCTTCGTCGCCTGGTTCGAGCCGGAGCATCATATCGTCCGCCACAACGCCGGTTTCTTCGTGCGCCGCTTCGCCAACATGGCCTGGTCCATCCTCACCCCCGCTTTGTCGCTTCACTGGGACGGAGAGACGCTGAGCGAAGGGCCGGGGGCCGAGCGCTCCGACGCCCCCGCGGGAGACCCGATCGAGTCCGTGTGGAAGACCTATTACGCCTCCATCTTCAACCCGGCCCGCCTCAAGCGCGGGGCGATGCTCAAGGAGATGCCGAAGAAATACTGGAAAAACATGCCCGAGACAGCGTTGGTGGGCGAGTTGATGGCAGGAGCGCAGGCGCGCGAGGCGAAGATGGTCGAAGCGGGACGAGGTCAGGTCGGGGGCAACCTTCGCGCCGCCTGGGAGGCGGTGCGCGACGAGGCGATGGGCTGCACCCGCTGCCACCTCTACAAATGCGCCACTCAGACGGTGTTCGGCGAGGGGCCGCTAGACGCCAAGATCCTGTTCGTCGGTGAGCAGCCGGGCGACCAGGAGGACCTCGCCGGCCGACCCTTCGTCGGCCCCGCAGGCCAGCTCTTCGACCGGGCGCTGGGCGACGCCGGCGTCGACCGAAAGGCGGCCTACGTCACCAACGCCGTCAAGCATTTCAAGTTCGAGCAGCGCGGAAAGCGCCGGATCCATTCCAAGCCCGACTCCGGCGAGATCGAGGCCTGCCGCTGGTGGATCGAGCAGGAGCGCGTGCTCATCCGCCCGCCGCTCACGGTCGCCCTGGGCGCCACCGCCGCCCGCTCCGTCTTCGGCAAATCGGTGACGATCACCTCGATGCGCGGCCGAGCGCACGACCTGCCCGAGGGCGGCGAGGCCTGGGTGACGGTCCACCCGAGCTTCCTGCTCAGGGTCCAGGACAATAAGGAGGCGGAATATGCGCGCTTCGTCGAGGATCTGCGGGTGATCGGCAAGCGCGCCGAGGCACTCGCGTGACGGGTCCTTCGAGCAGCGATGGGGGGAAGGCTCGATGAAGCCAGCAGGATTGTTCGCGGCGGCCGTCGCACCGTTGCTCGCCGGGACTTCGATACCGGCCGAGCCTCAGGGCCAAGCGTCCCGCCAAGCCGCCCAGACCTGCGCCGTTCCGCCGGGCTGGTCCGCGGTAGCGGCGCGAAAAACGCGCTTCGTCATCTTCGGCGAGTCCCACGGCACGCGCGAGTCCCCCGCCTTCGTCGCCGCCACCGCCTGCGGCCTCGCCGCGAAGGGCGAGCGAGTGCTTGTCGCCGTCGAGCACAATGCGAACCACAACGACATTCTTCAGACGGCATGGGCGCTTCCCCCGGCACAGTTCGCGACGGCGCTGCGCTGGACGGGCTGGGAAGGCCGGAAGGACGGGGTCGGCAGCCAGGCCATGTTCGAGCTTCTGGTGCGCCTTCACCAGCTGAAGGCCCGGGGACGCCGGATCGACATCGTCGCCTTCAACGGCGCCCGCGACGACTCGCAACGCGAGCGCTTCAAGGATCTCCCCGGCCAGGGACCGCACGAAGCGGCCCAGGCGGAGAACATCCGACGCGCAGCGGAAGCCGGGCGCTACGATCACGTCCTCGTGCTGGTCGGCAACCTCCACGCGCGAAAGCAGCCGGTGACTCGCTCAGGCGTGAGCTTCGAGCCGATGGCGATGCGGCTCGCGCCGGCTGAGGCCATCACCTCGCTGAACATGGCCGGAGCGGCGGGAACCCAGTGGAATTGCAAGCTCAAGCCGGGGGTCCAGCTTCGGCCGGGACAGCCGCTCCCACCGGGTTCGATGGACTGCGGGAGTCACCCGGTCCGCGGCCATGCCGATCTTCGCCAACCGCCCTTCGTAGCCCTGGGCGCATTGCCGGGTTCCGAAAACGACCCCGCCTATGACGGCTTTTACTGGCTGGGCCCGGTCAACGGATCTCCTCCCGCCGTGCCCGGGCCGTAGCGCCGCCCGTCAGAGCCGGACCAGCATCTTGCCCATGTTCGCGCCCCTGAACAGGTCGAGGAAGGCCTCCGGCATCGACTCGATCCCATCCCTCACCGTCTCCCGGCCGGTCACCTTCCCCGCCGCCATCCAGCCGCCCATGTCGCGGTAGAAGTCGCCCATCTCCGGCAGGTAATCGGTGTAGATGAAGCCCTTCAGCATGATCCGCGCCGCGATCACCCGCATGATATATTTGAAGCCGTGCGGCGGAGCGCCGTTATAGCCCTCGATCATCCCGCAGATCGCGAATCGGGCGTTCTGGCGCGCGGCCGCGAAGGCCGCGTCGAGATGCTCCCCTCCGACATTGTCGAAATAGACGTCGATCCCCTTCGGCGCCGCCTTCATGAGCGCCGGGACGATCGGCTCGGCCTTGTAGTCGATCGCCTCGTCCGCCCCGAGATCGCGCACCCAGGCGACCTTCTCGGCGCCGCCGGCCGAGCCGATCACGGTCATGCCCATCGCCTTGGCGATCTGCACCACCGCCGAGCCGACCGCTCCGGCCGCCGCCGAGACGAACACCGTGTCGCCGGCCCCGGCCTGAGCCGCCCGCAACAATCCGAAATAGGCCGTCGCGCCGGTGAGGCCGAGATTGCCGAGCCAGTGAAAATCCTCGACTGGGAGCGGCGGCACCTTGTTGAACTGTTCCGCCGGCCCGGCCGCGCCTTCACGCCAGCCTGCCATGTGGAAGACGGTCTCGCCCTCGGCGAAATGCGGCGACCGGGTTTCGACCACCTTTCCGACCGCTCCGCCCTGCATCGGCTCGCCGACCTGGAAGGGCGGGACGTAGCTCTTCACGTCGTTCATCCGGCCGCGCATGTAGGGGTCGACCGAAAGCCATGCGTTCTCGACCCGGATCCATCCGTCCTGAAGCTCGCCGAGCGGCGCTTCCTTGAGCTCGAAATTGTCCAGGGTCGGCATGCCCTGGGGGCGCGACTTCAGATGCCAGGCGCGGGTGGTGTTGGTGCTCATCGCTCTCTCCCGAGTCCGTCATGCCGGACTTGATCCTCCATCCATGAACACCGCCTCATTCGAATATCAACTGCCGTGTTCATGGATCCCGGCCTTCGCCGGATGACGAGAAAGGGCCCCGGCCTCCCTGCGGAAGCCGGGGCCCCTCCTTTGCCGCCTTCGCACTCAGTCGTCGTTCTTGCCGCCGTAGGTTCCGGAGAAACTCCGGTCGAGGGCGTGGGGGCCGTCGCTTCCCTGGTCCGGGCGCTCGAACAGGGCCCGGCCGTTATCCTCGTTGCGCCACGAATCCATGGCGGAGGCGGCGGTGCGGTTGAGGATCACCTTGTCCTCGACGCTGTCGACCCAGCCGGACGGCACGCTGTGGTGCATTCCGGCGGCATTGGAATCGGACTTGGCGAGGATGATCCGGTCGGCTCGAACCTTGTCGACCTTGCCGACATGGGTCCCGTCGGACCCGGCCACCTCCATATGCTCGGTCACCTTGCCGAGCATCTGGCGCTGGCTCGCACGCTTCTGACGCCAGCCGCCGAACTCCTGTTCGAACTTCGACTGATGCTCGCGCCGATATTCGTCATAGTCGCGGTCGAGGTCCTCGATCTGCCGCCGCCGCCACTCCGAATAATGCGGGTCGTGAATGTCGCCGCCGGGGCCGCCGCGGGTTACTTCCTCGTGGCCGCCATAGCCTGCGAACCTCTGCCCCATGGGCCCCGAGGTTCCGATCCGGCCCGGATCGTCCCGGTCGAAGCGACGGCCCTGATCGGAATAGCCGCCGCCGAAACCGGCACTTCCGCCGGCCACCCGGTCGTTGCCACGGCTTTCGCCGCCGCCGCCACCGCCCGACGGGCCGCCCCAGCGCTCGCCGCGCTCGCCGCCGGCCGAGCTCGAGAACCAGCCTTCGCGCTCGCTCTGCTGCGGGCGGTCCCAGCTTCCCGGCTCGCCCGGACGATCGCGATTCCAGCTCTCGCCGCGCTGATTGCCCCAGCCGCCGCCCATCGGGCCCGGATCGCCGCCTTCGTTGCCGCGCCTTCCGGTCATGCCGCGCTCGCGCTCCCAGCGCCGCTCGTCCAGCTCGCGCCGGCGCTGGGCGTCGTCATTGCCGAGCCAGGAGCGAACCTCGTCGCTCGCTCGGTCGAAGAAGCCGCGGTCGTCGCGCCCGGATCCGCCGCGCCCTTCACCGCGCCAGTCGCCCGTGCGGTCGTCGCGGTTGTCGCGGTTGTCGCGGTCGCGCCATCGATTGTCAGAGCGGTCGTCGCTTCCGTATCCCATGATTGACTCCTTGCGTTCGGGACCGCGGGCATACCGGCGCGGACCGTCCGCGCGCCGCGGGATGAAAGGACAACCCGAGCACCCCGAGGCTGTTCCATGTTAAGAGCCGATCCGAGAGGCGGCCCCGCCGAACGGAAAAAGGTGCGAAGCCGAGGGATGAATTGCCGCATTGCGAAAGGGCGGCGGCAACGCTATCTGGGCGCCTTCCCAGCCCGCTTGCCGAAGCGGGGAACCTGGCCGCCGAAAGGCGCGGGGCTGTAGCTCAGATGGGAGAGCGCTGCAATCGCACTGCAGAGGTCAGGGGTTCGATTCCCCTCAGCTCCACCAGCCTTCGCCCCTGACGGGGCTTCGGCTGGCAAGCCAGCCTAAGGTCCGGCGGGGGCGAAGGCTGCCCGCCGTAGCTTTAGCGAAGGAGGGCTACGGCGTCATCGGAAAGGTCACCGATGCACTACGTCTACATCCTCCAAAGCGTCAGCGAGCCTGACCGGTTCTACACGGGCCTTTGCAAGGACGTGGAAGCGCGGCTGGCCGCGCATAACGCAGGCCAATCCTCTCACACCTCCAAGTACAAGCCTTGGCGTCTCATCTCATGCCACTGGTTCGAAAAACCCGAGACCGCCGCCGCTTTCGAACGCTACCTCAAAAGCGGCTCGGGCCGGGCCTTCGCCCAAAAGCGGCTGCGCTAAAGCCTCTCGACCTTTGCCGGCAGCGGGAAGAGCGTGGCGAACCTCTCCGCGACCTCGAAATCCCCCTCGAGCTTCAGAATCCCCGCCCCCTCGAGAACCTCGATCGGCTGCCCACCGTAAACGAAAGCCGCGAGACCCGGCGGAGTCCCGATGAACACCACATCCGCCCCTTCGATCTCGGCCCTGCCATTCTCGAAACGCCCGCCCTGCACGGTTGCCAGGAAATTCTCCGCCCCAAGCCGGAACCCGATCCGCGCCTCGAAGCCCGCCGCCCTCGACCCGTCGAACATCGTCCGGAACGACAGCATGATCGAAGTCGCGCTGATCGGCAGCGTCGGATCGTGCGCCGGCGAGCGCGCCGCCCATTTGCCCAGCGACTGGACGATCGGCTCCGCCTCGTAGCCCCAGGGCGTCAGCTCGTAGACCTGGGTCGAGGCCGGCGGGGGAAGCCGGCGCCGGACGAGCAGCCCGGAGGCCTCCAGCCCCTCTAGCCGCTGGGTGAGCACGTTGGCGCTGATCCCCGGCAGATCGGCCCGAAGATCGCCGAAACGCTTCGGGCCGAGCATCAGCTCGCGCATCACCAGCAGCGCCCACCGCTCGCCGATCAGGTCGAGCGCGTGGGCGGTTCCGCAGGCGTCGTCGTAACGCCGTTTCGAAGCAGCCTGTCCCGAATCAGTTATTTTTTGTAACTTCATGGTTGCTTTTTATAACTCACGCGGGCATCAGGGTCAAACGCTGATTCGCTGCCCAGGAGAGAAAAGATGCCCCGGATGATCTTCGTGAACCTGCCCGTCGCCGACCTGGGCCGGTCGATCGCCTTCTACAAAGCGATCGGCGGTGAGCAGAATCTGCAGTTCACCGACGAAACCGCGACGATGATGAGCTTCTCGGATTCCATCCACGTCATGCTGCTCACCCACGACAAGTTCCGGCAGTTCACGACCAAGCGGATCGCCGACCCGAACGAATCGGTCCAGGTGCTCCTCTCCTTTTCCTGCGACAGCCGCGACGAAGTCGACGACGTCACCCGCCAGGCGCTCTCGGCCGGCGGAAGCGAGGTCCACGACAAGGAAGATCATGGCTGGATGTACAGCCGCGCCTTCGCCGACCCCGACGGCCACGGCTGGGGGCGGGTCTGGATGGACGTCGAAGCGGCCGCCGAGGCCATGGCGCCGCCGGCCGAGACCGCGGACGCCTGAACGGCGGCCGGCCTCGCGGCGGGCTGAATCGTCGCCACGACTAACTTGGGTTATAAGGGCCGCCGTCGCGCGATGCCCGAAACAGGAGCACATCATGTCTGACAGCCGCAATCGCCACGGAAGCTTCATCTGGTACGAGCTGCTGACCGCCGATCCGGACTCCGCGGCCGCCTTTTACGGCGACGTCATCGGCTGGACCGCCGAAAGCGCCGGGCAGCCGGGAATCGATTATCGGATCTTCTCGGCCGACGGCGCTCCGGTGGCGGGGCACATGAAGCTTCCCGACGGCGCCGAAGAGGCCGGGATGCGGCCGGGCTGGCTGGGCTATATCGGGGTCGACGACGTCGACTCGGCGGTCGCCGACGTCGAGGGCTCGGGCGGCAAGGTGCACATGCCGGCGATGGACCTGGAAGGCGTCGGGCGGATGGCGCTGGTCGCCGATCCCCAAGGCGTGCCCTTCTACGTGATGCGCGGCTCGGGTGTAGAGGCGAGCGGCTCGTTCGACCCGGCGAAACCGGGCCATTGCAGCTGGAACGAGCTTTCCACCCCCGACCAGGACGGCGCCCTCGCCTTCTACACAGGGCGGTTCGGCTGGGAGGAAGGCGACGTTATGCCGATGGGCGAGATGGGCGGCTATCAGTTCATCAATCACGGCGGCGGGATGATCGGAGCGATCATGACCAACCCGCCGGGCCGGCCCGCCGGCTGGAATTTCGCCTTCGGAGTCGGGGATATCGAGCAGGTCGCGGCCAGGATCCCGGCCTCCGGCGGCACCGTTCACCACGGCCCGATCGAGGTCCCGGGCGGCGACTGGGTCGTGATGGCGACCGACCCCCAGGGCATCGCCTTCATGGCGGTCGGCCCGCGCAACTGAGCTTTTTGGAATAAAGGAGAGAGACGATGAGCAATTTCCAGCACGAGCTTTCGATCACCCGATTCATCGACGCTCCGCCCGAGACCGTCTACCGGGTCTATACCGAGCGGACCGAGCAATGGTGGGCGCCGGCGCCGTGGAAGACCCGGATCGCCGCGTTCGACCTTCGCCCCGGCGGGCGCTTCGCCTTCGAGATGGAAGGGCCAGGGGGCGAGAATCATCCCGAAGAGAGCGTGGTCCTCGAGGCAGTACCGGGCGAGAGGATCGTCCTGACCAACGCCTTCGCGGCGGGCTGGGAGCCGCGCACGACCATGGACAGCGATTGCGACTTCCCGAGCGTGACCCTCGTCACCTTCGAGCCCGAAGGGTCCGGTACCCGCTACACGGCCCGGGTTCGAC
Organism: Allosphingosinicella sp.; assembly: GCA_036388065.1. Taxonomy (GTDB): domain Bacteria; phylum Pseudomonadota; class Alphaproteobacteria; order Sphingomonadales; family Sphingomonadaceae; genus Allosphingosinicella. The sequence goes on from DASVSP010000031.1 coordinate 8,716, forward strand.
ATTGGACCGAAGCGGCCTTGAAGGCGCACGAGGCGATGGGCTTCGAGCAGGGCTGGTCGATGGTCGCCGCCCAGCTCGCCGGGCTGGCCGAAGCCGAGGCGCACGCCGCGGTCGCCGCCTGAACGAAAAGCATGAAAAGCCTAAAAGGAGAGAGTTCATGACCTATGTCGAAGGCTTCATCGTCGCGGTCCCCGCTGAGAACCGGGAAGCGTATCGCCGGCATGCCGCGGCCGCTGCGCCGCTGTTCGAGGAATTCGGAGCGACCCGGCTCGTCGAAGCGTGGGAGGACGACGTCGCCGACGGCAAGGTCACCGACTTCCGCCGCGCCGTCCAGGCCGAGGCGGGCGAGAAAATCGTCTTCTCCTGGTTCGAATATCCCGACAAGGCGACCCGCGACTCCGCCACCGCCAAGATGATGGCCGACCCGCGGATGGAGCAGATCGGCTCGACCATGCCCTTCGACGGCAAGCGAATGATCTATGCCGGCTTCGCCCCGTTCGTCGACGAAGGGGCCGGAGCGGGCGCCTATGTCGACGGCTTCATCCTTCCGGTGCCGGAAGGCAATCGGGAAGCCTATCGGGCAATGGCCCTCAAGGCTTCCGCCATCTTCCTCGAATATGGAGCGCTCCGGGTGGTCGAGGCGCTTGGCGACGACGTACCCGAAGGCAAGGTCACCGACTATCCCCGGGCGGTGAAGCAGGAAGAGGGCGAGGAGGTCGTCTATTCCTGGATCGAATGGCCGGACAAGGCGACCCGGGTCGAAGCCTGGGGCAAGGTCATGGCCGACGAGCGCATGAAGCCCGAAGGCGATTCCATGCCGTTCGACGGCAAGCGCATGTTCTGGGGCGGCTTCGAGGTGCTGGTCGACTCGAAGGCCGGAATCGGCACCGAGGCCGCCGAGCGCGAGACCGCCTGACGTCCTCGTCATTGCGAGGAGCGAATCGACGAAGCGATCCAGGCTCGAGGCCGGGCTGGATCGCTTCGCTCCGCTCGCAATGACGACAGCGCAACGTCCCTCTTTCTTTCAACAGGAGCACCCAATGTCCGACAAGATCACTCCCGTCCTCTGGTTCGACAAGGACGGGGAGGAGGCGGCCAATCTCTACGTCTCGCTCCTCCCCGACAGCCGGATCGACCGGGTCACCCGCTCCCCCGCCGACTATCCGAGCGGCAAGGAAGGCGACGTCATCACCGTCGACTTCACCCTCGCCGGCCGGCGGTACCAGGCTCTCAACGGCGGCCCGCAATTCCCGTTCACCGAAGCCGTCTCCTTCATGATCCATTGCGAGGACCAGGCCGAGGTCGACCGGTTGTGGGACGCCCTCGTCGCGGATGGCGGCGAGCCCGTGCAGTGCGGCTGGCTGAAGGACCGGTTCGGCCTGCGCTGGCAGGTCTGCCCGGAGGAGATGCTGACCATGCTGGGCTCCGAAGACCGGGCCGCCGCTCGGCGGGCGTTCGAGGCGATGATGGGAATGGTGAAGCTCGACCTGGCCGAGCTGAGGCGCGCCTACGAAGGCGAGACGGCGGACGCCTAGCCGAAGTCTCCCGTCATCCCGGGAGGGACCCCATCAAAGTATTACTTTGATGGGAACCCGAAAGCCGGGACCTCGGGGAGACCCGCCGAGACCCCGTCATCCCGGCGAAAGCCGGGACCTCGGGGAGACCCGCCGAGACTTTTTCGACCTGAGATCCCGGCTTCCGCCGGGATGACGAGAGGGGGCGGCTGCGCCGACGGCCGCCCCCTTCCCTTCTACAGGATGAAGTCGCTCGCCGTGATCGGGTCGGCGGGGCTGATCACGAGGATGACCTCGAAGTCGGAAGTGCCGTTGCCGTCGATATCGGCCTCGACCTCCCAGATCGGACCGCCCAGCGAGATGTTGTGGAAGCGGAGCTCGCCGGCGGTGCCGCTGAAGGCGGCGTTGCCGATGAAGGTGAACGCCTGGTCGCCGGCGACGAGGACGTTGGCGTCGATCCGCGACAGGTCGATGAGGTCGCCCGGGTTG
>DASVSP010000032.1:0-11956 GCA_036388065.1 Allosphingosinicella sp.
GCTCTCGCGCCAGATCTTCGCTCGAAAGAAGCTCAACGGCCGGCAGCTGAACGTCTTCACCCGGCAATTGTCGACTTTGGTGATGGTGAGTCCGCTCGAGGAGGCCCTTCGAACCATCGCCCGCCAGACCGAAAAGGACCAGGTCCGCGATGTTTTGATGTCGGTCCACGCCTCGGTTCTCGAGGGACGGCGCCTTTCCGACGCGATGGCGCGCCAGCCGGCCAGCTTTCCGCCGCTCTATCGCGGGATGGTCAAGGCCGGGGAGGGGTCGGGGACCTTGCCCGAGATATTGGAACGGCTCGCCGGCCTGCTCGAACGCCAGGCGCAGGTCAGGAGCAAGGTGCTTAGCGCTCTGGCCTATCCCGCCGTGCTGGCGCTCGTCGCCGCCTTCGTCGTCTTCGCTCTGATGGTGTTCGTGGTTCCCCGGGTGGTCGAGCAGTTCGAGGATATCGGCCAGCAATTGCCGTTCCTCACCCGAGCGGTCATCGCCGTCTCCCACCTCCTCGCCGGCTGGTGGTGGGCGATATTGCTCGGCCTCGTGGGCTTGGGTTTCCTGGCCTCGCGCGCCCTTCGCGACGAGGGCATCAGGCTACGCTTCGACCGCGGGCTGCTTCGATTGCCCCTGATCGGCCGGCTGCTTCGCGACCTTCACGCGGCCCGGATGGCGCGCACCCTCTCGACGATGGTGGCGAGCCGGCTGCCTCTGCTGGAGGGGCTGAAGCTGACCACCGAGACCGTCCACAACCGCGCCCTCCGGGCCGCGACCGCCCAGATCGCGGAAGCGGTCCGAACCGGCGGAAGCCTTTCGGGGGCCCTGAAGCGCTCGAACGTCTTCCCGCCGCTGCTCGTCTATCTCGCGGCGAGCGGCGAGGCGAGCGGACGGCTCGACCTGATGCTCGAGCGCGCCGCCGACTATCTCGAGCGCGAGTTCGACAGCTTCACGACGACCGCGCTCGCCATGCTCGAGCCGGCGATCATCGTACTCATGGGCGCACTGGTCGCGGTGATCGTGCTTTCGATCCTGCTGCCGATCCTGCAGCTCGACACTCTTGCCGGAGGAATGGGATGAAGAACTATGGTGGGAAGATCCTCCCCGCGTTTTCGCGGGGAGGGGGACCGCGCGTAGCGCGGTGGAGGGGTTCTTTGGGTTCTCAAGTACCCCTCCACCATGCTTCGCATGCTCCCCCTCCCCCGCAAATGCGGGGGAGGAATGAGGCCGGCTTCACGCTTGTCGAGCTCATGGTCGTCATCGTCATCATCGGCCTTCTCGCCACCGTCGTCATCATCAACGTCCTTCCGGCGACCGACAAGGCGGCGATCACCAAGGCCAAGGCCGACGTCGCGACCCTCGAGCAGGGTGTGGAGATGTATCGCCTCAACAAGCTTCGCTATCCGAGCGGATCGGAAGGACTGCAGGCGGTGACCGCCGAAGGCTATGTGAAGCGGCTGCCCAAGGATCCGTGGGGCAATGCCTACCATTATGCCGCTCCCGGGAAGGACGGGCGCCAGTTCGACATCTACAGCTACGGCGCGGACGGCCGCGAGGGGGGCGAGGGCCAGGATGCGGACATCGGCAACTGGGACAGTTGAGGAAGGATGAGGGGGAGTGCCCTAATTCCTCCCCGACATTTGTCGGGGAGGGGGACCGCGCGAAGCGCGGTGGAGGGGTTCTTCGGACTCAGCAGGCCCCTCCACCATGCTTCGCATGGTCCCCCTCCCCTGCAAATGCAGGGGAGGATTGAGCGCGGATTCACGCTCATCGAGCTTCTCGTAGTGCTGGTCATTATCGGCCTGGTGTCCGGGGCGGTGATCGTAGGGATGCCCGATCCGCGCGGAGCGCTTCGAGGGGAAGCCTTGCGTCTGGCCGCTCGGGCAGACGCGGCTCGGGAGCGCGCGATGATGGACAACCGGCCGGTGGCACTGGTTCTCAAGGAGGGCGGGTACGGCTTCGAGTGGCGTACCGGCGGCGAGTGGAAGGCGATGAGCGAGCGGCCGTTCATCGAGCAGAGCTGGAGCCAGGGGACCCGGGCCTCGATGGAAGGCGGCGAATCCCGGATCGTGTTCGATTCCACCGGCTTCGCCGAACCGGCGCGGCTCCGGCTCGTGCGCGGCAAGGAAGAAGCTCAGGTCGAGGTCACCGATGGAGGCCGGATCCATGTCGTGCGCTGACGACAAAGGCTTCACTCCTCTTCGGCGTTCCGCCGAACACGGCTTCACGCTTGTCGAGATGCTGGTCGCCCTGGCCATCTTCAGCCTCGCCGCAATGGCGCTGCTGCGGCTCGAGGGCGCGACTGTGACGACCACCGCCTTGCTTCGGGAACAGGCGCTGGCCCAGACGGTCGCGCGCAACCTGGCGGTCGAGGCGCTCACCGACCCGGAGCCGCCGGCTTACGGCGCCACGAAGGGCGAATCGGTCAATGCCGGCCGCAAATGGCGCTGGGTCCGGGTGGTGGGCCGTTCGCCCGAACCTCGGATCCAGCAGATCCGGATCGAGGTCCGAAGCGACCGCGGGCCGGAAGCGGCGAACCTGACCTTGTTTAGAAGGGCGGCGCGGTGATGGGCAATTGCGAAATTCCTCCCCGGCTTTTGCCGGGGAGGGGGACCGCACGAAGTGCGGTGGAGGGGTTCTTCGGTTTCGGAAGGCCCCTCCACCATGCTTCGCATGGTCCCCCTCCCCTGCAAATGCAGGGGAGGACTGAGGCGGGCTTCACCCTCGCCGAGTTGCTGGTCTCGCTCTTCATCTTCGGGCTGCTCTCGGCCGCGGGAGTCGGATTGCTCTCGTTCAGCGTCCGGGCCCAGGAGGCGGCGGAGGCTCGCCTAAACGATCTGGCGGACTTTCGGCGGGCAGGCGCGCTGCTTGCCGGCGACCTTGCCCAGGCGGCGCCGCGAATGGCTCGCGACGAGGCGGGGACTGCGCGCCAGGCTTTCCAGGGCCTCGGCGGCGAGCAGGGCGGAGTGGCGCTGGCCTTCGTCCGGCGCGGCTGGGAGAATCTCGACGGGACCCCTCGGGCCTCGCTTCAGCGGGTCGAATATGGGCTGGTCGACGGGCGGCTGGAGCGGAGGGTCTATCCCCGGCTCGACGGGGCCGCGGCGCTCCCGGCCACCACCGTGGTAGACAAGGTGCGGCGGATTCGCCTCCGCTACCGCGACCGCGAGGGGGCGTGGCGCGAGCGCTGGGATCCGACCAAGGCGACCGAATTGCCGCGCGCCGTGGAGCTGGTCATGGACGCCGAAGGAAACGGCACCACCCGGCAGCTCTTCCAGACCGGGACGATGTTTTGAGGCGGCCCGTTCCCCAGTCCGAACGCGGCGCCGCCTTGCTCGCGGTGCTGGTGCTCGTGGTGATCATGGCTGCGATCGCCGCGGGCGCCTTCGAGCGGCTCAGGCTGTCGACGGCGATGGCGATGAACGGCGCCGCTCTCGACCAGGCGCGGGCCTACGCGCTGGGCGTGGAGGACCTGCTGACTTTGCGAATCGACGATCTCGCCGGGGCCGACGCCTATGTCACCACCCTCGCGGGCGACTGGAACGGCACCGCCCGGCAAATCCCGCTGCCCGGCGAAGGCCTTGCCGTCGGCACCGTTCGAGACGGCGGCAATTGCTTCAACTTGAACAGCCTGGTCCAGGGCGAGGCCACGACCACGCTCGTCCAGAGGCCGGCCGCGATCGAGCAGTTCGTCGCGCTGATGGCGGTGCTCGGGCTTCCCGAACCCGCGGCGCGCCGAGTGGCCGGGGCGACGGCCGACTGGATCGATTCCGACGATCGACCCAGCCCTCAGGGTGGAGAGGATGCGGCCTATAGCGGGTCCCAGCCGGCCTATCGCACCGGCAACACCCTTCTCTCCGATCCCAGCGAGCTTCGCGCCGTCGCCGGGGTCACGCCCGAAATCTATCGGGAGCTGAGGCCTTATGTCTGCGCTCTCCCGGCCGCCGACATGTCGCCGATCAACGTCAACACCTTGCTTCCCCGCGACGCGCCTCTGCTCGCGATGTTCGCCCCCGCCAAGGCGAGGCCGGATCGAATCCGCGGGCTGATCGCGTCCCGGCCCAAGACCGGCTGGCGCAACACGTACGATTTCTGGCGCAGCGCCGAGCAGGCGGGGCTAGAGACGAACGCTGATCCCATGTCGCAGCTCCAGCTCAAAACCTATTGGTTCACCATCGACCTCTCGGTCCGCTTCGGGGATGCGGAGATGGAGGAATGGGCGCTCGTCGACGCCCGGCTCGCCCCGGCCAAGGTGGTCGCTCGGCGGTGGGGTGGCGGCGAATGAGGGAAGCCCTGCTGCTTTTCCTCGCCCGCGACGGCGGTGTCGACGGTTGGATTCGGCTCGCCGAAGGCGTGATCGCCGAGCGAGGCGCCGGGATTGACGGTGCCGACGCCCACCGGTCGGCGCCCGTCGTCGCCGTCCCTCCGGGCGAGGCGGTGACCCTTCGGTGGCTCGAGTTTCCGCTCGGTCTGTCACCGGCCCAGGCGGCCGGCGCTGCACGTCTCATGGCGGCCGAGCTCAGCGCCCAGCCCGTCGGCGAGCTCCACGTCGCGGTCGGACGCGGCTCGGCCGAGGGAGCGGGCCGCTGCGTTGGCCTGGTCCCGATGGAGACGATGCGGACCTGGCTCGACGGGCTCGAGGGCGCCGGCTTCGACGCCGAGCGGATAATTCCCGAAACGCTCCTCGTGCAGGCTCCGGCGGAAGGGCTGGCGACGTGGGATTCCGGGCTGCTTCGGCTCTACCGCGGTCCGGACGAGGCCTTCGCGGCCGAGCCGGAGCTGGGCGATCTCCTGCTCGCCGGCCGAAGCGCGGTTCCGGTCGATCCCGACACCTTCGCCTCCGGCCTCGCCGGGGCGCTCGACCAGGCGCCGCTCGACCTGCGCCAGGGGCCGTTCGGGCGGCGGCGCGACTGGCGGGTCGCACCGGCTCGCGCCCGGCGCCTCGCCGGCCTGACCGCCGCCCTGCTCCTCGTCAGCCTCGCCGTGCAGGTCGCTCTCATCGCCCGCTATATGTTCGCGGCCGACTTCGCCGAAGCGGAGACCGGCCGAATCGCCGCCGCCGCCTTGCCTCGCAACCCCGGTCTCGCCGATCCGCAGGCCGCCCTGACCCGGCGCCTGGCGGAACTTCGCGGCGGCGGCGCCGGCTTCACCGCTACGGCCGGAACCCTGTTCGAAGCGGTGAAGGCCACTCCCAATATCGAGCTGACCGCGATCGCCTTCTCGCCCGACGGGTCGCTTCGAGCCACCGCCCAGGCCGATTCGCCGGCGGCGATCGAGGGCCTGCGGCAGCGAGTGGAAGCAAGCGGGTTCGCGGCGGAAGCTGGGGCGCCGCGTTCCGCCGGCGGGCGCCCGGCCGCCGAGCTGACGGTGAGGCCGCGATGAGCGCTCGGCTGAACGCTCTGTGGCTGGCGCGCAGTCCCCGCGAGCGCTGGCTGCTGGGGGTGATGCTGGCGCTGGTCGCGCTGGTCCTCGTCTGGCTTGCGATCCTTCGTCCGCTTTCGGACATGCTGTCGGCCGCAAGGCAGAGGCACGGCGAGGCGATCGCCGCGCTGGCCGAGGCACGCTCTCAGGCGGCTGCGATCGCGGCGCTTCAGGGCAACCGGCCGGCACCCTTCGCGGGGACCCTCGACGCCGCCGTCGCCGCCGCCGCTTCCGAGGCCGGTTTCCAGCTTTCGGGGCTCCAGCCCGAGGGGGCGGGCGGGGTGTCGCTGGCGATCGGAGCGGCCAAGCCGCAGGCCTTGTTCGGCTGGGTCGCGGGCCTCGAGGCTCGAGGCTATATCGTTCAGAGCCTGACCGCGACGAGCAACCCCGACCGGACCCTCTCCGCCCGGATCGTGCTTCGAACGAGGGGGAGCTGATGCGCCTTCGACTGCGCTGGTGGCGCCGGATCTTTTTCCTCTGCGCCTTGCTGTTCTCGCTGGCCGCCTTGCTTCCGCTGCGCTTCGCGCTCGGCTGGCTGGGCTATTCGGACAAGGGCCTGGCGGCTCGTGAGGCGACCGGGAGCGTCTGGCTCGGGGCGCTTACCGAAGCGCGGTTCGGGACCGTCGCGCTCGGCGACGTCGGGACGCGCCTTCGAGTCCTGCCACTTCTGATCGGCCGGGCTCGGCTTGACCTCGAGCAGGCGGACCAGGGCCTGCGCGCCGGAGTGACCGTTTCCCGTCACGGCTTCGCGATCGACGACGCAACGGGCAGGATCGAATCGGCCGCCCTCGCCGATCTGCCGCCGCCGACCCTCGATCTGTCGGATGTCAGCGTCCGCTTCGGGGACGGGATGTGCGTCCATGCGGAGGGCCTGGTAAAGGCGGTTTTCGCCGGCGAGCTGGTCGGAGTGCCCCTGACCGCCGGCTTCAGCGGCGAGGCGCGCTGCGAGGGGCCCGCGGTGCTTCTGCCTCTGGTTAGCTCGTCGGGAGGCGATCGGCTCGACGTCCGGCTGTTCGCCGACGGGCGTTACCGGATCGACGCCGCCCTTCGCCCGGGCGGGCTGCCTTATTCCTCGCGCTTCGAAGGCAGGTTCTGACTCCGGACCGCGTCGGGAAGCAGCCGGGCGTCTTCTCCCCGGTAGCGGGTTTCGAGGAAGCGGCCCTCCGTCTCGAAGGTCATGAGCGGGTTCCTGCAGACTTCTCGGCAGAGCTGGTCGAGTGCGTCCGCGACGGTCTCCAGGCCGGAGCGGAGCCGGACCCGGACTTCGGGCTCCTCCTCGCGGACAGTCGGGGTGAGGGCTTCGAACGCGAGGATCAGCCGCGGCAGATGGTCGCCGAGCAGCCGCCGGGCTTCCCACGCGGGGGTCGAGTGCGGCGCGAGGGAGGCGAGATGGGGCTGGAGATCGCCGAGGCGCTGGAAGATTCGGTCGAGCGGCGGCCGGCAGTCGAGGGGCAGGTCGTCGCGCCGATCGAGCAGCCAGTCCTCCGCGTCGCCGGGCAGCTGCGCCAGCTCGACCTTCGAGAAATCGCCTTCGCCGCCGCGCCGACGGGACGGCCTGAAGAGCGTCCCTACGGCGAGGAGCAGGGCTCCGCCGCCGGCCGCGGCCGCGAGGACCGGCGCCGCGACCGGCGCGGCCAGGACGCCCACTCCCAGAATGGCCGCTCCGGACGCGCCGCCGACCAGTGCGGCCCGCTTGATCCTGGCTTCCGCTTCGCGGGACTTCCGCTCGGCGCGGCGCTTCTCCGCCGCCCGCACCGCCTTCGACTTCATGCTTCGCCGCAGATATTCGTCGGCCTGCCGAAGCATTCCAACGACATCGAAGCCCATCATTGGTCTCCCGGGCCGCGCTCTTCCCTGTAGCGGCTCTCGATGAAACGGCCCTGGGTCTCGAAGGCCTGGCGGTCGCCCTGGACCAGCTTGTCGCCGATGTCGCCGAGCGCCTGGCGGGCCGCGTCGAGGCTCGCCACCAGCCGCTGGTCAGCCGTCAGGCCTTCGCCGTCGGGCTGGTGGCGGTAGCCTGCCGGGATTCGTTCGTAGCGCTCGATCAGCTCGGGCAGGTGCTTGCCCATCAGCCGCCTTGCGTCCTGGGCGAGGGGATCGAGCGGGTCGACCTCGGCAAGCCTCGACTCGAGCAGCGGGAGCTGGGCGCCGATCGCGTCGGCGCGCTGGGCGGCCGGCGCCGGAAGCGCCGTCCGGCGGCGCACCAGCATGTTCTCGAGCTGGCGAACCACGGTGCCCGTCGGCACCTGCTCGTCATAGGCGACCGGCCTCGGCTCCGAAGGCCAGAAGGAGACGGTGAGCATGATCGCGAGGATGGCCAAAGCGACGAAGAAGAGTCCGGTGATCCCGATCGGGCTTATGGCGAGGCCGAAGACGATCGTCGCGACGATCAGTGCGCCGATTGCAATCCCCATGGTGAGCGTGCGGCGCGCGACCCTGCCGGCCGCCCGACCGTAATAGCGCCGCTTCAGGCTCGATTCCGCGGGCGTATGGCCGTCGAGCCTCGCCGAATATTCGTCGAAGCGGGCGATCGCCTCGGCGACGCTGCGGGGCGTTCGAGCCATTTTCAGCCCTCGACCGGCCCGAGCAGCGAATTGGGGATGCTCCGGCCTGCGAGGCGGTTCTGTTCCGTGCCCTCGGCCCGGGCGATATAGCCCCGGCTCTTCTCGACTTCGCTGGAGAGGGTCTGGACGGTCTGCTTCATGCTCCCGAGCGCCTCGAGCTTGAACGTGTCGATCGTGTCCATCGTGTCGTAGATGTTCTGGAAGGCGCGCTGAAGGGTCTCGAGCGGGATGGTCGAGTTGACGGCCTGGCGGTGGATCTCGCCGGTCTGGCTCTTGAGCAATTCGCCGGTCGAATCGATCATGTTGGCGGTGGTGGTGTTGAGCGAAGTGATCTGCTCGAGAACGAGCTTCTGGTTGGTCATCGCCTGCGCGACGGTGACCGCGGTGCGAAGGGCCGCGACGGTGGTAGTCGAGGCACGGTCGACGCCCTTGATCAGCTCGACATTGTTCTTCTTGACGAGGTCGAGGGCGAGATAGCCCTGAACCGTGACGGCCATCTGGGTGAGAAGGTCGGTGGTGCGCTGGCGGGTGTAGAAGAGCGCGGTCTCGCGGATCGCCTTGGCCTTGGCTGGCTCGTTGGCGTCGAGCTCGTTGGCCTTGTCCTCGAGCTTCTGGTCGAGCTGCTTGGAGATGTGGATCATCTGCTCGAGCTGCCCCATCGTCTTCCACATCGCGGCGCGCTCGGTGTTGATCGCCTCGTTGTCGTACTGAAGCTCCTCCTTGCCGGAGGCGAGGCTGTTCAGGATCTTCGAGATGTGGGTCTGGGAGCTTTGATATTTCTGGAAATAGTTTCCAAGCTTGTTGCCCCACGGGATGATTCCCAGGATCTTCCGGGACGTGCTGAGATTGCCCTGCTTGCCGGGATCGAGATCCTCGACGGTCCGCCGAAGCTCGAGCAGGTCGGCGCCGATCCCGGTATCCTTGTCGATCGCCTTGATCGGCCGGTCGAGGAAGCGGTTGGAATGGCCGGCTGCCTCTGCGATCTGCTTTCGGCCCATGTTGGTGAGCTCGTCGACCTTCTTCCCGAATTCGGGGCTGTTGGCATCGGCGGCGACCAGCTCGTTGACGAACTTGTCCACGACCGTCTGCAGCTTGTCCTTCACGCCCTCCTCGATCGGAACGAGCCCGGCCGCCTGGGCGGGCTCGACCGTCTGAAGCGCCTCGGGCGCCTCGAGCTTCAGCTTGGTCTCGGTCTGGGTGGCCATGTCGGTCGCTCCGTTAGCTTTGGCGCTAGATGGCGCAGGGGAGGCGTGGAGCGCAAGGGGAAACGTGTGTTATGGTTATAACACACGGGGCCGCGGTTCGACGCACACCGTCATCCCGGCGAAAGCCGGGACCTCAGGTCAAGAAGTCCCGGCGGGTCTCCCGAGGTCCCGGATTTCGCCGGGATGACGTTGCCCAAGGCTCAGACGCCCAACCGTTTCAAAGTCCCGCCGTCGATTTTGCCGGAAAGTCCCGGCACCTCGTCGAGCTGCCGAAGCGAGGTGAAGCGCCCCCGCTCCTCGCGGTAGCGGACGATCTCGTGTCCGTGGCCCTTGAGGCCCTCGACCGAATCGAGCTCCTCCTTGCTCGCCTTGTTGATGTCGAGCTGCGCACTCACAGGTCGGGAAGCACCTGGCTGGCCTCGCCCCACCCCTGGAGGGCTCGGCCCGAGGCGCGTTCGACGAGCTGGTCGCCGTCGCGCACGGTGAAGGGCGAGCCCGACTGGAGGTCCTCGAGCTCGTCCCAGCTTACCGGCGCGGCGACCGGGGCACGCTCCCGGGAACGCGCCGAATAAGGCAGGATCGCGGTCGCTCCGCGCTGGTTGCGAAGGTAGTCGAGAAAGATGCGGCCTTTGCGCTTCACCTTGGCGAGGTTGGCGGTGAAGCGCTCGGGCTCCGCCGTGGCCAAGGCGACCGCGAAGCGCTGGGCGAAATCCTTGACCTCGGGCCATTCGGCCTGCGGAGTGAGAGGCACGACCACGTGCAGGCCCTTGCCGCCGGTCGTCAGCGGGAAGCTCTGGAGGCCCATGTCCGCGAGGTAGCGGTGGAGATCGCGGGCCGTGCGCCTGACCTCGTCGAAGCTCAGGCCCTCGTCCGGATCGATGTCGAAGACGAGGCGGTCGGGCTTTTCCACCTGTGCGACCGAAGAGCCCCAGCCGTGAAACTCGATCGTCCCCATCTGGGTGCAGGCGATGATCCCCGCCGCTTCCTCGACGTAGACGTAATCCTCGATCTGCCCCTTCTTCTCCTCGATCGGGATCTGGTGGACGTGGGGGCCGAAGCTTCCGGTATTGTGCTTCTGGAAGAAGCATTTGCGCGCCCGGCCCTGCGGGCAGCGGACGAGGCTCAGCGGGCGGGCGGCGGCCCATTCCATCATCATCGGCCCGATCGTCCGGTAATAATCGACAAGCTCGCCCTTCGTGACCCCGGCGTCAGGAAACAATATCCGCTCCGGATTGCTGATCTTCACCCCGTCGCCGGCGGCGGGCGCCGCGCGCTCGACGGGCTGGGGAGTCTCCTCGACCACCTCCGCCGCTTTCTTGTCGGAGCGCAGGCCGAGGAAGCTGCCGTGGCGGACCACGCCTTCGGAAGTGAACTCCGCGAAGGCGACCTCGCAGACCAGCTTGGGCTTGACCCAATGCGCCCCCCGGGCGTCCGCCCTCGGCACCGAGGCGGCGGGCTTTTCGGCCGAAATCCTTTCGAAGCGCTCGAGCAGGTCCTGCTGCACCTGGTTGGAGAAGCCGGTTCCGACCTTGCCGGCGTAGCGAAGCTTGCCGTCCTCGTAGACTCCGAGGAGGAGCGCCCGGAAGCCGCGGCCCTTCTTGTCGCTTTCTGACCAGCCGAGGATGACGAACTCCTGCCGGTAGGTACATTTGATCTTCAGCCAGCTCTTGGTCCGGCCGCCGCGATAGGGGGAATCGGCGCGCTTGGAGATGATCCCTTCCTGGCCGGCCTCGCACATCGCGTCGAACAGCTTCTCGCCATGGCCGACGATATGCTCGGCGTAGAGGATCGTCGGCGGCTTGCCCTCGCCGACCAGCGAGGCAAGTCGGCCCTTGCGGTCGACCGTCGCGAGCCCGGTCAGGTCCTCGCCGTCGATCTCGAGGGCGTCGAACAGGAAGAGGGTGAGGCCTCGGCCGCCGTCGCTGATCGCCTGCTGGAGGGCCGAGAAGCCGGTGTTGCCCTTGTCGTCCAGTGCGACGATCTCGCCGTCGAGGAGGGCGGAGCCCACCTCGAGCTGCGCCGCGGCCTCGACGATCTCGGGAAACTTGTCCGACCAGTCGAGGCCCGAGCGCGTATAGACCCTGGCCTTGCCGCCGCCGATCCCGAGCAGGCAGCGATAGCCGTCATATTTCATCTCGTGGATCCAGCCGGAGCCGGAGGGGACGTGGTCGACCAGCGTCGCCTTCTGCGGCTCCCGGAAGTCGGGGAGCTTTGCGGTGGCGGCGCGCTTGCCGTCACCCCGGCGCAAGCCGGGGCCTCGTCGAGATTCAGGCGCCGGCGTCTTCGCGGCCTGAGGTCCCGGCTTCCGCCGGGACGACGGGGCTTTGTAAGGATCCGTCTTCCAGCCCTTCACCTCCTTCGCCTTCTTGCCCGCCGCGATCTCCTGCATGCTCCGGCCCGTCTTGATCGACGTCAGATACTTCTCCGTCAGCCCCATCGACCCGCCGGCATGCTCGTCGGTCACCTTCTTCAGCATCCAGTTCTCGGCCCTCTCCCCCGGCCGGCCTTTCAGGCGGAACATCACCCATTCGCCCTTCATCCTGTGCCCTTCGAGGGTGAAGTGGAGATGGCCTTCCTCGATCGTCTTGCGCGGATCCTTGTCCGGATGCGGAATCCATCTCCCCCAGTCCCAGAGCATGACGGTGCCGCCGCCATATTCGCCCTTGGGGATGGTGCCTTCGAAGCTTGCATAATCCATCGGATGGTCTTCGGTCCGGACCGCGAGATGCCTGTCCGCCGGGTTGAGGCTGGGTCCCTTCGGCACCGCCCAGCTCTTCATC
>DASVSP010000033.1:0-48568 GCA_036388065.1 Allosphingosinicella sp.
CCAGACTTGCCTGAATGCCGCCGGAATTCTCCACGCGCGCCTCTACTCCCAGATCGGAATTTGACCCATGATATGAAGCGCGCTCGGCGCCTCGGGTCAGGTCGCGGGCGCCCTAGCAGGGGCTTTGCTGCGATGCAACTCGCTCGTCATCCCCATGCCCTGATTCCGGCGACAGCTGGAATCCCCGAGCATCGCCGGCAGGCGCCGGGCCGGGCACGCGGCCTAGCCGGCGTCCACGCGGAAAATCTCACCATCCGCGTCCAGGAGGTAGACCCGCCCCGCCGAATCGGCGACCACCGCAACCGGCTCGTCGATCAATCCCGAGTCCGGCGCGAAGTCCGCAGTGCGCCGTTCCACCGCCGACAGCGTCAGGGTAATCCCGTTCTGAAGCGTGGCCGTGGGCAAGCTGAAGATCGCGCCCGACCGATCGGCAAAGACGTAATGCCCGCCAATGGAAGCCACTCCGTTGCCTGCGACCGCGCCGCCGACGGTTCCCAGGACCGGGACTCCGCCCGGGCGCCCATATGAGATCACGGGATCGAGAAGGTTCGCAGGAGGATTGCCCTGGATGAGTTGCATCCCTTCCTTAAACGGCCAGCCGAAATTGGCTCCGTTCGTCCCGATCGAGAAGAGATTGACCTCGTCGGCAATGGACTGGCCGCGATCCTCGATCAGAAGCCCGCCGGGGTAGACGAAGCCGCCGACCGGCCGGTGAAGCCCCTTGGCGACCGTGTTCAGGACATAGAAGTTCGCCGTTGCACCGGCGAAGGGATCGGGGTTGGGCGAGCCTCGGATCAGCTTGCCCAGCCGGGAAGAGTCGTTCTGGGCGCTTCCCGAAGGATCGCCATATCCTCCCGCATCCCCGGTGGCGATCAACAGGTTTCCATCGGGCGCGAAGCCCAGCCAGCCTCCGCCGGAATATTGGGGCGCCTCGACCTGCAGGAGAGGACCGAAATTGTTCGGGACGGTGGGTCCCGCCGGATTGCGCAGATATTCGTTTACGACCAGAAATCCGTTATTCGTGTACATCACGAAGAACCTGCCCGTCGCTGCGAAGTCCGGACGAGCGAGGACCGCAAGCACGCCATGGCCGCTTACGGACGGGATCTGGAAGAGCAGCTGCTTGCCGCCATTCTGCGGATTGAAGGAATAGATCGCCCCGTTCTTTTCCGCGACGAGGACGATCGTGTCGTTCACCGGCGAAGCCGCCGCCGGGTTGACGAAGCTGGTTCCCACGCGCCGGGTGGAGACGCCTTCCTTCGAGTTGGACACCGTCACGGTGAGGAACAGCGTTCCGCGGTCCTGCCCGTCGCTTGCGGCGATCTCGACCTGGTAGATGTTGTTGTCGTCAATATCCGCTGGCCGATCGAAATTGGGGGGAGTGACGAAGCTGAGTTGCCCGCCCGATGTGATCGAGAACCGTGCCGCGTCGGCGCCGCCGGAGATGGAGAAGGAGAGGGGGCTCCCTTCCGGGTCGCTGCCCGTGGCCTGGTAGATGGAGCCGGCGACATTCTCGACGACGGAAACCGAGCTTCCAGAGGTGACGGTCGGAGCTTGATTGACCTTGGGCGCGGGCGGCGCGGGCGCGTCTCCGCCTCCGCATCCGGCCAGAAAACCGAGCGCCAGGAGCGCCGAAAGTCGCCGAGCCGAACGGCTCTGAGGCGCGCAAGGCGCCGGAATCGCAGTTGAAAACACGAAAACCCCTCTTTCGCGCGTGCCTAAGGGGAGGCTGGAGCCGTTGCAAGCCGTCCGACCTGGTTTTTCACCATGATTTTTCGGAGAATCTCTGCGCGCTCCAACGCCTCGGGCCGATGCGCGATCACTGTCGCTTTGAGCGCAAGCGGCGGGACGCGAGCGATCGGAGGATCGGGCAGGACGGCCTGGAAAGGAGCCATCGATGACCTATCGGATCGAAGGACTTGCAAGGGAGGTCTATGACGGCCTGCTCGGACTCGGCGACGACGAGCTGATCGAGCGTGGAGCGCGGCGCGTCGTCGCGGATTCTAAGCCGGGCTTCCCCTGCCGGGCGAGCCTCGTGGATGCCGAGCCGGGGGAGGCGCTGCTCCTCTTCAACCATGTCTCCCACGAAGTGCTCACGCCCTATCGAAGCGCCTACGCCATCTATGTGCTCGAGAGCGCCCCTTCGCCCGGCTGCTATGTGGACGAGACTCCGCCTGTTTTCGCGGCGCGGGCGCTGGGCCTTCGGGGCTTCGACTCCGAGGGCATGCTTCGGGGCGCATTGCTCGCCCTTCCGGGCGAAGCGGATTCGAAGATCCGCGCCTTGTTCGATCGCCCCGAAATCACGGCGATCCACGCCCACAACGCCGCCGCCGGCTGCTTCGCGGCCAAGATTGTGCGAGACTGAGCCATGGCGACTCTCCTTTCACCCCCGCCCGCCACTCTCGACGAAGACGCCGCCTGGGCCGCCGTGCTTCGCCGCGACCGGACCATGGACGGCCGTTTCGTCACCGGAGTCCTCACCACCGGCATCTATTGCCGCCCGTCCTGCGCGGCCCGCCACCCGAAGCGGGAGAACGTCCGTTTCTTCGCGGACGGAGCCGAGGCCGCGTCGGCGGGCTTGAGGGCCTGCCTGCGGTGCAAGCCCGACGAGGCCAGCCGCGACCGCGCCGCGATCGACGCCGCGCTCAGGCTGATCGAGACCGCCGAGGAGCCCCCCTCGCTCGACCGGCTCGCCGCCCGCGCCGGTTATTCCCCGTTCCATTTCCACCGCCTGTTCAAGCGCGCGACCGGAGTCACCCCGGCCGCCTACGTCCGAGGAAGGAGAGCCCGAGCCATGACCGAGACCCTCGCCGTCGACGGCCGAGTCACCGATGCCATCTACGATTCGGGCTATTCCGGGCCCGGCCGCTTCTACGCCGACGCCAGGGACCGGCTTGGAATGACTCCGACGACGTGGCGGGACGGCGGCCGAGGCGAGACGATCCGGTGGGCGACTTGCGAAACCTCGCTTGGGACGATGCTGGTCGCAGCCACGGAACGCGGCATCTGCCGCCTCTCGTTCGACGAAGGGGAGGCGGAGCTGAAGCGCCGCTTCCCCAAGGCCAGGGTCGAGCCCGGCGGGGACGCGATGGACGATCTGGTCGCTCGTACGGTCGCCGCCGTGGAGGCTCCGGAACGGCCCCACGACCTGCCGCTCGACGTGCGCGGCACCGCTTTCCAGGAAGCGGTGTGGCGCGAGCTGGCCCGGATCCCGCCCGGCGAGAGCCTGTCCTATGCCGCGCTTGCGTCGAGGGCCGGCAGGCCCCAGGCGGTCCGGGCGGCGGGCACCGCCTGCGGCTCCAACCAGATCGCCGTCCTCATCCCCTGCCACCGCGCCCGCCGCGGCGTCGGCTCGCCGGGCGGCTACGCCTACGGGCTCGACCGCAAGGCTAAGCTCGTGAAGCGGGAAGGCTTCGGGCGCGGCTGACTATTTCGCCGCACCGGTCCCGTTCGTCTTGGCCAGCTCCGCCTGAAGCAGCGCCATCTGCTCGCGGGCCGAGGCGCGTTGAGGAGATTCGTGCGGAGAGTTCGCCAGCGGGGTGAGGTACGCAATTGCCTCCCGCCACCTTTTCTGGCTGGCCAGCTCGTCGACCAGCAGCCGCCTCACCCGAGTGTTGAGGGGAAGTATCTGGACCGCCTGCTCCAACCCTTCCACCGCCACTTCGGGAACTTTCTCCCCGGCCAGGTGGAAACTCTGGTAATAGGCGACCAGCGGGAGCGGGTCGGACGTGTCCGTCTTATTGGCGCGCACCGCCAGCCGGCGTGCCTCCGCCTTTCGATCGGCCCGGGCCTTTCCCTGCAGGCCGCGCGCGGCGTGCGACATGTCGATGGACTTGCGCGCCATCGCCCGCACGTGGCGCGGATCGATGGCAAGGAGCCGGTCTGCCGCAGCCTCGGACTGCGCATAATTGCCCGCAGCATATTCCGCCTCCGAAAGCAGATAAAGCGGATAGATGTCGCCCGTATGGCGTCGGGCCTTCTGCCGGATTCGCGCCAGCGTCTCGTTTCGCAGCTTCGCTTCCCGCTCGCGCTCGCCCTGCTTGCGGATCGACGAAAGATCGTCGTCCCGGAAGGCGATGACCTCGGGGATCAGAGCCGCTTCGCCGGGACTGAGCAGGCGGGTCTTCTGAATGACCGGCGTGGCGATCTTCACCGCGACCGGAATGTAGGGAAGGGTTCCCTTGTCCAGATGGGCACGGGCTTCCCGGTTGAGCTTGCCGAGATCGCCGAACGCCTTCACCGCCTCCTCCGGCGACTGACCGGCCGCGAGGCGTCCGAGATACTGCCGCAGCTGGGGAGAGCGGGTCTTGGAAAGCGTGAAGAAATGGGTGAGCAGCCAGCCCTGCCCGTACAGATCGAAATCATAGAGCTTGTGGGGCGGGGTCAGCAGTATTTCCCGTACCGGAACCCAGTCGACAAGGATCGAATCTCCCCGGTGCTTGGCAGGCATGCCGTAGCCGATCCTGCCGTCGGGCATGAACTTGGACGAGCCGACGAGCTCCGCGAAACCTTCGACATACCATTGCGGGTAAACGGCCGGCATATATTGCAGCATGAAGTGATGGGCATATTCGTGGTGCAGGACCAGCTCCGGGGTGAAGAAAGCTCCGGAATAGGAAGTGCTGCGCGGCGTGACCGCGAAGGGGCCAAGCAGGTTGCTGTCGTAAAAGCCGGCGACGCCCGAATTGACGAGACCCAGGGCTTTGTCGACGTCTTCGGTCCCGTCCACCTGGTAAATCCGGACCTTCACCGGATCTACGGCGTCGCCCAACCCCGTTGCCATCCTCATCAGGGCGTCCATGCCTTCGAGGCGCGTGGCCAGCCTTTCGATCTCCTTGTCGGAGCTCTCGCTGTAGATTGTGAAATGCGCCGTCTCAGCCGCTTTCCATTCGGCCTGAACCGCAGCCGGAGCCAGGAGCAATGCTGCCCCGGCGACTGCCTTCAATAGCTTGTTCATCGTTCGCCGTTCCTTTTGCGGGCGCAAGCTTAGCCGGGTCGGTCCGGGTTGAGAAGCTCGGCTCAAAGGAAGGAATAGGGGTCGACGTCGACCGTCACCCGGACCCCGCGCGGCCAGCTCAGCTTCCCGAGCCACTCGCGGATCACGTCCTGCATGTCGACCGATCGGGCGGCGTGGACGAGAAGCCGCTGGCGGTGGCGGCCTCGGAGCATCGCCAGCGGCGCCGGCGCCGGGCCGAACACCGCCATGTTCTCCACCCGAGGGGCCGCCCGGCCGATCAGCTTGGCGGCCTCGGTCGCCTCGCTCGAATCCTCGGAAGAGATGACGATTCCGGCGAGTCGGCCGAACGGGGGCATCGCAGCCTCGCGCCGCGACTGGGTTTCCGCGGCGTAGAAGCTTTCGGAATCGCCGCTGACCAGCGCCTCGATGACCGCCGCCGAAGGCTCGTGGGTCTGGACCAGCACCCGGCCGGGCTTCTCGCCGCGGCCGGCGCGGCCGGCGACCTGGGCGATCTGCTGGAAGGTGCGCTCGGCCGCTCGAAGGTCGCCGCCCTGGAGCCCCAGGTCCGCGTCGACCACGCCCACCAGAGTGAGGTTGGGGAAGTGATAGCCCTTGGTGACGAGCTGGGTGCCGACCACGATATCGATCTCGCCCGCCTCCATCCGCCCGACGAACTCCGCCGCCTTGGCCGGCGACCAGATCGTGTCGGAGGTGACGACGGCGGTGCGGGCGCCGGGGAACAGGGCCGCGACCTCGTCGGCGATCCGCTCGACTCCGGGACCGACCGGCACCAGGCTTCCTTCCTCCCCGCATTCCGGGCAGGCGCTTGGCGGCGGCATCATGTGGCCGCAATGGTGGCAGGCCAGCCGGTGGACCAGCCGGTGCTCGACCATCCAGGCGGTGCAATTGGGGCATTGGAAGCGGTGGCCGCAATGGCGGCACAGGGTGAGCGGCGCATAGCCCCGGCGGTTGAGGAACAGCAGTGCCTGCTCGCCCCGCCCGAGGGTTTCGTCCAGCTCCCTCACCAGTTGCGGGGCCAGCCAGCGTCCGCGCGGCGGCGGATCGGCGGTGAGGTCGAGCGCCTCTATGTCCGGAAGCTCGGCCACTCCGTAGCGTTCGGGGAGCTTGACCTCGGTATAGACCCCGATCTCCGCCATCTGGCGCGACTCGATCGCCGGAGTTGCCGAAGCGAGGACGATCGGTATCTTCTCGAGCTTGGCCCGCATCACCGCCACGTCGCGGGCGTGATACGGCACGCCCTCCTCCTGCTTGAAGCTGGTCTCGTGCGCCTCGTCGACGACGATCAGCCCGAGCCTGGGATAGGGCAGGAAGAGCGAGGAGCGCGCTCCGACAACCACCTTGGCGTCCCCGCTCGCGATCGCCCGCCAGGCGCGCCGGCGCTGCGACTGCCTCAGCCCCGAATGCCAAGCGACGGGCTCGTGGCCGAAGCGCGCCGCGAAGCGTTTGAGGAAGGGTTCGGTGAGTGCGATTTCGGGCAGGAGTACGAGTGTCTGCCTGCCGAGCCGGAGCGCCTCGGCGACCGCTTCGAAATAGACTTCGGTCTTGCCCGATCCGGTCACTCCGTCGAGCAGGAACGGCGCGAAGTCGGCCGCTCGGACCGCCTCGACGAGCCTATGCGCCGCTGCCCCTTGCGCCAGCTCGAGCTCGGGCGGCGAGTGGTCGGGATCGGGAAGCGGGAACGGGTCGTCGACCGACACCTCGACCGCCTCGATCGCTTCCGCCTTGATCAGCCCCCGGATCACGCCGTCGGAGACTCCCGCGGCGATCGCGAGCTCGCGCACCAGCCCCTGGCGCTCGCCGATCCGCTCGAGCGCCTGCGCCCGCTGCGCCGTCAGCCGCTCCGGGACGAAGCCGGTGGCCCGATATTCGGTGACCGTCCGGCCGCCGTCGAGCGCGCTCGCCGAGGCCAGCGCCATCCGGAGCACCGAAGCCAGCGGTGCGAGGTAGTAATCCGCGGTCCATTCGATCAGCCGCCGAAGCGAGTCGGCGAGCGGGGGAAGGTCGTAGGCCTGCAGCAACGGCCTCAGCCGGTTGTCGCCCACCGATTCCGCCTCGAGCCGATCCTCCTCCCACACGACGCCCGTCAACTGCCGAGGCCCGAGCGGAGCGAGAACGATAGAGCCCGGCGCCACCGCCATCCCCGCGGGTACGCGATAGTCGAGCGGCCCCAAAGCGGCGTTGAGAAGGAGGACTCGGCAGCGGGTCATTGGGACCTAGATCGAGTCGCGGGGAGCGAAACGCAACCGGGGAGGGGAGGAGATGCGGAAATGGCATCCGTCATCCCGGCGAAAGCCGGGACCTTGGGGAGACCCGCCGAGCCTTTCCGACCCGAGGTCCCGGCTTCCGCCGGGATGACGGGGAGGGGCCATGCAACAAGCCGGCCACCCCCTCGTTACCGCTTGATGAACTCCATCCTCTCCCGCCGATCCCTCATCGCCGCCGGCCTCGCCGTGCCCCTGCTCACGCTCCCCGCCTGCATCGCCCGAGTCGGCGACATCCCCGGTCTCGAGCCGGCGATCCGGCGGCTACTCACCCTCTCGTCGCAGCGCGCCTTCGCCCGACTTCTGACGGACGAAGGTTTCTTCCGCGACGACGTCGCCCGGATCCAGCCCCCGCCCCAGCTCGGCGGAGCGACTCTCACGGCCACTCTTGCAGTCGCGCTCGGCACGCGGGCGGTCCAGGACAGGCTGCTCCGGGTCGTCAACCAGGCGGCCGGGGAGGGCGCCCGGCGGGCCGCCCCCGCAGTCTACGATTCGATCCGCGACATGCCGATCGCCGACGCGCTCTCCATCGCCCGGGGCGGGCCGACCGCCGCCACCGACTATCTCGAGCGATCGATGGGCGAGCGGATCTTCGATGCCGTCTTCCCCGGGGTCGGCGAGGCGTTGCGGCTGGCGGAGAACGGAGTCATCCAGAGGGCCCTCCAGTTCGCGACCGGAATCAACTTCCCGGGCCTCCAGGCCGACGTCACCCGCAAGACCGCCGCGGCCCTTTACCGGGCGATCGGCCGCGAGGAAGCCGCAATCCGGGCGGACCCGAGCTCGGCCGGCGATCCCGCGCTCGCGGCGATGCTCGGAGGGCGCTAGCCGTCATCCCGGCTCTTACGCCTCATCCCGGCTCTGACCGTCATCCCGGCGAAAGCCGGGACCTCGGGGAGACCCGCGGAGACTTCTTGTCCTGAGGTCCCGGCTTCCGCCGGGATGACGGCTACTATTCGAACGTCCGCCGCCTCAAACCCGGAAGCATCGCCGCCTGAGCCGCCGCCCGCGCCGCCAGGAACAGGCTGAAGGCCAGCCAGAGGCCGTGATTGCCCATTCCCCCGGCGGCGAAGATCGCGCCCGCATAGACCGCGCAGGCCGCGCCCATCGTGATCAGCAGCGCCCTGGTCCACGTCGCGCCGATATAGATCCCGTCGAACACGTAGGAGCTGACTCCCAGCACCGGCAGCAATACCGCCCACGGCATGTAGGCGAGAGTCATCGCCGCGACCGCCGGGTCCGTGCTGAAGCTCCCTGCGAAGCGCGCACCCGCAACGGCGTAGACGAGGCTGAACACCGCGCCTCCCGCCAGTCCCCAGATCAGCAGCGCCTTGACCAGGGCATCGAAGCGGCGCCGGTCCCTTGCCCCGACCGCTTCCCCGCACAGGACCTGCGCGGCGCTCTCGAAGCCGTCAAGGACCAGGGCCGAGAGGATGAACAGCTGGTAGAGGATCCCGTTCGCCGCCAATACCAGCGGCCCCTGCTGGGCGCCCTGACGAGTGAGCAGGAGGATGGCCGCGGTCAGAAGCAAGGTTCTAAGGAAGAGGTCGCGGTTGAGCCGGAGCAGTGCGCCCATGCTCGCAGCGTCCCACGTCGCTCGGCGGCGCGCGGCCGCCAGGGCCGCCCGGGCCGGCTCCTGCCGCGCCGTCACCAGCAGCAGGGCCAGGGTCTTGCCGCCCTCGGATATCAGGGTCGCCGCCGCGACTCCCGCCACGCCCCATCCGAAGCTCAGCACGAACAGCAGGTCGAGCGCGATGTGGACGGCGTTGGACAGGATCTCCGTCCACAGCACGGCCTTCACGCGCCGACGGCCGATCAGCCAGCCCATCAAGGCGACGTTGGCGAGCCACGGAAGGCCGCCCCAATAGCGTATTGCGACATAGATTCCGGCTTCCCGGGCCACCCCGCCCTCGGCCTGAAGCAGGTTCAGCCCCCACGGGATCGCGACGGGCTTGAGCGCAAGAAGGACGATCGCGATCGCAAGCGCCAGCCCGAGCGCCCGGGCCAGGGTCGCCGCCTGGGCCTCGTCGTCGCCGCGGCCCGCCGCCTGCGACGTGAGGGCCACCGTGCCGCTCCTCAGGAAGTTGAAGACGACGAGCAGTCCCAGCATGAACTTGGCGCCGAGCTCGACCCCCGCCTGCGGCTCCGCTTGCCCGAGCTGGCCGATCACCCACAGGTCCGCGATCCCGAACAGGGCCGTCGCGACGTTGGTCAGCATCGAGGGCAGAGCGATCGCCCAGATCGCCCGGTTCAGCTCCCGCCGATCATCTGGGGTCGGCTTGATGGAGGCGGATGGAATGGCCTGTTTTCCGTTCGGGCTGAGCTTGTCGAAGCTCTTTCCTTCACTCACTCCATGGTCGAAAGGAAGGGCTTCGACAGGCTCGGCCCGAACGGTGTTCGATATCGATCGGAAAAGCCCTAGAAGGCGCCGAATCCACATTCGAGGACCCAGCCCATGAAATTCTTCGTCGACACCGCCGACACCGCCGAGATCCGCGACCTCGCCGAAACCGGCCTGCTCGACGGAGTGACCACAAACCCGTCCCTCATCCACAAGGCGGGCCGCGACTTCCTCGAGGTCGTTCGCGAGATCTGCGAAATCGTGCCGGGCCCGGTCTCCGCCGAGGTCGTCGCCACCGGCCACGACGAGATGATTCGCGAGGCCGAGGTGCTCCGCAGGATCGCCGACAATATCGCGATCAAGGTCCCGCTGACCCTCGACGGCCTCAAGACCTGCAAGGCGCTGACCGGGGAGGGGACGATGGTCAACGTCACCTTGTGCTTCACCGCCAACCAGGCGCTTCTCGCCGCCAAGGCGGGAGCCACCTTCATCTCGCCCTTCGTCGGACGCCACGACGATACCGGCTTCGACGGGATGCAGATCATCTCCGAAATCCGGACCATCTACGACAATTACGATTTCGAGACCCAGATCCTGGTCGCGAGCATCCGCCATCCCATCCACGTCCTCCAGTCGGCGATGATCGGCGCCGACGTCATGACCGCGCCCCCCGCCGTCATCCGCCAGCTCTTCAAGCACCCCCTCACCGACAAGGGCCTCGAGGGCTTCGCCGCCGACTGGGCGAAGACGGGGCAGAAGATCGGATGACGAAAATTCCTCCCCCGGTTTTCCGGGGGAGGGGGACCGCGCGAAGCGCGGTGGAGGGGTTCTTTCGCGCCCGAAGAACCCCTCCACCAGGCTTCGCCTGGTCCCCCCTCCGCGGCAAAGGCCGGGGAGGATTAAGTCCACTCACAATCTCAAAGAGCCCCGGGCAGTCCGCGACTCGCCCACGGCCCGGTTTAGTAGGAAAAATCCTACAAAGCAAGAACAAAACACGAATATTTTCTCTCGGGCAAAAAATGGCCATCGCTTCTTAACCTTGTTCGGGTTAGCCTCCGCCCGATGGGAAAGGTGATCAACTTCGAGGATCGGGCGGTCGCCAAGCTCCGCGCCCGGGTCGCGGCGGCGGAGGAGGCCAATCAGGATCTCATCGCCTTCGCACGCGGCCATTCCGGAGCGGTCGCCTCGATCCACGAGGCGGTGCTCGCCGCGATCGAGGCGGACGGCTTCGATCATCTCATCCATATCGTCACTCAGGAATGGCCGCAGATACTCGGCCTCGACGCCGTCGCCGTCGCATTGTTCGCGGGCGACAAGGGCGTTCGGGCCGACGCCTCGGGGCTCCAGTTCGTCGACGTCCGGGTCATCCAGCGCTCGCTGGAGGGGCTGGACGGGGTGGTTCTTCGAGGAGTCGGCCGGGGCCACCCGCTTTTCGGCCCCGCCTGCGAGCTGATCAAGGCCGAGGCCCTGGTCCGGCTCGACAGCGAGCCGCCCCTGCCGAGCGGCCTGCTCGCTCTGGGCCAGCGCGAGGCGCAGGGCTTCGAGACCCGCCACGGCTCCGAATTGCTCATGTTCCTCGGCCGAGTCCTCACCCGTTCGATGGGCCGGTGGCTGATCCCTTAGGCGGCCACCCGGCCGCCGCGACCGCTTTTCGCTGGCAGCGGCATCTCGCCCACGATCGCCGCCGCTCGCCCCATACCGTCCGGGCCTACGTGGCCACCGCCCACCGGCTGATCGGCTTTCTCGCAGGCCATCTCGGCGGAGCCGTCGACGGGCCCGCTTTGGCGAGCCTCGAAGCGAAGGACCTGCGCGCCTTCCTCGCCTGCCGGCGGGGCGAAGGGCTGGGCAACAGCTCCGCCGCGCGAGAGCTCTCCGCCGTCCGATCCTTCCTCGCCTTCGCCTCGGCCGAGCGGGGCGGGGAATCGAGCCTTCCCCGGCTTAAGGGCCCCAAGCGCCCCCGGAGCGTTCCCCGGCCCGTCGCGCCCGACGACGTCGTCGCCCTGGCCTCGGAAGCCGGCGAGGATGCAAGCGCGCCCTGGATCGCCGCCCGCGACGAGGCGGTGCTGCTGCTCCTCTACGGCTCCGGCCTCCGAGTCGCGGAAGCGCTCGGGCTCACCGGCTCGGCCCTCCCTCTGGGCGAGGCGCTGAGAGTCACCGGCAAGAGGTCGAAGACCCGGGTCGTGCCCCTGCTCCCCACCGTGCGGGAGGCGATCGAGCACTATCTGTCGCTCTGCCCCTACGGCGCGTCGCTTGCCGAGCCCCTGTTCCGGGGCGCTCGCGGCGGCCCGCTGAACGGAGAGATGATCCGGCGCGCGGTCCGCAAGGCGCGGGTCCGCCTCGGCCTTTCCGAGCGGACCACGCCCCACGCCTTGCGCCACAGCTTCGCGACCCACCTTCTCGGCCGAGGCGCGGACCTGCGCTCGCTTCAGGAGCTGCTCGGCCATGCCAGCCTGTCGTCGACCCAGATCTACACCGCCGTCGACGCCGCCTACCTGCTCGACGTCTACCGCAACGCCCATCCGAGGGCGTGATTTGCCTCCCCATCGCGAAGCGCTGGGGAGGGGACCACACGGAGTGTGGTGGACGGGTAGAAGGCACCGGACCAGAGGATCGAGCGCGCAACGGCGCCGTAATCGGTGTCAGACACCAATTACCAAGGTGCTGGAATCGTTGGGCTCGGGAGACGGCGCGAGGCCGGAAAATGGTGCCAGCCAACGATTACCGATTGGATTCGTCATCCCGGCGAAAGCCGGGACCTCGGGACGAGAAGTCTCGGCGGGTCTCCCCGTGGTCCCGACCTTCGCCGGGATGACGATCAGGGATGCCGCCTCCGCCATGTGACCTGGCGCCAGACATAGGCGACGACGATGAGGACGATGATCGCCATCGACAACGGCCCGAGCACCTTCTCGATGTCGCGAAAGGCCTTGCCGAGCCCCCAGCCGGCGGTGGCCAGCGCCGCCGTCCACACCATCGTCCCGAGCGTCGACCACAGGAAGAAGCTCTTCAGGCGCATGTTGAGCAGCCCGGCGGGGATCGATATGATCGAGCGGATGGTTGGAAGCATCCGCCCTCCCGAGACGATGATCCCGCCGAACCGGCCGAACAGTCGCTCGGACTTCTCGACATCGTCCCAGTCGAGGGTCAGCCAGCGGCCGTAGCGAAGGATGAACGGCTTGAATCGCTTGAGCCCGATGACTCGGGCAAGGGCGTACCAGAAGAGGTTGCCGAGCATCGCCCCCCCGGTGCCGCTTGCGATCACCGCCCACAGTGCGAGCTGGCCCTGGGCGGCCTGCACCCCGGCGAGCGGCATGATCACCTCGGACGGGATCGGCGGAAAGACCGTCTCGAGGAACATGAGCAGGAAGATCCCGACATAGCCGGTCTGCTCGATGAGCTGGGTCGTCCAGTCGCCCATGTTCAGGAAAGCCGGGCTTCGATCGAATCCCAGATCATTCCCGGAATGTCGGTGCCGTTATATTTGTCGATCGCGACGATCCCGGTCGGCGAGGTGACGTTGATCTCGGTCAGCCATTTGCCGCCGATCACGTCGATCCCGACGAAGAGCAGCCCGCGCGCCTTGAGCTCGGGCGAAAGCGCCGCGCAGATCTCCCGCTCCGTCCCGGTAAGCTCGGTCTTGGCCGCCGATCCGCCGACCGCCAGGTTGGAGCGGATCTCCCCCGCGCCCGGAATCCGGTTGATCGCTCCCGCCACCTCGCCGTCGACAAGGACGATCCGCTTGTCCCCCTGCGCGATCTCGGGGACGAAGGCCTGGACGACGTGGGGCTCGCGATAGGCGGCGTTGAACATCTCGATCAGCGCGGAGAGGTTGGCGCCGTCGCTTCCGACCTTGAACACCGCCTTGCCGGCATTGCCGTGGAGCGGCTTGACGACGATCTCGCCGTGCTTCTCGAGGAACTTGCGAGCTGCCCCGAGCGATCGGGTGAGGAGGGTGGGGGGCATGTATCGGGCGAAATCGAGGACCCAGATCTTTTCCGGCGCGTCGCGGACCGAAGCCGGGTCGTTGACGACCAGGGTCTCGCCCCGGATCCGCTCGAGCAGGTGGGTCGCGGTGATGTAGCCCAGGTCGAACGGCGGATCCTGGCGCATCCAGACGACGTCCGAGTCCCGGCCGAGGTCGAGCAGGACGGGGTCGCCGAGGGTGAAATGATCGCCCTGGACGGGCCGCACCGTCACCGGCCGGGCCATCGTCCAGAGGCGTCCCTCCGTATAGCTGAGGTCCTCGACCCGGTAGTACCACAAGGCATGGCCGCGCTTCTGCGCTCCGAGCATGATCGCGAAGGTCGAATCGCCTTCGATGCTGATCCCCTCGATGGGATCCATTTGGACGGCGACGCGCAAGCTCATGGCGCGCGCTTAGCGGGGCGGGGGTCCGGACTCAATTCCCGCAGCGCCGGTTGACGGAATTGAAGAGGGACCCTGGGAGCGGTGAAAGCTGGATGCAGTCACTTCCACCACCGTTCGCCCTGAGCTTGTCGAAGGGCTTTCCTTCTTGTTTCCGAGGCAAAGAGAGGGCTTCGACAAGCTCAGTCCGAACGGAAAAGTGACTGATCAACCCTCGAGGCTGCTGTCATCCGTGCCAGATATTGGCCATGTGCCGCGGCAGGCGGCGAGGAACGATGAAGACGGCGTCGAGCCGGATGTCGTCGCCGGCCCGTGCGTAACGCTGCGCGAGCGCCCCAGCCGCGGCGGCGACCCGGCGAAGCCGCCATTCGTCGAGGGCCAGGCCGGCCTCCTCGGCCGTCGCTCTCGCCTTCACCTCGACGAACGCCACCGTCCTGCCGCGTCGGGCGACGAGGTCGACCTCGCCCACCGGAGTGCGAACCCTCCGGCCCAATATCTTCCATCCCTTGAGCTGGAGCCAGAGCGCCGCGAGCCTCTCCGCCCGCCGGCCGCCTTGCTCCGCCCGCCGCCGCTTCATCTGAGCTTCAGCGCCCGTTCGTAGGCCTGGCGTCTCGGGACACCCAGCTTCTCCGCCACCTCGGCCGCCGCCCGGGATGCCGAGAGCCGGCCCATCGCCTCCCGCAGCGCCTCGTCCACCTGAGCCTCCCCCACCGCCTCGGCCTCGCCCGGAGGCGCCACGACGACGACGATCTCGCCCTTGGGCGGGGCCTCGCAATAGCGCTCGGCTAGCTGGGACAAGGTCCCGGTGACGGTCTCCTCGAACTTCTTGCTGATCTCGCGCGCCACCGCCGCCTCGCGATTCCCGAGCCCAGCCTGAAGGGCCGCGAGGGTGGCGGCGAGGCGCGGACCGCTTTCGTAGAGGACGAGGGTCGCCCTGACCGACGCGACCTCGGCGATCGCCGTCGCCTTTGCGCCGCTTTTGGGCGGAAGGAAGCCGAGGAACAGGAAGCGGTCGGTCGGCAGCCCCGCCAGGGTCAGCGCCGCAACCACGGCGGACGGGCCGGGAACGGTGGTCACGGGGATCCCGGCGGCCCGGGCGCCGCGCACCAGCTTGTAGCCGGGATCGGAGATGAGCGGAGTGCCCGCGTCGGAGACCAGAGCCACCGAACCCTGCCTCATCCGCTCCAGAAGCTCGGGCCGGACACGCTCGGCATTGTGGTCGTGATAGGGCAGCATCGGCCGCCTGACCCCGATATGGTGGAGGAGCTTGGCGGTGACCCGGCTGTCCTCGACCGCGATCAGGTCCGCGCGGGTCAGTACGTCGGCTGCCCGCGGCGACAGATCGGAAAGATTGCCGATAGGGGTCGCGACGATATAGAGGCCGGGTGGAAGCGCGTTCATGAGGATGAGGGTCATGGCAGAGCAATCCCCCGGGTCGCAAGCTCGGCGCACTATCCTCGGTCTCGCCGGCTCGGCCGCGCTCGCGATGTCGCTCGCCGGCTGCCAGCTCGTGCCCAAGGCTCGCCCCGAGCTTCCGCCGGCCGAGCTGCCCGACGAAGTCGAGCCGCCGCTCGACGAGGCGCCGGGGCCCCAGCTCCCGCCAGAGGAGGCCCGCCACCGGGTCGCGATCCTGGTCCCGACCTCCGGGGCCAATGCGGGGGTCGGCCAGTCGATCGCGAACGCGGCCAATCTCGCCTTGCTCGACGCCGGCGGCGAGCGGATCCGAATCACCGTCTACGACACCGCGCGGGGCGGCGCGGCGGCTGCGGCCAACCAGGCGCTCGCCGAAGGCAACGGCCTTTTTCTCGGCCCGCTGCTCGCCGAGGACGTCCGGGCGGTCGCCCCGGTCGCTCGCCGCGCCGACGTTCCGGTGATCAGCTTCTCCAACGACAGCAGCGTGGCCGGCAACGGGGTCTATCTGATGGGCTTCACGCCCGGCCAGTCCATCTCGCGGGTCGTCGGTCACGCCCGGAGCGTCGGGCTCGAGCGCTTCGGAGCGCTCGTGCCCGCGGGCGTCTACGGCCGCCGTGCCTCGGACGCCATGGTCGGAGCGGTCGAGGATGAGGGCGGAACCCTCGTCGCCATGCAGAGCTACGACGGCGGCCCGGCCGCCGTCCGGACGGCCGTCGTCCGGCTCTACGCCCAGGGCGGCTTCGACTCCGTCCTGGTCGCCGACGGCGGCCGCGGCGCAGCGGCCGCGGCGCCGCTGCTCAAGAGCGGGGCCAACGCCCGGGTGCGGCTGCTCGGAACCGAATTGTGGGCGACCGAGACCGGCCTCGGCCGCACCGCCGCCCTCCGCGGCGCCTGGTATGCGAGCGTCGCGGATTCGATGTTCAACCAGCTCCGGACCCGCTACCGGGCCCGCTACGGCGCGAACCCCTATCGCCTGGCCAGCCTCGGTTACGACTCGGTCCTGCTCACGGTGCGAATCGCCAAGAACTGGCGCCTCGGCCGCCCGTTCCCCGAGCGCGAGCTTCGGGATCCGGTCGGGTTCTCTGGAGTCGACGGCGCGTTCCGGTTCACCGCGTCGGGAGTTGCCGAGCGATCGCTGGAGGTTCGCGAGGTGACTTCAACGGGCACGATCGTGGTTTCACCGGCGCCGAGAAGCTTCGACTGAGCCTGGATCAAAGGCTTGAGACCCGGCTTGCTACCGTGCAATCTCCGCGAGGATCCCGTCGAGCACCAGCCGCCCCGCCGGGGTCACGGCCAGCCGGCCGCTCGTCCGAACGACCAGCCCATGGCCTTCCAGCCGCTGCACCGCCATAAGGTCGAGCCGGCTTTCCACCGCCTCGACCTCGACGCCTTCGCTCAGCCGAAGCCCCATGAGCAGCGCCTCCGTCGCCTGCTCCTCCGGGCTCAGATGAGTCTCCTCGCAAATCCCGTGGCCGTTGCGCTCCAGCGCCGAGAGCCAATTCTCCGGCTTGCGGTGCCGCTGGGTCGCGCACCCGCCGCGCCGCCCGTGCGCGCCCGGCCCGACTCCCAGATAAGGCCGGTAGCGCCAGTAAGCGAGATTGTGGCGGCTCTCCTCGCCGGGCCGGGCATGGTTCGATATCTCGTAAGCGGGGAGCCCGGCTTCCTCGGTCATCGTCTGGGTCATCTCATAAAGGGCCGCCGCCTCGTCGGGATCGCGCGCCGAAAGCTCGCCCCTTGCGGCCATCGCCGCGAAGCGAGTCCCGGGCTCGATCGTCAGCTGGTACAGCGAAAGATGGCCGGTGCCGAAGGCGAGGGCACGGCCCAGCTCGGCCGCCCAGGCCGGCTCGCTCTGGCCAGGCAGGGCGTAGATGAGGTCGAAGCTTACCCGCCCGAAGCAGTCTCGCGCAGTCTCCAGCGCCGCCAGGCCTTCGGCGGAATCATGGGCCCGGCCGAGGAATCGCAGCGACCGGTCGTCGAGCGCCTGAAGGCCGAGCGACACCCGGTTCACTCCGGCGCGGGCGAGATCGGCGAACCGCGCCGCTTCCACCGAGGACGGATTGGCCTCGAGGGTGATCTCCACGTCCGGCCCGAGGCCCCAATGTCGGTCCGCCGCCTCGATCAGGGCCGCGACCGTCGCCGGCTCCATCAGCGAAGGCGTTCCTCCGCCGAAGAAGATCGAGGCGATCCCACGGCCGGGGAAGGCGTCCGCCTCCCATGCCATGTCCCTGAGCAGGGCGTCGCGCCACGCCGCCTGGTCGATCGACTCCCGGACATGGCTGTTGAAATCGCAATAAGGGCATTTGGAGACGCAGAAGGGCCAGTGGACGTAGAGGGCGGTGCCCCGGTCCGTCATCCCGGCGAAAGCCGGGACCTCGGGGAGACCCGCCGAGACTTCTCGTCCTGAGGTCCCGGCTTTCGCCGGGATGACGGCGGTCTCTGCCCCCACCTAAAACAGCGCCGCCACCAGCTTGGCGAAGGCGTCCGCCCGATGGCTGATCCGGTGCTTCTCGGCCGGGTCCATCTCGCCGAAGGTGATGTCGCGGCCGGCCGGAACGAAGATCGGGTCGTAGCCGAAGCCGCGCTCGCCCCGCGGCGGCCAGACGAAAGTCCCCTCGACCCGGCCCTCGAACCATTCGCTTCGCCCGTCGGGCCAGCAGACGGCGAGGGCGCAGACGAAATGGGCGTTTCGGCTCGCCTCCGGCCCCATTGCCTCGAGCGACTCCCAGACCCGGCGCATGGCCAGGCCGAAGTCGCGCGGGCCTTCGATCTCGCCCGGGCCGGCGCCCGGCGCGACTCGGGGATCGGCGGCCAGGGCCCAGCGGGCGGAGAAGATTCCGGGCCGTCCCTCGAGCGCCTCGACGCAAAGCCCGCTGTCGTCGGCAAGCGCCGGCAGCCCCGAAAGGTCCGCAGCCTCGCGCGCCTTCAGGTCGGCATTGTCGATGAAGGTGGTCCCGATCTCGTCGGGCTCCGGCAGATCGAGCTCGGTCGCCGAAACCGGTTCCACGCCATAGGGGCCCAGCAGCTCGCGGATCTCACGAACCTTGCCCTCGTTGTGGCTTGCGATCACCAGCCGCCCCGGCTGGAGCTTCCTCATCGCCCGGTCGCCCTGTCCTGGGCCGCGAAAATCTCGCCGCAGCCGATGCGGGCCAGGCGGAGGAGGCGCAAAAGGCCTTCCTCGTCATAGGTCTCGCCTTCTGCGGTGACCTGCGCCTCGACGATGTTGCCGTCGCCGGTCAGGACGAAATTGCCGTCCGCCCCGGCATTGCTGTCCTCCTCGTAGTCGAGGTCGAGCACCGCGGCCCCGTTATGGATTCCGCAGCTCACCGCCGCGACCTTCTGGCGGATCGGGTCCACCGCGAGGGCCTGCTGCCGCAGGAGTCCGTCGACGGCGATCCTGAGCGCCACCCAGCCGCCGGAGATCGCCGCGGTGCGGGTTCCGCCGTCGGCCTGGATGACGTCGCAATCCACCGTGATCTGGCGCTCGCCGAGCGCCTGGAGGTCGACCACGGCCCTCAGCGAGCGCCCGATCAGCCTCTGGATCTCCTGGGTCCGCCCGGACTGCTTGCCCGAAGCGGCCTCGCGGCGCCCTCTCGTATGAGTCGCGCGCGGCAGCATTCCGTATTCGGCCGTCACCCAGCCCTTGCCCTTGCCTCGAAGCCACGGCGGAAGGCTCTGCTCGACGGACGCGGTGCAAAGCACCCGCGTGTCTCCGAAGCTGATCAGGCAGCTCCCCTCGGCGTGGCGGGTGAAGGCGGGCTCCATGATGATTTCCCGCATTTGATCGGGAGCGCGGCCGGACGGGCGCATGTAGGGCTTCTCCTTGGGGTCGGCGGCGGCTTTAACCAGGGCCGGTCCGGCGGTCCAGCCGCAAGCATCGGGGCGCGAGATCGCCGGGTAGCCGAAAATCGACTCGAGGCGTTGGCCGAAGCTTCCAGCCGACGTACCGGCCATGGAACGATTCACCCGGGTTGCTCGCTTTCTCCCCCGGGCCCGATGGGGCGGCCCGAAATTCCAGGAGAACGTGGATGCGTAACAAGACAGCGCTCACACTGGCTTCGGCCGGTATTCTCGCCATGCTCGGCGGCTGCGAGACCGTGGCGGAGGAAGCCAACGAGGCGGTCGGCTTCGAATATGTCGCGATGCTTGCGCCGTCGGGCGGCGGTACCAGCTCGGGCAAGGCCGAAATCAGCCTCAACGACGCCTCCAACACCTTGTGCACCGACCTCGAGCTCGCCGCCGGAGTGACCATGACGGTCGGCCACGTCGTCTCTCCGGACGGCAACGCGATCGCCACGCTCGACGTGCCGAAAGCCGGCAACGACAGCAAGGACTGCGACCAGATCACCGACGCCCAGCTCGACTCCATCAAGGCCAATCCCGGCGCCTTCAAGGTCCATGTCGGGACGACGACGGGCGACCTTTTCGGGACTCTCGTCAAGGAGGGCTGACTTCGTCATCCCGGGAGGGACCCCATCAAAGTAGTACTTTGATGGGAACCCGAAAGCCGGGACCTCGGGGAGACCCGCCGGGACTACGCGTCCTGAGGTCCCGGCTTGCGCCGGGATGACGGGTAGGGGCGGCCTGACAGGTTACTTAACGGAAACCCCCGTGGAACCGGACCGCCTCCGAAACGTCTTCCACTTATCGGCCGGGCCTTCAGCCTTCGCGCCGGGGGAGAAAAACATGACCCTGATCCTCATCCTGATCGTCGGCGCAGTCTGCGGCTGGCTCGCCGGAATCATCACCAAGAGCGGCGGCGGCCTGATCTTCGACATCATCGTCGGGATCGTCGGAGCACTCATCGCCGGGTGGCTCTTCGGCGGCGGCGCCTCGATCCTCAACGGCCCGCTCAACCTCGAGGCCTTCCTCTATTCGCTGCTCGGAGCGGTGATCCTGCTGCTCATCGTCAAGGTCATCCGCCGGGCGACCTGAGCGCGCGCACCAGCCGGTCCGCGGCTCGGTTGACCGAGCCGCGGACCCGCTCCTTCTTCGCCGCCGTTCAGAAGCGGAAGCTCGCCGTGAGGTTAACTCCGTGCGAGGTGAAATCGTCGCCGCTGCGCCGGAAGTCGGTGCCGTTGGGATTGACGATCCGGAAAGGGTTGGTGAGCCCCGCCGTTCCGGGCCCGGCGCGAACGACATAGTCGCCTGCGTCGATGCTTCGGTAGAGATACTGAAGGCCGATCGAGAAATTGGTCCCCAGCCGCTGCTCCACTCCGCCGCCGACCGCATAGCCCCAGCCCTTCTCGTTTCCGTTGCCGGTGAAGCTGTTCGCCGCGTTGCTGGTCGTGAAGCTGTTGCGGATGCTTCCGCGGACGATCCCGCCCGTGCCGTAGAATAGCGTCGATCCCGTCGAAACGCCGGCGCGTGCGCGCAGCGAGAAGACGTCGCGAAGGCGCCGGGTCATCGTGTAGCGCGCCGGAGTCGTGCTGAAGGCGCTGACGCCGTCGCGAAGGCGCGAGCGGCTATAGTCGCCCACCACTCCGACCACGATCCCGCCCTCCGTCTCGTAATCGAAGCCGGCGTGACCGCCATATTCGATCCCGTCGCGGTCGTCGCGGCAGCCTTCGCCGGGGGTCGGACCGTTCGCGGAGCCGCCGCAGAAGCCGGGCGAGAAGGCGTTGGCGCCGCCCGAGGTGTTGACGGTCTCGCCGAACGATCCGTCGAGACCCGTATCGAACAGGATCGTCTCGTCGCCGTCGCCGGGCTGGAGGCCGTACCCTGCCTGTGCCCCGACATAGAAGCCGGTCCAGCTGGGATCGTCCTGGGCCACCGCCGGGGTTGCGAGGAGGATCGTGGCCGCGAAAGCGACGGAGGCGGGTTTCATCATATGCGTTTCCTGATTTGCCTGAGTCAGGCCGAACGGGGCGCCCGCCTCGAATATCCTCGCCTCGGTGGATTTAACGCGACCGTTGCCCGGCCGTTACAGTCTAAAGCAGGTATCGAGGCCGAGCCCGTCGGTTCGAAAGAGGTCCGTTCGCCGATAATTCTTGAAAACCGGATCAAACCGCCTCTTTGATCCCCCAGTGACTCTCGCCACCCAGATCGACCGCTACCTCGCCAGGCTCATCCTGGTGCCGCTGCTGGCGACCCTGACGCTGGCCGCGATGCTGCTCATTCTCGACAAGATGCTGCGCCTGTTCGATTTCGTCGTCAGCGAGGGCGGCCCGGTGGGCGTGGTGTGGCGGATGCTCGGCAATCTGATCCCGGAATATCTCGCGCTCGGAATTCCGATCGGGCTTCTGCTCGGCACCTTGTTCGCCTTTCGCCGGCTGGCTTTGTCGTCGGAGCTGGACAGCCTGAGGGCCGTCGGCCTCGGCTACACCAGGCTTCTGAGGGTTCCCTATCTCTTCGCGGTCGTCCTGATGGTTCTGAACGTCGTCATCGTCGGCTTCATCCAGCCGGTGTCGCGCTACGGCTACGAGCAGCTCCGCTTCGATCTTCGCTCGGGCGCGCTCGGAGCCTCGATCAAGGTCGGCGAGTTCACCAACCTCGGCAAGAGGATGACCCTGAGGGTCGAGGCCAGCGAGGACAAGGGAAGGCTTCTCCACGGCGTCTTCGTCCGGGCCGAGACCCGCGACGGCCGTACCATCGCGGTCACCGCGGATCACGGTACCTTCCTTGCGACAGACGATCCGGACGTCATCCTGCTCAGGCTCAGCAACGGCCGGCTGGTCCACAATTCGCCCAGGTACAGGGCTCCCCGGGTGCTGAGCTTCCGGATCCAGGACCTTCCGATCGATCTTCCCGCGATCGCGAAATTCCGAGGACGCGGCCGCGGCGACGAGGACGAGCTGACCCTTCCCGAGCTGTTCCGCTTCGGCGAATCCAAGGCCGCCGTGCCGCCGGCGACGAGAAACGCCATCCGCGCCAATTTCCACTATCGTGTGACCGAGATCGTAATGATGCTCCTGATGCCGCTTCTCGCGGTGGCGCTGGCGGTGCCGCCCAAGCGAAGCACCTCGGGCCTCGGCATCTTCCTTTCGATCGCGATGGTCGTCGTCTACCATAAGGTCAATCAATATGCCGAGCAGATGGCCGCCCAGGGCCGGGTCGACGCCGTGATCGCCCTATGGACGCCCTTCTTTGCCTTCGCCGGCCTGATCTTCTGGATGTACTGGATCCTCGCCTACAAGCCGGGCGGGCAGCCGATCGGAGCGCTCGAGCGCGCCTTCTCCAAGCTGGCGAAGGGGATCGGCCGGATCCTTCGCCTGGGCTCGGACCGGCGCGGCGCGGTGCCGGCGCAATGATGAACCTGAACTTCTTTCCGTCGAAGCGCATCGCGCTCTACATGGCGCGGATGTTCCTGGTTCGCACCCTTGCGGTGCTCGGGGCGCTGGTGGTCGTCCTGATGACCCTCGACCTGCTCGGCGAATCCGGCAAGATCCTTCGAGTCCCAGGCAATGGGGACGCGGAGCTCTGGCGCTACGTCTCGCTTCGGATCCCTCAGCTGATCTCGCGCTTCCTGCCTTTCGCGGTGCTGCTTGGGACCTTGATCACCCTCGCCACCCTGAACCAGAACAGCGAGGTCGTGAGCATGAAGGCGGCCGGCATATCCGCCCACCAGATCATCGCCCCGCTGATCGTCGCAAGCCTCGGAATCGCCGCCATCAGCTTCGCCTTCAACGAACGGATCGTGACCCGCGCCAACGACACGCTGTCGAACTGGGAAAAGGTCGATTACGGGCCGGTGCCTCGCGACAGGGGGATCCGGCCCAACGTCTGGGTTCGCTGGGGAGACGATTTGATCCTCGCCCGCGAGGTTCGAGGGAAGGGGGCCGCCACCGAGCTTCGAGGCCTGAGCATCTACGACCGCGACTATGAGACCCTGAAGGCGATCGTCACCGCCGAACGGGGGACCCGGGTGGGCAATGGCTGGCGGCTGGAGAAGGCCGAGACCTTCGACGTCGCCCGAGGGACGGCCGAGCGAAGCGCGGCGCTGCCCTTCGGCGAAGGGCTCGACCCCACCCAATTCACTCTCGCCAGCATCTCCGCGGACGAGCAGGATTTCGCCACCCTGCGCGATTCGGTCCGCGAGCTGAAGAAAGCGGGCCGCCCGACGGCCGAGCTCGAATCGGGCCTCTGGCACAAATTGTCCGGGCCGCTGTCGGCGGTGCTGATGCCCTTGCTGGCCGGAGTCGCCGCCTTCGGCCTCGCCCGCTCGGGCCAGCTCTTCCTTCGAGCGGTGATCGGGATGTTCCTCGGCTTCGCCTATTTCGTCGCCGACAATTTCGCATTGGCCATGGGCAATCTTGGAGCCTATCCGCCGCTTCTGGCCGCCTGGGCGCCGTTCGCCCTGTTCGCCCTGATCGGAGAAACCGTCCTCATCCGGACCGAGGAATGAGAAGCCATTTGACCGCTCCGGCGGTCGGCGTCCGATAATAATATCCAAATGGCTTATCTGGGCGGTTGATCCGGGGCAACGTGCCGTTACAAAGGCGGCGTCCGGGGGCGGGCGTCATCGGTGGTTGGGGGATACTATCGATGCAGCGAGATTCCGCTTTGATGAGCCGTCGCCTGTTGCTGGCCGGCCTCGGCGCCGGCGCAGCGGGGGTGGCGGCCGCGGTCACGCCGGTCCTCGGCCTTCGCCCGGCGGCCGGTCCTTCGAGCCGGCCCGATTCCTGGTGGGACCGCACCTTCCAATCTCTGCAGGCCGCCGGGCTTGCGGAATGGAGCAGGCTGGTCGGAGAGACGTTCGACCTGGTCGGTCCGGCCGGTCCGCACAGGCTTCGGATCGCCGCCGTCGCCGCCTTTCCCAGATCGGGCCGCCGCCCGGCGGAGCTCGGCCGCTCCCAGGCCTTTTCGGTCGTCTTCGAAAGCGTCTCGGCCGCGCCGCTGCCGTCCACGGACAGGCTTTACCAGCTCGTTCATCGCTCCTACCCGCCGCTGCCCATCTACATGGGGGCCCCGTTCGCGCTCGCGCGAAAGTCCCGGATGATCGCGGTGTTCAACTAGCCGGGCCGGGCCGGCGGGAGACAAAGCCGGGGCCGTCGCGTTACCCGGGCGATGTCCGTTCCCTTCTTCACGATCGGCCACTCGACCCGCTCGATAGAGGATTTCGTCGAGCTCCTGCGCATCGCCGAAATCCGAGCGGTCATCGATATCCGCACCGTCCCGCGTTCTCGGCACAACCCGCAATATAACGCCGACAGCCTGGCCGACGCGCTCGCCCCCTTCCAGATCGTCCACGGCCGGATCCCCGCGCTGGGCGGCCTTCGAAGCCGAGTGCGCGAGGTCCCCCCGGAGCGCAACGGCTGGTGGGAGAACCGGAGCTTCCACAATTATGCCGACCACGCTTTGTCCGAAGATTTCCGGGCGGGGCTCGAGGAACTGGTGGGCGTGGGGCGGGAGCGGCCCGTGGCGATGATGTGCTCCGAAGCGGTCTGGTGGCGCTGCCACCGCCGGATCGTCGCCGACCACCTCATCGCCCGCGGGGAGACCGTCTTTCACCTGATGGACGGCGGCCGGGCGGAGCCCGCGCGCCTTTCCCTCGGCGCCCGGGTGGAAGACGGGCGGGTCACCTATCCGGTCACGTCCGCGGGGTCGTGAACGTAGTCGAGAAGGTCGCCAGGCTTGCAGTCGAGCGCCGCGCACAGCGCCGCGACCGTTGAGAAGCGGACTCCGCGCACCTTGCCGGACCGGAACAGCGACAATTGAGTCTCGCTGATCCCGATCGTTCGGGCGAGCGCCTTCGCCTTCATCCGCCGGGCCGCAAGCACCGAATCGAGCGTGACCACCACCGGCATCAGAAGAACTCGCCCAGCTCGGCGCGCAGGACCTGAGCTTCCTGCTGCACCTCGGCGGCGCGTTCGAGCAGCTGACCGAGGAGGAACAGGGCGATCCCGACCACCCCTACCGCGAGATAGGCGGTGTCGAAGATCAGGACCGAACCGAAGCGCCGCAACGGTTCCGGAACCAGCCCGTGCTGGGCGAGCAGCCGGATCGCGTTGGGAACGCCGAGGGCGCTCGCGCCCGCCCCGGCCGCCAGAGCCACTCCGGCCCGCCGGCACCCCTTGGCCATGGCCGAGCCGAACAGCCCGCCGCGGGCGAAAGCCCCGAACGAACGGCCGATCGCCCACAAGGCGTAGAGGTAGAGGAATGCGGGCAGCCAGAACACGGCCCGGAAGAGGATGTGCGGGCCGACCGAGTCGCGCGGGATGACCGAGCCGAAGCCCACCGTGATCGGAATCACGAGGACGACGGCGGTCGAGCAGAAGAGGAAAAGCGTCAGCCTCGACAGCCAGAGGCTGTGGCGGCGGAGCCGCCCGATCTTTTCATCGTTCATCATCAGGCCTCAAAATTTATATTGCACTTAAACAAATCCATATCTAACTTAAACGAAATGAGGAAATGAGTCGAGCCTTGGCGGGTCGATGGGAGAAGATCATGGGTCTGGCAGTTGAGACGAGCGCCCTGCGCCGAAGCTTCGGGCGGCAGCAGGCGGTGGACGGAGTCGATCTCGCGGTGCCGGAGGGCTGCGTCTTCGGCTTTCTCGGCCAGAACGGCGCGGGCAAGACGACGACGATCCGACTGCTGCTCGGACTGCTGAGGCCGACCGGCGGGACCGCACGGCTTTTCGGCCATGACTCCGCGACCGATCGGATCGCGGCCGCGCGGCTCGCCGGCGCCCTGGTCGAAACCCCCTGCCATTACGACCATCTGACCGGACGCGAGAATTTGGCGGTCACCGCCGGCCTGCTTCGCGCGGATCGGGGCGAGATCGACCGGGTGCTCGGGATCGTCGAGCTCATGGGCGCCGCGGACCGCCGCGTCGGCGGCTATTCGCTCGGCATGCGCCAGCGGCTCGGGATGGCCCGAGCCTTGATCGGCCGGCGGCGCCTGCTCATCCTCGACGAGCCGACGAACGGCCTCGATCCCCAGGGCATCAGGGACATGCGGCGCCTCGTCCAGTCGCTCGCGCAAGGGGAGGGGGTGACCGTGTTCGTCTCGAGCCACATCCTCGCCGAGGTCGAGCAGACCGCGACTCATCTCGGGCTGATGCATCGCGGCCGGCTGCTCCGGCAAGGCCCGATCGCCGAGATGCGCGACCCCTGCGCCGGGCGGCTGGCCTTCACGGTCGACCGGCCCGACGCGGTCCTCGAGATGCTGAAGCCGACCGGACTCGGCGCGGTCCGGCACGGCGCCGATCAGGTGCTGGTCGAGCGCACCGCGCCGTCCGACGTGGCCGCGATCAACTTCATGCTGGTCGAGCAGGGCATCCGGGTTTCGGGAATCGAGGTCCGCGAGCCTTCGCTCGAGCAGGTCTTCCACGACACCGTCGAGCAGGCGGACCTGCTCCTCGCCGCCTGAAGGAATTTCACCGATGATCCGGGTCCTCGCCGCCGAAGCCGCCAAGCTTCGCCGCTCGCTCGTCCTTCTCCTCTGCGCGGCCGCGCCGGCGATGGTCGCCCTCCTGTGCGCCTTGATGTTCCAGCAGAAGTCGGGCGGGGACCAGCCTTGGTCGACCTACCTGATCGGCGCGTCCGCCATCTGGAGCTTCTTCATGCTTCCGATGACGGTGACGGCGCTCACCATCCTCGTCGCCCAGCTCGAGCACGGGCCCAAATTCTGGAACCATCTGCTGGCGCTGCCGGTCCCGAGAAGCGCGTTCTTCGCCGCCAAGATCGTCGTCGTGGTGCTGCTCGTCGCGGCGATGAGCGCCTTGCTCTTCGTCCTCGCCCCCGCATTCGGCTGGCTGGGCGACCTTGCGTCACCGAGCCGCTCGCTGACCGGCGATCCCGGACTCGCCGGATTCGCGACG
Source organism: Allosphingosinicella sp. (assembly GCA_036388065.1). Classification (GTDB taxonomy): domain Bacteria; phylum Pseudomonadota; class Alphaproteobacteria; order Sphingomonadales; family Sphingomonadaceae; genus Allosphingosinicella. Next base: position 27,114 of record DASVSP010000033.1, read on the forward strand.
ATCCTGGCGAAGATGTTCGCGGCCGCGCTGCTGCTCGTCGCGCTTCAGCTGTGGACCGCCTTGCGCTTCCGAAGCTTCGTTCCGCCGCTCGTGCTCGGGATCGGCGGAACGTTCGTCGGAGTCGTCGCCACCGGATCGGATTACGGACCCTATTTTCCCTGGCTGATCGCGACCAACATGCTTGCCGCCGATCCGGCGCGGGCCCAGCTGGCGCTCGGGGTGGGGACGATCGGGGGCCTGATCGCGGTCGCCGCAATGCTGGTCGACCTGTCTCGGCGGGAGATCGTGTAGCCTGCCCCGGGGACGAGAGGGGCGAACGTCCGTCATCCCGGCGAAAGCCGGGATGCCAGGACGAGAAGTCTCGGAGGGCCTCCCCGAGGTCGCGGCTTTCGCCGGGACGACGAGTTCCCTACATAGCCCCAATGGCCTCCACCCCCGTCAGCGAGCTCACCGAACGCGCCCGGGAAGTCTTCCGGATGGTGGTGGAGAATTATCTCGGCTCCGGCGCTCCCGTAGGGTCGCGGACCCTTTCGAAATTGCCGGGCCTCAACCTGTCGCCCGCCTCGATCCGCAACGTCATGCAGGATCTGGAGGAGCTCGGCCTGCTCGCCCATCCCCACACCTCGGCCGGCCGGATCCCCACCGAAAGCGGCCTCAGGCTGTTCGTGGACGGGATGATGCAGGCGGCCGAGCCGAGCGCCGAGGAACGGGCCGCGATCGAGGGGCGGCTGGAGCGCGGCGGCCCCATCGAGGAAGCGCTTTCCGCGGCGACCTCCGCCTTGTCCGGATTGTCCGCCTGCGCCGGAATCGTCCTGGTGCCCAAGCGCGAGCCCGTTCTGCGCCAGCTCGGCTTCGTCCAATTGTCCCCGACCCAGGCGCTGGCCGTGATGGTCGGAGCGGAGGGCAGCGTCGAGAACAGGGTGGTCGACCTTCCGCCCGGGATTACCGCCTCGGCGCTGAGCGAGGTGGGCAATTACGTCAGCGCCCGCCTGAGCGGCCTCACGCTGCCGGAGGCGCAGCGCCGCCTCGCGGCCGAAATCCAGGCCGGCAAGGCGGCGCTCGACGACGCGGCGCGCCAGCTGATCGACCGCGGCCTCGCTTTGTGGTCCGAGGACGGGGCTCAGCGTCCGGTCCTGATCGTTCGAGGCCAGGCCAATCTGCTCGAGCCGGGCGCCGCCGCCGATCTCGAGCGGGTGCGGCAGCTGTTGGAGGAGCTGGACGACAAGGAGGAGATCGTCAGGCTGCTCGACAGCGCCCGGGCGGGGCAGGGGATGAAGATCTTCATCGGCTCGGAAAACAAATTGTTCGCGCTCTCGGGATCCTCCGTCATCGCCGCGCCCTATCGCGGCCGCGACGGCAAGGTGGTGGGAGTGGTAGGAGTCATCGGCCCGACTCGGTTGAACTATGCGCGGGTCGTACCCATGGTGGATTTCACGGCACAGGCACTATCGAGATTGATGGCATGAACGAAGACCAGGAACTGCACGAAGAGACCAACGAGGAGGCCCGGGGAGGCGGGGACGGCGGTGGCCCGGAGCCCGCGCCCGAGCAGGAACTTTCCGACTTGGCCAAGGAGCTCGAGCAGGTTCGCCAGCACGTTCTCTACGCCCAGGCCGAGACCCAGAACGTTCGCCGCCGGCTCGAGCAGGAGAAGCAGACCGTCGCCGCCTACGCCGCCACCGGCTTCGCCCGGGACGTCCTTTCGGTGAAGGACAATCTCGACCGCGCACTCGCGGCGATCCCCGACGACCTTCGCCAGGACGAGCGCATGAGGTCGCTGATCGCCGGGATCGAAGCGACGGGCCGCGAGCTCGACACCGTCTTCCAGCGCAACGGGATCACCCGGGTCGAAGCCCTCGGCCAGCCGCTCGATCCCCACCGCCACCAGGCCATGGTCGAGATCCCGAGCGACGCCGAGCCCGGCACCATCGTCCAGGAGATGCAGGCCGGCTACATGATCAAGGACCGGCTCTTGAGGCCGGCGATGGTAGGGGTGGCGAGGAAGGGGTGACCCTAAAGGCCTCCCCCGGAATTCCGGGGGAGGGGAACCATGCGAAGCATCGTGGAGGGGTTATTTCAAACTCCGGGAACCCCTCCACCGCGCTTCGCGCGGTCCCCCTCCCCGACAAATGTCGGGGAGGATTGTCTGCCTCAATAATCCTCGTGCATCATGTCGATCTCGCGGACTCGGCGCTTCTGGCGGGCGGCTTCGACCAGCCGTCGAAGCTCCTCCCGGCGCTCGGCGGCGCGTTCGACGTGGCGGAGGACCAGGGGCCGGCCGCGAGTCGTCTCGTCGCTCGAGTTGACGGTAATGGTGCCGATTCCGGCCACCTGGTTGATCAGGCTGAAATCGAGCCGGACGTCCTTCACCCGGTAGAGCTCGACCTCGTCCAGGCTCTTGATGAAGATTCCCTCGCGCACGATCAGCCGGTCGGTGCAGACGTCGTAGCGGGCGGCCAGGCTCTCGAACCATTTCCAGACGACGATGAGCAGGGCGACGGCGCTCAGGACCATCGGCCAGCGCCCGAATTCAGGGGGCGCCGCCGCAGTCAGCAATATTCCGATCGGCACCAGTGCGATCGTCCCCCAGCCGGCGAGGGTGCCCCGCAGCCAGCCCCAGGTCGAGGAGCGGAACGTGTCGAGCGGCTGTTCCATCATTCTCTCCTACTTGCCTCCCCATTGCGGAGCGATGGGGAGTGGGACCAAGGATGGTGGAGGGGTAACTGGAATAAGCGGCGCCTTCTACCCCTCCACCCCGCTACGCGGGGTCCCCCTCCCCATGCTGCGCCTGGGGAGGCAAAATCCATTCGGCCGGATCCTGCGCTCTCGTCAGCGCGAGGCGGGAATCGCCCGCGCCAGCGCCGGCGCCGGCTTTAGCCAGGTCGCCGCGGCCCGGCGGATATCCTCGATCGTCAGTGCCTCGAGGTCGGAGCGAAGGCCGGTCAGCTCGCGCAAGGCGGCCCGGTCGCTTCCGGCATGGGCGATCATCGAGGCCCAGGCGGCGTTTTCGCTGAGGGCCTGGTCGGCCGAGGCCAGAAGCGGCGTGCGCGCGGCGTCGAGCTCCTCCTGGCTGATCGCGCCGCCGGCAAGCTCGCCGGCGACTCCCCTGGCCGCTTCGACCAGCGGGCGAATGTCGTCCGGAGCGGCTTCCAGAACGACCGTCAGGATGCCCTGGTCGGCATCGTCCGGAGTCGCGAGGCTTACGGCGGGCGCATAGACCTTGCCCATCACCACCCGAACCTGCCGAAGCAGACGGGTCTCGAGGATCGAGCGAAGCAGGTGGACGGAATATTCCTCCGGCCGCCGCTCGGGGCTCGCGACCCACAGGGGCCAGGCGAGGACCGCGGCGGCCTTGTCGGCCGGGCCGCGGTGAGTTTCGGTGACGGGCGGCGGCAGGCGCTCGGGGAAATAGCGGAAGGGCCCTTCGCCTTCCGGCAAGGCCGCAAGCGCCGGGCGTGGCGGCAGGGCTCCGAAGGTCGCCGCCACCGAGCGCTTCGCCACCTCTTCGGTGAGGTCCCCCACGATCGTCACTTCGACCGGCGACCGGGTCAGCGCCGGCTTCAGCATGCGTTCGAAATCGGCGGCCCGATAGGCTGCCATGCGCTCGCGCGGCGGCAGCGATTCGCGCCCCGGGAACAGAGCGCGCTCGAGCGCGAGGGTGGCGACGAACGAAGGCTCGGTATCGACCATCCGGTAGGTGAGGTCGAGCGCCGTGGGGAGCTTCTCGTCGATCAGCGGCCGGAAGCCCGGATCGGTCATATAGGCGGCGAGCAGGTGCATCTGCTGCTCGACATTGTCGCTGAGAGTGCTGCTGCTCAGCATGAAAGCGGTGGGACGGGGCTCCAAGCTGAACGCCCAGGTCGAGTTGGCGAGCGCGCTGCCGATCTCCTCATAGTCCATCCTTCCGAGCCCGCCGTTGGGGAACAGGCCCGCCGCGAGTGTCATCGGCATCCTGTCGGCGACGCTCAGGCCGCGCTCGCCATGGCCGAATCGGAACCGGATCTCGGCTCCGCCGGATTGGAACCCGGTCTGCTTGAAGTTGAGGACGGCGCCGTTCTTGAACGTGAGGCGGGTGAATTCCGGCCCCGCCTCCCGCGAGGCGACCTTGCCGCGCTTTCCCAGCTTTCCATAGGCCCATGTCGCCGTCTCGCGGTCTGCGAAGGCCTCGAGCGGAGCGGCCGCTTCGTTCGCCCGCCATGCAGCGGCAAGCTCCGCCGGAGCGACCTGTTCGGGCCCGGTCAGGACGAGCAGCGGGCCGTTCCCCGTCCAATCCGACTCGAAGGCGCGCTTGACGTCGGCCGGAGTGAGCCCGGCGACCAGCAAGTCGAAGACCCGCATCGCTTCGCTGGGGTGGACAAAGGGGGTCCCGGCGAGCTCGGACTCGACGATCGCCTGGGCCAGGTCGCGGGTCGATCGGGTGCCGCTTTGATAGACGGCGGCCCGAAGCCGGGAGCGCAGCTGCTCGGCGGCGGACTCGACTTCGAGCGCGGTCGGGCCGGTTTCGGCGAACCGGCGAAGCTCCGCCTGAGCCTGGGCCAGGCCCTCGCGCCACTTCCCGACATTGGGAACCGCGATCAGGCAGGAGATCCGAGCGTCGGGCAGGCTTCGGTTGACCATCGGCGCAGCGCCCAGAAGCGCGGATCCGGCCTTCGCTGTTGCTCGGGTGGCCCGGTCGGTGAGGATCGTCACCCAGATCTGGGAAAGGGTCTCGCGGCGCATCCGATCGAGGCTCCCGTCGCGCGGCCCGTCGAGCGGAGCGACCCGGCAGGCGCTTCCGGCGAGCGGAAGCGAGGGGCCGCTTCGAGTGAACGAATCCAGGCCGCGCTTGGCCAGCGGCATCGGCTTCGCCCGGGTTCCAGGCGCGCCTCGGCCGGTCCAGCTTCCGAACGCCGCCCGCGCAGCCTTGAGCATCGAATCCGGATCGGAATCGCCGGCGATGACCAGGACGGCGTTGTCCGGCCGGTACCAGCGATCGTAAAAGGCTTGGAGAGCCGCCGGGGTTGCGGCCCTCACCGAGGCTTCGGTGCCGCCGACGTCGCGAGCGACCGATCGGAGTTCCGGCGCCTGGAACCGGGCCGCCTCCCGTCCGACGATCGAGGTCGGGCTCGTCCGGCCGCGAAGCTCGGCGATCACGACTCCCTTTTCGAGCTCGACGGCTGCGGGCTCGAACAGGATTCCGTCGGCCGCGCCCCGGAGCCATTCGAGCACCTTTGCCACCGCGGCCGGGTCCGCGACGGGCACGTCCATTTGATACAGGGTCGATTCGATGCCCGTCGCGGCGTTCTCGTCGCGGCCGAAGGCGACTCCGAGGCTTGCGAACCGGGTGTCGAGGGAGCCTTCGGGCGCCTGGCGGGTGGAACGGAACGCCATATGCTCGACGAAATGGGCGAAGCCGCCCTCGGCTTCCTCCTCGTCGTAGCTGCCCGCTCGGACCGCGAGGCGGATCGAGACCGCCCGGGCCGGGGAGCCGTTGCGCATGATCGCGTAGCGCAGGCCGTTGGGAAGGGTGCCCGTCCTGATCGCCGGGTCGGGAACCGCCTTCGCGGTGGGGGGCAGGGGGTCGATCGCCCAAGCGGGGCCGCACAAGGCCAGCACGGCCGCCGCCGCGGCGAGCGCCCGGCCAAACCCACGAAAAATCATTCGAAAACCCCGCGAAAACCCGGGATCAGCTAACTGGAAAATCGCAACTTTTCAATGGCTCAGGGACGAGCCTTGAGGGAGTCGCGAATCTCGCGCAGGACCTGGAGCTCCTCGCTCGGCCCCGCCGCCGGCGCCTCCCCGGTCAGCTTCACTCGGGTTGCGGCCTTGACGAGCTGGTAGACGACGAAGGCAAGGATGAGGAACGAGACGATCGCGGTGGCGAACTGGCCGTAGCCGATCATCGGGACTCCCGCGGCCTTGAGCGCCGCATAATTGTTGGGATCGCCCGCATAGCCCGGCGGGATCGCTCCGAGGCGGATGAAATAGCTCGAGAAATCGAGGCCGCCCGACAGCCAGCCGATGAACGGCATGATGACGTCGCCGGTGAGCGACGAGACGATGGTCGCGAAAGCCGCGCCGACGATCACCGCGACCGCCAGATCGAGCACGTTGCCCTTCGCGATGAACTGCCTGAATCCGGACATATCGATTTTCCCCCTGTTGCGCGGGAAGCTAGCCTCATCGCGCCCACCCGTCACCCCGGCGAAAGCCGCGGCCTCGGCGAGATGAAGGCGCGGAGCATTTCACCGGCTGGGGTCCCGGCTTTCGCCGGGATGACTGCGGTTCGCTCAATGCCCTTGGTGCGGGCTCTCGTCGCCGGCCGCCGCGACCTGGGCCTCCACCGTGATCGGCGGCGCGACGTTGAACGAGAATGTGAGCGGGATCTTGTCGCCCGGCTTCACCTTCGAATCGATCCCGAACAGCATGGCGTGGCGGCCCCCGGGCTCGAAGACCAGCTCTCCGCGGCTCGGGAACTCGATCTCCTTGTGCCGCTTCATCTTCGTCCTGCTTCCGGTCGTGCTCGTCTCGTGAAGCTCGATCCAGCGCACCGACGGGCTCGACACGCCCAGCAGCCTCGTGCCCTCGCTCCCCGCCTCCATCCGGAAATAGGCTCCGCCCGGGCGGCTCTTCGCCGCCGGCAGCCTCACCCAGACGTCGCCGACCCGGACCGTTCCGTCGGCGGGGGGCCGGTTGCAGCCCGCCAGCAGCAGCGTGCCGCCGAGGGACGCAAGGACGAGGCTTTCAAGCATCTTCTTCATGGCCGCCGCGCTCCTAGCGCGAGGCGCACTTCTTGTCGCGTCGGAATCCACCCCTATATCGCTTCCGAAACACTCCGCGTGCCTCATTGGAAGGACGCAGGGGTGCGGTAAACTTTTGGGGCACAAGAGGATTAATATGGCTAGAGTCATCGGAATCGATCTCGGCACCACCAACAGCTGCGTCGCCGTCATGGAAGGCGGCAAGCCCAAGGTGGTCGAAAATGCGGAAGGCGCCCGCACGACGCCATCGATCGTCGCTTTCGCGAAGGACGGCGAGCGGCTGGTCGGCCAGCCGGCCAAGCGCCAGGCGGTCACCAACCCCGAGAACACCGTCTTCGCGGTCAAGCGCCTGATCGGTCGCCGCTTCGACGATCCGATCACCAAAAAGGACACCGAGCTGGTCCCCTACACGATCAGCCGCGGCCCCAACGGCGACGCCTGGGTCAATGCCGGCTCCAAGGATTACAGCCCCTCCCAGATCTCCGCCTTCATCCTCCAGAAGATGAAGGAAACCGCCGAGGCCTATCTCGGCGAGAACGTCACCCAGGCGGTGATCACCGTTCCGGCCTACTTCAACGACGCGCAGCGCCAGGCGACCAAGGACGCCGGCCAGATCGCCGGCCTCGAGGTCCTGCGCATCATCAACGAGCCGACCGCGGCGGCGCTCGCCTACGGCCTCGACAAGCAGGACGGAAAGACGATCGCGGTCTACGATCTGGGCGGCGGAACGTTCGACATCTCCGTGCTCGAGATCGGCGACGGCGTGTTCGAGGTGAAGTCGACCAACGGCGACACGTTCCTCGGCGGCGAGGATTTCGACGCCAAGATCGTCGATTACCTGGCCGACGAGTTCAAGAAGCAGGAGGGGATCGACCTTCGCGGCGACCGTCTCGCCCTTCAGCGTCTGAAGGAAGGCGCCGAGCGAGCCAAGATCGAATTGAGCTCGGCCCAGACCACCGAGGTCAACCTGCCCTTCATCACGGCCGACCAGAATGGCCCGAAGCACCTCGTCAAGACGATCACCCGCTCCGATCTCGAGAAGCTGGTCGAGGATCTGATCAAGCGCACCCTCGAGCCCTGCAAGAAGGCGCTGGCGGACGCCGGGGTCAAGGCCGCGGACATCGCCGAGGTCGTGCTCGTCGGCGGGATGACGCGCATGCCGCGGGTCCGCCAGGTGGTCCAGGACTTCTTCGGCAAGGAGCCGCACACCGGAGTCAACCCGGACGAAGTCGTCGCCATGGGCGCGGCGATCCAGGCCGGAGTTCTGCAGGGCGACGTCAAGGACGTGCTGCTTCTCGACGTCACTCCGCTGAGCCTCGGGATCGAGACCCTGGGCGGGGTCTTCACCCGGATGATCGATCGCAACACGACCATCCCGACCAAGAAGTCGCAGACCTATTCGACCGCCGAGGACAATCAGAACGCGGTCACCATCCGGGTCTTCCAGGGCGAGCGTGAGATGGCCGCCGACAACAAGATGCTCGGCCAGTTCGATCTCGTCGGAATTCCCCCGGCGCCGCGCGGAGTGCCCCAGGTCGAGGTCACGTTCGACATCGACGCCAACGGAATCGTGAACGTCTCCGCCAAGGACAAGGGCACCGGCAAGGAGCAGCAGATCCGGATCCAGGCCTCGGGCGGGCTCGCCGATTCCGACATCGAGAAGATGGTCCGCGAGGCGGAGCAGTTCGCCGAGGAGGACAAGAAGCGCCGCGAGGGCGCCGAGGCGAAGAACAGCGCCGAAGGCCTCGCCCACAGCACCGAAAGGCAGCTGGCGGAGCATGGCGACAAGGTCGACGAATCCTTGAAGACCGAGATCCAGACCGCGATCAACGAGACCCGGTCGGCGGTCGAGAGCGGCGACATCGAGGCGATGAAGTCGAAGACCGCGGCTCTCAGCCAGGTCGCGATGAAGCTCGGCCAGGCGATCTACGATAAGGAGCAGGCCGGAGCGGCCGGCGGAGCTCCCGACGGAGACGACGGGCAGGGCGCGGAGACGGCTACTTCCCAGGAAGAGGTGGTCGACGCCGAATTCTCCGAGGTCGACGACGAAAACAAGGGCTGACGATGAGCAGCGCCGTCATCCCGGCGAAAGCCGGGACCTCAGCGAGGACTGGCTCAGCCCTTCTCCCTGGGGCCCCGGCTTCCGCCGGGGTGACGGCCTGTGGGGACCGTCATGACTGAATCCGATTATTACGAGCTGCTCCAGGTCGAGCGCGGCGCCGACGAGCGCACGCTCAAGACGGCCTATCGCCGCCTCGCGATGGAGTGCCATCCGGACCGCAATCCGGGCTGCAAGGATTCCGAGGCGAAGTTCAAGGCGATCAACGAAGCCTATGACTGCCTGAAGGACCCGCAGAAGCGGGCCGCCTACGACCGCTTCGGCCACGCCGCCTTCCGAAATGGCGGAATGGGCGGTGCCGGGGCCCAGGATTTCGGTTCGTTCAGCGACATCTTCGAGAATATCTTCGGGGAGTTCATGAACGGCCAGCAGTCCGACCGCCGCTCCAACGCCCTTCGCGGTTCCGACCTTCGCTACGACCTCGAAATCGCCCTCGAGGACGCGTTCGCGGGCAAGGAGGTCGAGCTGAGGATCGACACAACCGCCAAATGCGAGCCGTGCGGCGGCTCCGGCGCCAAGTCGGGGACGAGCGCGCGCCCCTGCACCATGTGCCACGGCCGCGGCCAGGTGCGGGCGCAGCAGGGTTTCTTCGTCGTCGAGCGGACCTGCCCGACCTGCCGCGGAGTGGGCCAGGTGATCGCCGACCCCTGCGACAAATGCCGAGGCGAGGGCCGGGTCGAGCGCCAGCGTTCGCTCGAGGTCCGGATCCCCGCCGGAGTCGACGAGGGGACCCGGATCCGGCTCGCCGGCGAAGGCGAGGCGGGAGTCCGCGGCGGTCCGAACGGCGACCTCTACATCTTCGTCCACCTCGCGCGGCACGATTTCTTCCAGCGCCAGGGGACGACGCTGTTCGTCCGCTGCCCGGTCAGCATCACCACCGCCGCGCTGGGCGGTTGCATCGAGGTGCCCGGGCTCGACCGCCAGAAGCATTCGATCCAGATCCCCGCCGGAATCCAGTCCGGCAAGCAGCTCAGGAAGCGCGGGGCCGGAATGCCGGTCATCAACGGCCGGGGGCATGGCGACATGGTCGTCCAGGTCGACGTCGAGACTCCCACCAGCCTCAGCGCCCGCCAGCGCGAGCTCCTCGAGGAATTCCGGGCAACCGAGACCGGCGAGGAATGTCCCGCCAGCAAGAGCTTCTTCGGCAAGCTCAAGGGCCTCTTCGACGCCTGATTTGCCTCCCCATCGCCAGATGGGGAGGGGGACCATGCGCAGCATGGTGGAGGGGTCGACAGGGCGCGGATCCTTGTCGTCTCGCGTCTCTTCCTCCGAACCCAGCGCCAATTGCCCCTCCACCACCTTCGGTGGTCCCCCCCCATGCTGCGCATGGGGAGGCAAAGGGTGTACGACACCTCGAGCTTCGCTATGCTCCGCTGATGCGCATCCTGCTCCCGCTCCTCGCCCTTGCGGCCGCCTCCTGCGCGACGGCGCCGGAGCCCCCCGCCACCTTCGCCAATCCGGTCATCGACTCCGACTTCCCCGACCCGGCGATCCTGCGTGCCAAGGACGGCTATTATTACGTCTACGCCACCCAGGCCGAGCGGGACGGCAAGATGGTCAACCTACAGGTCGCCCGCTCCCGAGACCTCGTGGCTTGGGAGCAGCTCGGCGATGCGCTCCCCGCCAAGCCGGGCTGGGCGAGTAAGACGCAGGATTTCTGGGCCCCGCACGTCGCAGAGCATGGAGGGCGCTACTTCCTCTATTATTCGGCCAAGCCCGACGACGCCTTGGCCGACGACAAGAAGGGCCTCTGCCTCGCCGTTGCCACCGCCGCCCGGCCCGAGGGGCCTTTCACCGATATGGGCCGGCCGCTCGTTTGCGGCCCCGGCTTCGTCAACATCGATCCTATGTCCTACGACGATCCGTCGACCGGCAAGCGGCTGCTTTACTGGGGCTCCGGCTTCGGTCCGATCAAGGTCCGGGAACTCGCGCCCGACCGCCTGTCCTTCGCTCCGGGGACCGCGCCCGTCGACCTCATCCAGGCGGACCCGAAGACCGACTATCGCCGGCTCGTCGAAGGCGCGTGGGTCGTCCTTCGCGGCGGCTATTATTACCTCTTCTATTCGGGCGACAATTGCTGCGGCAAGGATGTGCATTACGCGGTGATGGTCGCCCGCTCGCGAAGCGCCACCGGCCCGTTCGAGCTCCAGCCGGGCACCCTGCTTGAGAGGAAGGGCCAATGGATCGGCCCGGGCCACAACAGCGTGATCGACGACGCCTCCGGCGAAAGCTGGCTGGTCTACCACGCGGTCGATTCGAAGCGCCCTCGCTCGAAGCCCGCCGACGAGGTCAACACGCGGCGGGTCATGCTCATCGACCACCTCGTCTGGACCGACGAATGGCCGCGGGTCGAAGGGCCGACCAGCGGGCCGCAGCGGCGCCGGTATCCGGAGCGGTTTGCGCGGTGAAGGTCACTTGGCTTTTCGTCATGCCAAACTTGATCCGGCATCCATGAACACGGAGCCGACTCCATCTCGGGCAGCGGTGTCCATGGACCCCGGATCCAGCCCGGGGTGACGGCCCGTCAGCCGCGGCTGGGAATCTCCAGCCCGCGTTGCACCGCCGGCCGCGCCAGCCCTCGGTCGAGCCAGGCTGGGACGTTGCGGAGCCCGTCGAACTCCACCAGCTCGCGCGCCTTGTAGAAAGTGACGAGGTTGCGGACCCAGCCCAGGGTGGCGACGTCCGCGACGCTATACTCGTCCATGATCCATTCGCGCCCGTCGAGCCGCCCCTCCAGCACCCCGAGCAGCCGCTTCGACTCGTCGACGTAGCGCTGAAGCGGCCTCTTGTCCTCGATCGCCTTGCCGGCGAAGCGGTTGAAATAGCCGACCTGGCCGAACATCGGCCCAACCGCCGCCATCTGGAAGAAGACCCACTGGATCGTCTCCCACCGCCGAGCCGGATCGGCGGGCATGAGCCGGCCCGTCTTGTCCGCCAGATAGAGCAGGATCGCGCCCGATTCGAACAGTCCGAACGGCTTCCCGCCAGGGCCGTCGGGGTCGACGATCGCCGGGGTCTTGCCGTTCGGGTTTAACGAGAGGAATTCCGCGGTCCACGTCTCGTTCTTCGTGATGTCGACCAGATGCGGCTCGTAGGGGAGGCCGATCTCCTCGAGCATGATCGACACCTTCACCCCATTGGGCGTGTTGAGGGAATAGAGCTGGAGCCGGTCCGGGTGCTGCGCCGGCCAGCGGGCGGTGATTGGGAATTCGGAAAGGTCGGTCATCGCCACCTCGCGTCGCGTCGTCATTCCGGACTTGATCCGGAATCCATGAGCACGGCCCGGGTCCAGGTACAACGGCGGTGTTCATGGAACCGGATCAAGCCCGGGATGACGGCTCGGCGGTCCCGAACACCCGCTCGAAGATCGTGTCGACGTGCTTGAGGTGGTAGCCGAGGTCGAAGCTCTCCTCGAGCCGCGCGGCCGGGAGCAGCGCCGAGACTTCGGGATCCGCCTCGAGCAGCTCGATCAGCGACAGCGCCCCGCCGCTCTCCCACACCTTCATCGCGCTGCGCTGGACGAGGCCATAGGCCTGCTCGCGGCTCGCGCCCGCCTGGGTGAGGGCAAGGAGGACCCGCTGCGAATGGACGAGGCCGCCCATGAGATCGAGATTCCTCTGCATCCGCTCCGGATAGACGAGAAGCTTGTCGATCACCCCGGTGAGCCGGACCAGGGCGAAGTCGAGCGTCACCGTGGCGTCGGGGCCGATATAGCGCTCGACCGAACTGTGGCTGATGTCGCGCTCGTGCCACAAAGCCACGTTCTCGAGCGCGGGGTTCACATAGCCCCGGACCATCCTGGCGAGCCCGGTCAGATTCTCGGTCAGGACCGGGTTGCGCTTGTGCGGCATCGCCGACGAGCCTTTCTGCCCGGGCGAGAAATATTCCTCCGCCTCGAGCACTTCGGTTCGCTGCAGATGGCGGACCTCGGTGGCGAGCCGCTCCACCGACGAGGCGATCACGCCCAGCGTCGCGAAATACATTGCGTGGCGGTCGCGCGGAATCACCTGAGTCGAGATCGGCTCGACGTTGAGGCCCATCTTCGCCGCGACATGCGCCTCGACCCTCGGGTCGACATTGGCGAAGGTGCCCACCGCTCCGGAGATCGCGCAGGTCGCGATCTCGTCCCGCGCCGCGACCATCCGGGCCCGGGCCCGGGCGAATTCGGCATAAGCGAAAGCGAGCTTCAGCCCGAAGGTCGCCGGCTCGGCATGGATTCCGTGGCTTCGGCCGATCGTCGGAGTGAGCTTATATTCGTGAGCCCGCCGCTCGAGCACCGCCAGCAGCGCGTCGAGATCCTCGATCAGGAGATCGGACGCCCGCTTCAGCTGGACGGCGAGGCAGGTGTCGAGGACGTCGGAGCTGGTCATGCCCTGGTGGAGGAAGCGCGCCTCCGGTCCGACATGCTCGGCGACGCTGGTCAAGAAGGCGATGACGTCGTGCTTCACCTCCGCCTCGATCGTGTCGATCCGCTCGACGTCGAAGCCGCCCTTTGCCCACACCGCTTCCGCCGCGTCCCGCGGGACGATTCCGAGATCGGCCATTGCGTCGAGGGCGTGCGCCTCGATCTCGAACCAGATTCGGAAGCGGGCTTCGGGCGCCCAGATGCTGCTCATCTGCGGCCGCGAGTAGCGGGGGATCATCGGCGCTTCCTAACCTGAGTTGAGGACAGCGCGCCTAGCAAAGTCGCCCCGTGGCTTCAATCGGACGAGGCACAGGAACGCAGCGGCCGTTCGGTTCGTTTTTCCCGTGAGCCTGCAATGCTTTATCGCGCAGGGCCCGAGTATTTTCAGTCGAATTCGATAACAGAGAGGAAGATTCTCATGCTGAAATCCATCCTGATGGGCGGCGCGATGCTGCTCGCAATCCCGGCGCTTGCCCAGACCACCGGCAGCGGCGGCACCGGCAGCACCGGCACCGGCGCCGGCACCAGCCAGACCGGCACCACCGGCAACGAATCGACCCAGTCCGAAGATCAGGACACCGGGACGACCGGGACGACCACCGGCACTGGCACCGGCACCAGCACCGGCACCAGCGGCACGGGCATGAACAGCGGCACTGGCATGAACAGCGGCACGGGCATGAACAGCGGCACCGGAATGAACAGCGGCACCGGAATGAACAGCGGCTCCACGGGGAGCGGAATGGGCACCGGCAGCAGCGGGACCGGAATGAGCACCGGATCCGGGGCAACGGGCACCGGCGCGATGGCCGGCTCGGGCGGCGCCCGCGGCTACCCGCCCTGCACCCGCACCCGCACCGACAGCTGCACCCAGCGCGGGCGGCGCTAAACCTCCGAAATCCTCCCCCGGTTTTCCGGGGGAGGACCGCAGGTTCCTTCGGTCGAGAGCAGCCATACCGCCATCCTGGACCGGGATGCGCAAAACCTAAATCGTCACTCCGGGCTTGACCCGGGGTCCACCTTCTTCCCCGAGCGCTCCTGAAAAGGAGGTGGATGCCCGGCAAGCCCGGCATGACGAGGCGAGGCGGATTTACCGCCCGATGCGCTAGCACGTCGTGGGACGCGAGCCTCCCATTTACGCGGTCGTGCCATTACAAGGCTGCCAGGATGCGGCGAATGGAGGGGCAGGTGCGGTACCTATTGGCGGCAGTGGCGCTCGCAATGTCTCCGTCCCCCGCGAACGCGTCGGCCTGGCGGCTCGCGGCCACTGGCCACTCCTCTCATCCGCGGGAATATTATTCCGCGACGTTCGTCGACACGGCCACGATCAGGAGGGAGCGCGACTCCGTCAGATTCTCGAGCTTGTCGGTTTGGGAGGAGAATATCAGCAGCGGTGACAATTCCAGATTGCTCACGTCGGCAGATTGCCGCGACCACAGTTTTCAGCACCTGGAGATCGCACATTACAAAGGTGGCGCGTTCGTCGAGAAAGGACTCCCCGCGCCGCGGAGCAAAGCCGTTTGGGAATCCGCGCTCTATCGCGCAATCGACGCCGCGTGCGGCGCGAGGCCGTGGCTGACCAAGGTGGTGAAAGATCCCTACCGATGGTCGAGGTCCGCGTTTCGTAAATTGCACTCGGGTGGCCATTGGCCGCTGGATATCGGCCGGTAGGCAAGCCGGAAGCTTCTGCCTGAGGCGGAGCGATCGCCCGCACGGAATCGGGAGAGTTCAGATCAACCCGAGCGACCGCATGCTCGCGCAGGTCCGCGCGCCGACGATGACATGGTCGTGCACGGAAATCCCGAGCGGCCGGCCCGCCTCCACGATCTCGCGCGTGAGCCTGATGTCCTGCTGGCTCGGTTGCGGGTCGCCGCTTGGGTGGTTGTGGACGAGGATGATCGCGGTGGCGTGATATTCCAGCGCTCGCCGGATGACCTCCCGGACGTAGACCGCGGCCTCGTCGACGGAGCCTTCCGACATCGGCTCGTTTCGGATCAGCATGTTTCGGGCGTTGAGATAGAGGATCCGGACCCGCTCGATGGCGAGGGCGCCCATGTCGGCTCGAAGATAATCGAGCAACGCCTGCCAGCTGCCGAGCACCGGCTGGTCCATCACTTTCGATTCGAGCAGCCTCAAGGCCGCCGCCTGCGCGATCTTGATCGCCGCCGCCGCGCCCTCGCTGACGTCGCCGACCCGCATGATCGCCTCGGCGTCGGCGGAAAGCAGCCGTCCGAAGCCTCCGAAATCGTGAATCAGCTTCTTGGCCAGAGGCTTGGTGTCCCGCCGGGGCAGGGCCAGCGCAAGCAGATATTCAATAAGCTCATGCTCCAGGAGAGCCTCCGGCCCGCCCTCGAACAGGCGTCTCCTCAGCCGGGCGCGGTGACCCCGGCCGTCGAGAGACTCGTCGACCATAAGGCAAGATTAAGCTTGGAGCGGCTCATAGGCAAATCCCTTGGTTGCGCTGTTGGACGAGTGGCGTGCTATCCCGCGAAAGCGGGAGAGGGGCTAAGGTGTCGCTCGCGAAGGTAACGTGCGCGCGGAAGCGATCGGAGAGGGGTGAAGCCAGCGGTGGACGAGGAGGCCGAAGTCGAGGTGCGCCGCCGCCCGGTGAAGCGGCTGACGGCGCTCGCCTTGCTTATACTGATCCTGCTCGCCCTCCTCATCGCCTGGACCCAGCGCCGGCCAATCGCCTCCGACTTCATCGACCGCGAGCTCGCCCGCCGCCACGTCCGAGCGACCTACGAGGTGAAGAGGATCGGCTTCAGGACCCAGCGGCTCGAGAATCTGGCGATCGGCGATCCGCGCAACCCCGACCTCACCGCCCGTTGGGTCGAAGTCCGGTTGAGCTGGAGTGGTCTCAGCCGGCCCAGGGTCACCCTCGTCACCGCCCGCGGAGTTCGGCTCAACGCCCGGCTGGCGAAGAACGGAAAGGTCAGCTTCGGCGAGATCGACCGCCTGCTTCCGCCGCCGACCGGGCTGCCGTTCCGATTCCCCGACCAGGATGTCGACATCGCCGACACGAGCATCCGCTTCGACACGCCCGCCGGCCGGGCGGGAATCGCGCTCGAAGGCCGAGGCAATCTCGCCAGCGGCTTCAGGGGTCGGATGGCGGCGGCGGCGCACAGGCTCGAACTGGGCAGCTGCCGGCTCGACGGGGTGAAGGGGCGCTGGGCGGTGGGCGTGTCCGATCTGAAGCCGAGCTTCCGAGGTCCCGCCTCGGCCGTGCGTCTCGGCTGCGGGACTCGGCTCGCGGTAACCGGAATCGGGCTTGACCTCGACGCCGGTCTCTCCCCGGGGCTCGACAGCTGGAACGGCGACACCGGACTGCGCGCCGCCCGGCTTCAGGCCGGCACCACGGTGCTGACCGGGCTGAGCGGCAGGCTCGGCCTCAACGGCGACAGACGGATGACCCGAGGCAGCCTCGACCTCGCCTCCGGCGCGGCGCGGGTAAGCGGGATCTCCGCCTCGCGAATGGCCGTCGAGGGCCGCTACGGCCTTTCGCTGACTAACGGCGGTTTCACATTGCTGGGCAACGCCAGCGCGCGCGGAGCCTCGGCACGGCCTGCGGTCGGCGGCGCCGTCGCCGCGCTCGGTTCGGCCGGCGGCACTCCGCTGGAGCCCATCGGAGAGGCGCTCGCGGCCGCTCTGTCCCGGGCGGCGGGCGGTTTCGACGCGGACGCCGAGCTTCGGCTGGTCAACGGCCGCGGACATGGCGGGGTGCGATTCGAGACGCTTGGTGCGGTCTCGCGCAGCGGCGCCCGGGTCCGGCTCGGCGGCGGGCAGGGCCTTACCTATTACTGGCCGAGCGGCCTTACCCGCCTCGACGGGGACCTGGCGGTCTCGGGCGGCGGCTTCCCCGCGTCCCGGCTCAGCCTGGGCCAGAGGCGCCCGGGCGGAGCGATTAGCGGGAGCGGCCGGATCCAGCCGATTCGGGTGGGCAATTCCCGGCTCGCGCTGGGCGACATGAGCTTCACCGCCGCTTCCGGCGGCGAGATCCGGGTCTCGACGGTGGCGACGATCGACGGGCCGCTCGACAATGGCTGGGTGCGCGGGCTGGTGATTCCGATCGCCGGCCGCGTGGACGGCCGCGGCGGATTCGCCTTCGGAACGGGCTGCACGCCCGTCCGGTTCGAGGCGCTTCAGGTCGGCACCCTCCGCCTCGGCCGGACCCTGCTTCCGCTCTGCCCGACGGGCCGGGCGCTCGTCTGGAAGGTCCCCGGCGGCCCGGTCGCGGGCGGAGCGGAGCTTCGCTCTCCGCGCTTCGCGGGGAGGCTGGGCGCCTCGCCGCTGACCGTCGCCGGAAGCGGCCTTCGCTTCGGGCTCGCCGGCCCCGGCTTCACCGCCTCGGACCTCGAGGTCCGGCTCGCCGCCAACCGCTTCGATCTCGGCTCCCTCACCGGCGATTTCGGCAAAGGTGGAGTGTCGGGCCGCTTCGCCGGCCTCTCGGGTAAGCTCGGCAACGTGCCCTTGCTGATGAGCGGGGGCATCGGCACCTGGCGAATGAAGGGCGCCGACCTCTCCATGGCCGGCGAGATTCGAATCGCGGACGAGGTCGATCCGCCCCGTTTCTACCCGCTGGTTACCCGCGACTTCCGGCTCGCGCTCGCCGACAACCGGATAGAGGCCGACGGCTGGCTCGACGACCCCGAGACCGGCACCCGGATCGTCCGGGCCGATATCCGCCACGATCTCGCGACCGGCCGGGGCCGGACCGACCTCAACGTCCCCGGCATCCGCTTCGACAAAAATTACCAGCCGGAGCAGCTGACCAGGCTCACCACCGGAGTCGTCGCCTTGCTCAACGGCGTCGTCAAAGGCCAGGGTCAGATCAGCTGGGATCCGTCGGGCTCGCGCTCGAGCGGGACCTTCTCCACGGACGACATGGATTTCGCCGCCGCCTTCGGCCCGGTCGAGGGGCTCTCGAGCACGCTCCACTTCACCGACCTGCTCGGCCTGGCCAGCGCTCCGGCGCAGGAGGCCAAAGTGGGACTTGTCCGGGCCGGGATCGACGTGCTCGACGGTCTGATCCGCTACCAGCTCCTCCCCGGCCTGCGGGTAAGGGTCGAAGGCGGGCGCTGGCCCTTCGCCGGCGGCGAGCTGATCCTCGAGGAGACGGTGCTCGATTTCTCGAAGCCGTCGGCCAAGCGCCTGACCTTCCGCGTCGAGGGACTCGACGCGGCGCTCTTCATCCAGAAGATGGAGTTCGCCAACATCACCGCCACCGGCACGTTCGACGGGGTGATCCCGATGGTCTTCGACGAGCGCGGCGGGCGGATCGTCGGCGGCCGGCTCGTCGCCCGGCCCGAAGGGGGAACGCTCTCCTACATAGGCGATCTCACCGACAAGCAGCTCGGAATCTACGGCAAGCTCGCCTTCGACGCGCTGAAATCGATGCGCTACTCGAAGCTGACCATCGATCTCAACGGAGCGCTCGAAGGCGAATTCGTCGCCGGGATCGAGCTGGACGGAGTGGCGAGGGACCCGGTCCTGACCGTTGCCCCGGGCGGCGGGATCCAGGGAATGGTCGCCGGCCGCGCGCTGGGCCAGCTCGCCAAGATCCCGTTCGAGTTCAACATCAACGTGAAGGGACCCTTCCGGGCCCTGATCGGGACGATGCGCTCGCTGCACGATCCCACCCTGCTCATCCAGTCGACCCTCCCGGACCTGATCCGGAGGCGTCCGGAAGAGCCTCCCACCGTTCAGCCCCAGGAAAGCGAGATTGTGCGATGAAGCGGTCCATGTTGACGTCGATGCGTCGCGGTGCGACGCAAGGCGCGATGAGACGGATGAAAATCCTCCTCGCCGCGCCGGTTGTTCTCGGCTCGGCCGGTTGCGTTCAGGTGAGCGCTCCGGAGAAAGCGATCGAGATCAACCTGAACATCAACATCAGGCAGGAGGTCGTCGTCCGTCTTCAGCAGGACGTGCGCGATCTCATCAAAGAGAATCCGGGAGTGTTTTGACATGAGCCGCCGACTGAAACTGATCCTCGCCGCGGGCATCGGGCTCGGCGCCGTTCTCGGCACGACCACCGCTTACGCCATGCTTCAGGACGCCTCCGCCCAGCTTCGCGCCTCCGGCCAGGTCGGCGAGCAGGCCGACGGCTATCTCGGCCTCGTCGGCTCGGCTCCGGCCGCGGTCCGAGCCCAGGTCGATTCGGTCAACATCAAGCGCCGAGCCTATTACACCGATCTCGCCGCCAAGCGCGGCGCCAAGATCGAGGAAGTCGCCGCGACCACCGCCTGCGAGCTGTTCCGGACCAAGGTCGCCTCGGGCCAATATTACCGCCTGCCCGATGGCGTCTGGCGCCAGCGCGACTCCGCCCCCATCCCGCTCCCCGCTTATTGCGGTTAAGGCAGGGGCAGGGGAGGGAGGGAGCCGCCCCCCCCGTCAGCCCGGCGAAAGCCGGGACCTCAGGTCAAGAAGTCCCGGCGGGTCTCCCCGAGGTCCCGGCTTTCGCCGGGATGACGGTTGACCGGGCTTGCCGAGCGCATTCGGGATCGCGGTGCGAACTCAATTTTGAACGCAAAGACGCAAAGACGCGACGATTCCGCGAAGCGGAAGATGCCCACTATCGGTCCGGTAAAGCACGCCTTCCGCTAGCCGAGGGGGCGGTGGAGCGCTCCGCGCTCTTTGCGTCTTTGCGTCTTTGCGTTGAAAAAATCGACGGGCACCGCGGTGGTGGATTGGCTCGGACGGCGCGGACCTCGGGACGGGAAGTTTGGGCGGGTCTCCCCGAGGTCCCGGCTTTCGCCGGGATGACGGGCTCTCTTCCGTATGCCGCACCGCACAAGAGTTGACTTGACCTACCCCCTTTCCTAAAGGGGCGGCGCCTCGGCGGGGTTCGTTCGCCGGCATGTCCTGCTACCCTCACGCGCGCCGCTTTTTCGAGCGGTCGTCCATGGAAGAACGACATGGCGGAAGACGAGCACCGGCAGGACCCGAAGCTTCCCCAGGATGCGCGGCTGGACTCGCTCGACGAGCGATTGAGGGACGCGCAGGCGGCGGAAGCGGCGAGGACCGGCGTGAAGCAGCGCCCGCCGCAGACTGGTCAGCGCCAGGGGATGCGTATCCTCTCGGTGATGTTCAGCTACCCGCTCGGAAGCGCCCTCATCGGTTGGGTGATCGACCGGGCGGCCGGGACCCGGGGTATCTGGGTGGCGATGCTGTTCCTCGGGTTCGGCGCCGCCATGTGGGAAGTTTGGAAGATTTCGAAGCAAAAGCCCGAATGACGGGCCGAGGGACGTAAAGAGTGGCGGCCGAAAGCAAGATCGACCCGATGCACCAGTTCCAGATCAGCCCGCTGGCGGGCAATCTGGACGGAAGCCCGTTCGTCTTCACCAACAGCGCGCTGTGGATGCTCGTCGTCCTCGCCCTGATCTGGATATTCATGCTGGGCGGAATGAAGCGCCAGCTTGTGCCCGGCCGCTGGCAGGTGATGGTCGAGGGCGTGACCGGCTTCATCCACTCGATGGTGACCACGAACATCGGGCCCGAGGGCCGCAAGTACATGCCGTGGGTGTTCACGGTCTTCATGTTCATCCTGTTCGCCAATTTGCTCGGGCTGATGCCCTTCGCCCTGGTCGGTGCCCAGCCCTTCACCGTCACAAGCCAGTTCACCGTCACCGGGATCATGGCGATCATCAGCTTCGCGATCGTCCTGATCGTCGGCTTCTGGAGGCACGGCTTCCACTTCTTCTCACTCTTTATCCCGCACGGCACGCCCAAGGTGATGCTTCCGATGATCTTCCTCATCGAGCTTCTCTCCTTCATGGTCCGCCCGTTCAGCCTCGCGCTCCGGCTCTTCGTCGCGATGATCGCCGGCCACATCCTCGTCGAGGTGTTCGGAAGCTTCGTCGTCCAGGGGATCAACGCCGGCGGGGTCGGGCCCGCGGTCAGCGTCCTTTCCTTCATCTTCATCGTCGGGGTGATGGCGCTCGAGATCCTGGTCTGCGCGATCCAGGCCTATGTCTTCGCCCTTCTGACGTCGCTCTACATCAACGACGCGGTCAACCTTCACTAGCTTTCAAACCGTTTTTCAAACCCAGTTCCTCAAGGAGATTGTCATGGATTTCGCTTCTGCCCAGGTCATCGGCGCCGGTCTCGCCGCGATCGGCGTCGGCGCCGCCGCGGTCGGCGTCGGCAACGTCTTCGGCTCGTTCCTCGAGAGCGCGATCCGCAACCCGGCCGCCGC
>DASVSP010000034.1:0-29761 GCA_036388065.1 Allosphingosinicella sp.
TGCTGACGATCCTGCGCACTCGCCGCGACGTGCTGGAACTCTATCAGCAGCGCTTCAAATATATCCTGGTGGACGAATATCAGGACACAAATCAGAGCCAGTATCTGTGGCTTCGCCTGCTGGCGCAGGAGCGGAAGAACATCTGCTGCGTGGGCGACGACGATCAGAGCATCTATTCGTGGCGCGGCGCGGAAGTGGCCAACATCCTCCGCTTCGAGCAGGATTTCCCCGGCGCCAAGATCGTCAAGCTCGAGCAGAATTACCGCTCCACCCCGCACATCCTCGCCGCCGCCTCCGGCCTCATCGCCCATAACGGCGGCCGCCTCGGCAAGACCTTGTGGACCGAGCATGACGGCGGCGACAAGGTCCAGGTCGTGGGCGTCTGGGACGGGCCCGAGGAGGCCCGCCGAATCGGCGAGGAGATCGAGGCCGTCCAGCGCGGCGGCGGCCGAATCGACCAGGTCGCGATCCTCGTCCGGGCACAGTTCCAGACCCGCGAGTTCGAGGACCGATTCATCGCCATCGGCCTCCCCTACCGGATCGTCGGGGGCTTCCGGTTCTACGAGCGCGCCGAGATACGCGACGCCCTCGCCTACCTTCGGATCATCGCCCAGCCCTCCGACGACCTCGCCTTCGAGCGGATCGTCAACACCCCCAAGCGCGGCCTGGGCGACAAGGCGGTCGCCAAGATCCACTCGCTCGCCCGGGCCCAGAACGTGCCCCTGCTGATGGCGGCCGCGATCATCCTCGACACGGACGAGCTCACCCCACAGGCCCGCCGCCAGCTCGGCAACCTCGTCGGCGACTTCGCCCGCTGGCGCGCCCGCCTCAATGAGCTCCCCCACCCCGAGCTCGCCCGCCTCGTCCTGGACGAGAGCGGCTATACAGCGATGCTCCAGGCCGACCGCTCCGCCGAAAGCGCCGGCCGACTCGAGAACCTCGCCGAGCTGACCCGCGCCATGGAGGAATATGAGACCCTGGGCGGCTTCCTCGAGCACGTCAGCCTCGTCATGGAGAACGACGCCGAGCGCGACACCGAGAAGGTCACCATCATGACCATCCACGCCGCCAAGGGCCTCGAGTTCGAGACCGTCTTCCTCGCCGGCTGGGAGGAAGCCGTATTCCCCTCGCAGCGCTCGCTGGACGAAGGCGGACAGGCCAGCCTCGAGGAGGAACGCCGCCTCGCCTACGTCGCGATCACCCGCGCCCGCCGCAAGGCCTTCATCTTCCACGCCGCCAACCGCCGGATCTACGGCCAGTGGACGAGCTCGATCCCAAGCCGTTTCATCGCCGAGCTGCCCGACGCCCATATCGAGCAGGAGCAGACGATGAGCGGCGGCGAGAGCCTGTGGCGCGCCAACTGGTCGGAACGCGCCGACCCCTTCGCCGACGTGGCGCGGGGCAGCGGACGTGGGCCTGGGTGGCGAAGGGCCGTGCAGGGCGGCTTCGAGCGGACTCCTCCGCGGGTGATGGAGGCTCGGGCGAGCGCGATCAGCCTCGGCAACCCCGGGAGGGGCGACATCTCGGTCGGCCAGCGCGTCTTCCACGCCAAGTTCGGCTACGGAAAGGTGGCCGAGATCGAGGGCAACAAGCTCGAAATCGACTTCGAGCATGCCGGCCGAAAGCGGGTCCTGGACAGCTTCGTAAGCCCGGGATGAGCCCGGCGCCGGCGCCGGCGGTGCGTCGCGAGGCCGTGGGGGCTCGGCCGGGCTGACGATTAACCACCCCGAAGCTGCCTTGACTCTAGACCGTCCTCCCGGCGAAAGCCGGGCTCTCGGGGAGACCCGCCGAGACTTCTTGTCCTGAGGTCCCGGCTTTCGCCGGGATGACGGTTGAAGCTCCAGCGCCCGCTTCGCCCTCACCGCCTGCTCCCTCGTAGTTGAGAGAGGCGGATCGTACGACGAAATTCCTCCCCAAGCCTGTCTCCCGGAGGAATAGAATTGCCCCCGGTCACCCCCGCCCCTAAGCGCCCGAAAATGGCTTCCTCCGCCGCGCCCCACCCCTTCCGGATCCGCGACTTCCGATTCTACTGGACGGCCCGGCTCGCCTCCACCGTCGCCCAGATGTCGATGATCATCGTCATCGGCTGGCAGGTCTACGACATCGCGCGTCAGACGATGAGCCTGGAGAAAGCGGCGCTGCAGCTCGGCTTCATCGGGCTCGTCCAATTCATTCCGCTCTTCGCCCTCACGCTGATCACCGGCTGGGTCGCCGACCGGGTCGACCGCCGGATCATCGCCCGGGCCTCGATCGCGCTCGAATTGCTGTGCGCGCTGACGCTTGCGGTCGTGACCTATACCGGTGCGGTCAGCCTTGCGTGGCTGTTTTCCGTGGCCGCCTTGCTCGGAGTCGCCCGAGCCTTTGCCGGCCCCGCGCTCGGAGCGCTCGCGCCGAACCTGGTGCCGCGCGAATCGCTGCCCCGGGCGATCGCTCTGAGCTCGATGTCGTGGCAGTCGGGGGCGATCGCGGGCCCGGCGGTCGGCGGCTATCTCTACGCCTGGAACCCGCACATGCCCTATGCGGTGAGCTCGGGACTGTTCGCTTTGTCCCTGTTCTGCATGTTCATGATCCGGCCGATCGTCCGAAGCGAGATCGAAGGTTCGCGCAATCCCTGGCGGCAGATGATCGACGGGCTCCATTACGTCCGCCGCAACCGGCTGGTGCTCGGAGCCATCTCGCTGGATCTGTTCGCGGTCCTGCTCGGCGGGGCAACGGCGATGCTTCCGGTTTTCGCGCGGGACATATTGCACTCCGATTCGACCGCTCTGGGCCATTTGCGCGCGGCGCCGGCGGTCGGAGCGACCCTCACCGCGCTCTGGTTCTCCTGGCGGCCGATGAAGGACAATGTCGGAACCAAGATGCTGGCCGCCGTCGCGGTCTTCGGAGCCGCGACGATCGCCTTCGGGCTGTCGCGAAACATGGTCCTGTCCGTCGCCTGCCTGGCACTTCTGGGCTCGGCCGACATGGTCTCGGTCTACGTCCGCCAGTCGCTGATCCAGCTCTATACGCCCGACGCGATGCGCGGCCGGGTCGGCGCCGCCTCGACCCTGTTCATCTCCGCGTCGAACGAGTTGGGCGAGGCCGAATCGGGCTTCCTGGCGGCGCTGATCGGACCCGTCGTGGCGGTCGTGGCGGGCGGAGTCGGAGCGATCGCGGTGACCCTGCTCTGGGCGCGCTGGTTCCCGGAGCTGAGGCGGGCGCGGACCTTCGATCCGCCGGACGAACTGGCGAAGGAGGGAGCGACGGCTTAGCCGTGATTGCGAGCGTAGCGAAGCAATCCACCGCAGCGGCGTCGCGAGCGCCGGACTGGATTGCTTCGTCGCTTCGCTCCTCGCAATGACGGTGCTGGACCTAGGAGCCCCCTGTCCAGATGACCATTGCGTGGCGGGTTCCGTGGACGACTTCAGTCACCCGGTGGATCGCCTTGGACGGAAAGAACCGGGCCCCGCCTCGGCCCAGGGTGCGGCGCTGCCCCACGGTATCGGGCACGATTTCGAGGTCTCCGCCTTCATGGTCGCCGGGCGCCGAAAGCTCGACCGAGACCGAGACCAGGCGGCGGTCTATCGCGTCATAGCCGGCATCGCTGTGCCAGGTCCGGAAGTGGCCGCCCTCGTCGTAGCGAAGGATCTGCAGAGCCTCGCAGACCGGGCCCAGGGCAAACCCGAACGCCTCTCCGGCTTCGGCGAACAGGAGGTCGAGCCGGTCGTAGATCCAGCCCGTCTCCGGGCCGCGCGGATGGTGGCTGGTCCGCGCCGAGCGCACGGACCGATCGACCTCGTCCCCCGCCCCCGCCCACACCGTCGCCGGAACCAGGCCCGCCCGCTCGCCGAGCGCGATGAGCCGCTCGCACTCGGCTTGGGTGAAGGCCTCCGGGACGTCGTAGATGAGCGTCATCAGCTCACGCTAGCGCGGGCGATCGAGAATCGATAGCGGGAGTTGAAGCAAGTTTTCCGAAGACCCATCTGAGTAACCGTACCAGGGAGACCAATAATGAGAGCGGGCAGCATCCTCGAGACGATCGGCCGGACCCCCCATATCCGGGTCAGGCGCCTGTTCGGCGATGCCGAGGTCTGGGTGAAGTCGGAGCGGGCCAATCCCGGCGGCTCGATCAAGGACCGGATCGCTCTTGCGATGATCGAGGAAGCGGAGCGCTCCGGCGATCTCAAGCCCGGCGGGACGATCGTCGAGCCGACCTCCGGGAACACCGGGATCGGCCTCGCCATGGTCGCCGCGGTCAAGGGCTACAAGCTCATCCTCGTCATGCCCGAGAGCATGAGCCTGGAGCGCCGCCGTCTCATGCTCGCTTACGGGGCGAGCTTCGACCTCACCCCGCGCGAGAAGGGAATGAAGGGCGCGATCGAGCGCGGCAAGGAGCTGCTCGCCGAGATCGAGGACAGCTGGATGCCGCAGCAGTTCGAAAATCCGGCCAATATCGAAGTCCATCTCCGGACCACCGCGCAAGAGATCCTGGAAGACTTCCGGGATTCCCCGATCGACGTCCTGATCACCGGGGTCGGCACCGGCGGCCACATCACCGCCTGCGCCCAGGTGCTGAAGAAGGAGTGGCCGCAGCTTCAGGTGTTCGCGGTCGAGCCGACCTTGTCGCCGGTCATCTCGGGCGGCCAGCCCGGCCCCCACCCGATCCAGGGCATCGGCGCCGGCTTCATCCCGGCCAATCTCCACACCGACGTCATCGACGGAGTGATCCTGGTCGACCCGGCCGATGCCAAGGAGATGGCCCGGCGCTCGGCGCGCGAGGAAGGCGTCCTGGTGGGCATAAGCTCCGGGGCGAGCCTCGCCGCCGTCCGCCAGAAGCTGGACGAGATCGGCCCGGGCAAGCGGGTCCTGACCTTCAACTACGACACCGGCGAGCGCTATTTGTCGGTGCCCGACTTCCTCCCGGAGGCTTGAGCTCAGCCGTCATTGCGAGGAGCGGAGCGACGAAGCAATCCAGGGTTCGGCCTCAGACTGGATTGCTTCGCTTCGCTCGCAATGACGGACCGCCGTCGCGAAATCTCGCGGGCCAGCGAGTCGGCAGCCTCGTCGCGCAGGTCGACGATTCGCGGTGCGTTGACCATTGAGGCCCCCGCCGTGTCGAGGGCCAATGTGGCAAGGCCGAGCCGGCGCTGGATCGGGCCGCGGCTGAGGCTCAGCGACTGGACGTTGCCCAGCGGGATGAGCCAGAGCCGCCGGCGCCAGACGCCGCGGCTGACGAACAGCAGGTCGTCGGCGAGCCCGTAGCGGTGGTAACGCCGCTCCAGCGCCGCCCCGCCCACCAGCAGCGGCAGCGCCGCCAGAAGCGCCGGGGCGTAGGGCAGCCAGTAGGACGCAGCCGCGATCCCGGCCAGCGCCGGGAGCAAAGTGCCCGCGGCGCTGCGCACGATGTGGCGCCTCGACACCCGGATCATCTCGGGCGGAGGAGGCAGCCGGAGCGGCGGCACCTCGGCGAGCACCGCTTCTATCTCGCTTCGAGTCGCGAAGGGCGCGGCGCTCTGGTGGCCGCTCCGGTCGGTTCCGGCGCCAAGGGTCTGGAAAGACAGTCCACCCCATCCGAACAGGCCCCGCACCGGGCCTCCGCTGACCTGGGCGAGCTGGACCCGGCCGCGCGAGATGACCGCCTCCTTGCGGGTGAGCAGGCCCTGCTCGCGTCGAAGCCGGTCGCCTTCCAGCGAGAGGCGGAAGCCGAAGTCCCGGGCCACGGTCCTGATGACCCCCGCCACCGCTCCGAGCGCGGCGGCGACCAGCAGAACCGCGGCGATCGCTCCGAGAGTCCAGCGCTGGGGCAGATATTCGTCGACCAGCCCGATCCACCGGGCCGGATCGTAGATGTCGAAGGGGAGGAACCGGTCGAAGGTCTGCAGGATCGCGAACAGGCCGGCAATGTAGACCAGCGAGAAGTTGAAGAGGCCGGACAGGACCACCCGCGCCGGATCCATGGCGAAGAGGATTTGCCGGGCCGGCGCTTCGGCCTCCACATGTGCCGAAGGAGCGGCGCCGGACCGGCTCGCGCGCACCGCTTCGCGAAGGCGATCGGCCTCGGCAAGCGACACGCTGTCGAGAAGCCCTTCGTCCTTGCCGCCCGCGCCGGTCTCGATCCGAACCTTGGCGAGGCCGAACAGCCGCGCCAGGAACGTCCTCTCGACGTCGACGTCCTGGACTCGGTCGAAGGGTATGCTTCGCCGGTTGCGGTGAAGCACTCCGCTCTCGATGACGATCTCCTCGCTGCCCACCCGGTAGCGAAAGCGCCGCCAGACGAGCCATTTCACGGCGAGCAGCGCCGCTCCAAGCACCGCGGCCCCGTACAAGGCGCCGGTCAAGCCTGTCTTCGAGGAGAATGCCAAGGCCGCAGGCAGCGCTACCATGGTCTGCGGCGCCTCCTTGAGGAAGCGAAGGAAGATGGTGCCCGGATGGAGACGGCGGTCGGAGCCGTCGCTCATTCCTCGCGCATCCTGGCTCGGATCTCGTCCCGCATCCCCTCGGCGGCGGTCCGGGTGAGGCCCGGAAGGACGATCTGGCTGTGCAGGGTCCCTGCGGTGTGCAGGACCAGGCTGCAGATACCGAAGGCGCGCTCGAGCGGGCCCTGGCTGACGTCGATATGCTGAACGTGGTCGAGCGGAACCACGGTGTGCACCCGGGTCCATACGCCGCGGCGGACCTGCAACTCCTCGAAGTCCATGCCATAGCCCCAGGCGCGATAGCGGCGCGGCGGAGCGAGCACCGACAGATAGACCAGGATCGCAAGCGCGGCTCCGAGCAGCAGCCCGAACGGCAAGGGCACGAGCCGGTCGACGAAGGCCTCGCCCACCGCGGCGGCGGCCAGCAGGAGGAGACCGGCAATCGCTCCGCGAAGCCGCATCAGCCGAAGCAATCCCCGGTCGAGCGGCGTCAGCGGCAAAGTCTCCATGGCTCGACCATAAGGCCCACTCATGCCAGGCGTCCACCTGTCGCGGTTCGAGCAGTCGCTGCTCGCCGCGCCTTCGCGGCTTCGCCCGGTGGCTGCCGGCCTGCCTCGCCTTGCGAGGAGTCGCCGCCTTGGCTCGCGTTCACCCGTCGGTGACCTCCTCGCGGCGAGGAACCCCCCTAGAAGCGCAGCGTTGAGCCTCCGAAACAAAGCGGAGACATCATAATGACCGAGCCTGTTCGCGAGCGCGAGACGACCGTCGTCACGACCGACGGCGGCGGAGGCGGCGGCGGAACGATCATCGCCGTTGTCCTTCTGATCGCCATCCTCGCACTTCTCTTCTATCTGTTCGGCGGCCAGCTTCTCGGCGGGGCCGACAGGACCACCGACGTCAAGGTCGACGTGACCGCGCCGGCGAAAAGCAGCTGATAACCGGCGGTCCAGTCGCGGAAGGCGCGGTCGGGCCTTCCGCCGGCAACCCATGGAGAGTGAAATGACCGATCCCGACCGCGAGCGCGAAGTCCCGCGCGACACGGTGCGCGATACCGAGCGCACGACCATCATCCAGACGGGCGGAGGCCGCGATCGCGGCGGCGGCGGAGTGATCCTCGCCGTCGTTTTTATCCTGGCGCTTCTCGCAATCCTCTATTTCGTCTTCAGCGGAAGCCTCAACCGCGCGGCGGACAGCGTCGGAGTCAACGTCAACGTCGAGGCTCCGAAGGTCGAGATGCCCACCGTCGACATGCCGGACAAGATCGAGCTCAAGGTTCCGGACGAGATCCAGGTGAAGACCGACGGCGACGGCAACAAATCGAATTGAGGTCGAGCCGGCTGAATGGCGGCTGTCAGGCGCATTCAGCAATTCCTAAAGCGAATCAACGCATAAGCTGGGGGTCGGTCCAAGGATCGACCCCTCGAGTCGCGTAACGAGGGAGGGGCCGGCAGCCGAAAGGAAGCCGGCCCCTTACCTTTTGCACCCCCGTCATCCCGGCGAAAGCCGGGACCTCGGGACGAAAAGTCGCGGTGGGTCTCCCCGAGGTCCCGGCTTTCGCCGGGATGACGTGCTAATCCTTCGCCGGCGCGTTCGGGTTGTCGCCGCCGCCGACGTCGTCCTCGCCCAGCTGCCCGGGTCCGTGATACGGCATTTCGGTCTGGCCGCCGGTGCCGGTGAAGCCCTCCTTGCCGCCGCCGCCCTCCTTGCCGCTATGCGGGTTGGGATAGGCGCCGCCGCCGGAATCGCCGCCGCCCTGCCTCCCGTTATGCTTGTCGTCCTCGTCCATGGCGCGCTCCTCTCACCGCCTGAATGAGCCGGCGCGCGCGATGTTCCGACGTTCAATAAGCCGTACGGGCCAGCCTTCGGCCCTCGAAGGGCGAAGTCGAACGGCCGCCTCCGACCGGATGGAGAACCGACGCGACGGGCCCGCGCTGGGCGATGGCCAGGCCGGCGTGGGTGGCCATGATCGCAGCCTCGGCGATGCTCTTCACGCCGAGCTTGGCCATGACGTGCGCCCGGTGCATCTCGACCGTACGGACGCTGATTCCGAGCTCGTGAGCGACGGTCTTGTTCGAACGGCCGCCGAACAAGGCCAGCGAGATGTCGAGCTCGCGCGCGGTGAGCCTGGCCAGCCGGTCCTGGGCCACGCGCCGGGCTTCCCCCTGTTCGAGCGACGCTTCGAGCGCGTTCCAGGCGGGAAGCAAAGCGGCGGCGAGTCTCGCGGGGTCGACGGGTTTCTCGAGAAAATCGAGCGCTCCGAGCTTCATCGCCTGGACGGCGACTTCCACCTTGGGCGCGTCGCTCATCGCCAGGATCGGCCATCCCGTCTCCCTTCGGACGAGCGCCGCGAGGACATCGAGCGCGTCCTCGCAATCCATGTCGAGCAGGATGCAGCCCGGCATCAGGTGGCCGAGTATCTCGAGAAATTCGGTCCCGCCGCCGAACGGCCAGGCTTCGGCGCCGATCGACGCTAGATTGATCGTCAGCGACCTCCTCGTCTCGAGGTCGTTGTCCACCACGTACACGGTGCGCTGGTGCGACATAAGCCCGCTCCCCCAAAGCCAAAAACACACGGCCACGCACAGTCGACTGTCTGAGTCGACTGGTTAATAGACAACCTAGGAGAATTACGGTGAACCGCGGCTGACCGACCGGATCAAGTATCTGGCATTGTGGACCTTTTCGTGCAGAGCGCGGAACTCTGATTAGGTTCCGGAGTGACATAATACAGGTTAGATTCCGGGGAGGTCTTGCCAGGGGTCGGGCACCGTAGAGTCCATGCCGAATCATAGTATCATTACCGGTGTACAAGTCCGATCTGAGCCCCGCTTCCGTTAACCATTAAGCTCCACCCGGCATCGGCGATCGCCGAAGCGGGTTTGGCGTTGCGGGGGACGAACGGGCGGTGGAAACCGGACACATCTTCAGCGGAAACGCGCTCGGCGCGCTCGACGAGGAAGGCCGGGTCCGTCTCCCCTCTTTCATCCTTCGCGAAATGGCGCGTCACGACGGCGGCGGACGGGTGCTGCTTGGAGTCCATGAAAGCGATCCCTGCGTGACCGGCTACGGCTCGGCCTTGCTGCCCCGGCTGGAGGCCGAGCTCGAGCGCCGCCGGCTGCGCGACGAAGCGCTGGGGCGTACGCCCGACGCGCATCATGCCCGGGCTCGACGGACCTTCGGGCTGGTGGAGGAAGCCGGCTACGACCAAACCGGTCGGCTGACCCTGCCGCCGCTGGCCCGCCGCCGCGGCGCCCTCGGCGACCGGATCCTCTTCGTCGGCGCCGGAAGCCATTTCGAGATCTGGGATCCGTCGGTGGCCATCGCCGAAGGCGACGCCGAGCTTCGCACCCTCGCCGAATACCGGCTCGGCGGCGACGCTCCCAAATTTCAAGCGGAGGAGGAAAAAGAATGAGCCTGTTATGCGCGCTGGGCGGCCACGAAGCGGGGCGTGGCGAGGTCTATAATGGCGGTTATTATTTCGCCCGCTGCCGGCGCTGCGAGCGCGACATGATCCGAAGCGGCTCGGCCTGGCAGATGGTTCCGAGCGGACACCGGGTCGTCTGGAGGAGCGGCCGGCACCAGCATTCGGTCGAGCCGAGCTTCGCAGGCGTCCTTCCGGTCCTTCACCGCGAGGCGAACCTGCCCGCCGTCCGGCCCCCCTTCGCCTCGTGGAGCCGGGACGTGGTCCAGATGCGGCGGCCCGCCGCCGCCGCCGCAGCTTCGGCCGCGGCGGTGCTCGAGAAGGAGGAGCCGCATTATCCCCGGCTGCTCGTCATCGCGGCCCTGATCGGGGCGGGGCTGCAGCTGATCTTCGGCCTGAGCTCCGGGCGCAGCCTGGGTTGACCCGTCATCCCGGCGGAAGCCGGGACCTCGGGTCGAGAAGTCTCGGCGGGTCTCCCCGAGGTCCCGGCTTTCGCCGGGATGACGTGCGATGGCCGGACCCTTGCGCGGCGCGGCGCATTCTGCCTTCTCGGAGCAAGGAGGCGCAGGACGAATGAAGCCGATGGGCGAGCAGCATCTGGCCCTGTTGAGGCGCCACATGGTCGAGATCGTCGACATGCATTTCGATCTTGCGGGCGAGGAGCTCGGCAAGGACGGGATGGACCCGCGGCTGCGCTCCGCTTTGCTCGAAGTGCCCCGTCATCTGTTCGTCCCGCCCCAGCTCGCGGTTGCCGCCTATCAGGACACGCCGCTTCCGATCGGCTTCGACAAGACCATCTCGCAGCCCTTCATCGGCGCCCTGATGCTCGACCTGCTCGATCTCGCTCCGGGCCGGCGGGTTTTGGAGATCGGCACCGGGCTCGGCTGGCAGGCGGCTGTGATGGTCGCGCTCGGCGCCTTCGTGTGGAGCGTCGAGATCGTCGAGGAATTCGCCGAAGGCGCGCGCCTTCGCCTCGCGGCCGAGGATATGGACGTCGACATCCGGGTCGGCGACGG
The DNA here is from genome assembly GCA_036388065.1 of Allosphingosinicella sp. Taxonomy (GTDB): domain Bacteria; phylum Pseudomonadota; class Alphaproteobacteria; order Sphingomonadales; family Sphingomonadaceae; genus Allosphingosinicella. The sequence goes on from DASVSP010000034.1 coordinate 10,833, forward strand.
CTCGCGCGGCTGGCCCGAGCACTCGCCCTTCGACCGAATCCTCGTCACCGCCGCCGCACCCGCGCCGCCGCAGGCTTTGGGCGAGCAGCTCGCGCCGGGCGGCCGGATGGTGATCCCGCTCGGCGGCCGGGACGTCCAGAAGCTCAGCGTCGTGACGAAGCAGGCCGACGGGACACTCACGGTGCGCGAGGTCTTGCCGGTGCGGTTCACGCAATTGGAGACTGCCACCTGAGAAATCCTCCCCGGCATTTTGCCGGTGAGGGGGACCGCGCGAAGCGCGGTGGAGGGGTTCTTCGAGTCCGTGAAGCCCCTCCACCATGCTTCGCATGGTCCCCCTCCCCTGCAAAGGCAGGGGAGGATTTAGCCAAAGCCTACCCAAAGGCTTCGCAAGCGCCTATGTGCGCCGCTCCTCGTCGTTACGCCCCCGCCGCCGCCGAGCGATCTTTTCGGAGTTTTTGAATGAGCCACGCGGCCCTCGAGCGGCGCACCTTCGCGATCATCTCGCACCCGGACGCCGGCAAGACGACCCTGACCGAGAAGCTGCTCTACGCAGCGGGTGCGATCCACGAGGCCGGCGAGGTCCGGGCCCGGGGCGACCGCCGCCGCGCCCGCTCGGACTGGATGGCGATCGAGCAGCAGCGCGGTATTTCCGTCACCTCGTCGGTGATGACCTTCGAGCGGTCCGGAATCCTCTTCAACCTGCTCGACACGCCCGGGCACCAGGATTTCTCGGAAGACACCTACCGAACCCTGACCGCGGTCGACAGCGCGATCATGGTGATCGACGCCGCCAAGGGCATCGAGGCCCAGACCAGGAAGCTGTTCGAAGTCTGCCGGCTTCGCAACATCCCCATCATCACCTTCGTCAACAAGGTCGACCGCGAGGGGCTGAGCCCCTTCGCATTGCTCGACGAGATCGCCGAGACCCTCCAGCTCGACGTCTGCCCGCGCAACTGGCCGGCCGGGATGGGCGGCCTCTTCCACGGTCTCTACGACCTTGCCGACCACCGGCTTCGCCTTGCCGATCGAAGCGAGGGAATCGCGCCAGCCCAAAGCGTCGAGCTCAGCGGGCTCGACGATCCCGAGCTCGACGGGCTGCTTCCGGCCGAGGCCGTCGATCGCCTCAGGGAGGAAGCCGGCCTGGCGCTCGCCGCCTATCCGGAATGGGACCTCGGCGCCTTCCTGGCCGGAGACCTGACCCCGGTCTATTTCGGGTCGGCCCTCCGGGAGTTCGGCACCGCCGACCTGCTCGACGGCCTTGCCGCCTGCGCTCCGCCGCCGGGGCCTCAGCCCGCGCGTTCCGGGCCCGTCTCCCCGGACGCTCCGCTCTGCTCCGGTTTCGTCTTCAAGGTCCAGGCGAACATGGACCCCAATCACCGCGACCGGGTCGCCTTCCTTAGAATCTGCTCGGGAAGCCTCAAGCGCGGGATGAAGCTCGCCAATCCCCGGCTGGGCAAGTCGATCTCGATCCAGAATCCGATCACCTTCTTCGCCCGGGACCGCGAGCTGGCCGAGCTCGCCCGGCCCGGCGACATCGTCGGGATTCCCAATCACGGCACCTTGAGGGTAGGCGACACGCTCTCCGAGAATGGCGACATCGCCTTCACCGGCCTCCCCGACTTCGCGCCCGAGATCCTTCGCCGGGTCCGCCTCGACGATCCGATGAAGTCGAAGCAGATGCGCCGGGGCCTGCAGGACCTCGCCGAGGAGGGGGTCGTCCGTATCTTCAAGCCGGCGATCGGCACCGGCTGGATCGTCGGAGTCGTCGGAGCGCTGCAGCTCGACGTTCTCGCGACCCGGATGGAGTCGGAATACGGGTTGAAGCTGGGCTTCGAGCCGAGCCCCTGGGAGATCGCGCGGTGGATCGATGCCGATCCGGACCAGATGAAGCGGCTCGCCGACACCCTGCGCCCGAGCCTCGCCGAGGATGCCGACGGCGCGGCCGTCCTGCTCATCCGCAACGATTGGGAGCTCGGCCGATTCCAGCAGGACTGGCCGGGCGTGACCTTCACCGCGATCCGCGAGCGGCATTAAGCCTGCCGTGATGCTTTACGCCTTCTTCACCTTCCGCGCCCCATAACGCGCCCCTTCACGGGCGGGTGCAAGAATGCTTCGGGTCTATGCCTGTATCACGGGCGAACATGATTTTCGGCTCGTCCTGGTCGCCGGCACGATCTGCCTTCTCGCGGCCTTCACCGCTTTCTCCATTTTCGAGCAGGCGCGGCGGGCCCGCACCCGGCCCTGGGCCTGGACCGCGCTCGCCGGTTTCGTCGCCGGCACCGGTATCTGGGCGACCCATTTCATCGCGATGCTCGCCTACCGGCCCAATCTGCCGATCGGCTACGATTTTGAGCTGACCCTGCTGTCGATCGCCGCCGCCGTCATGATCACGGGCGCCGGCTGGACCCTGGCCTTGCGCGGCGGCCGACTCGGCACCTTGCTGGCCGGGACTGTCATCGGCGCCGGGATCGGCGCCATGCATTATGCCGGAATGGCCGCGGTCAACCTGCCCGGACGGTTCGCCTGGGACGGGACGATGGTCCTCGCCTCGGTGGCCCTGGGAGTCGCGCTGAGCGTCGCCGCCCTGGGCGAGCACCGGCGAAGACCCCAGCTGCTTCCCTGGCGGCCCGCCTTGCTGTTCGCCCTCGCCATCTGCGGACTTCACTTCACCGCCATGGCCGCCGCATCCATTCATCCGGATTCAAGCCTCGAAGTGCCGGCCGCGGCGATCGATCCGGACGTGCTCACGCTCGCCGTGGCCGCAATGGCCCTGGTCATCCTCGCCATCGGATTCCTCATGGTGCTGTTCGACCGCAAGCTCGCCAGCAACGCGATCGAGGAGGCTCGGCGGCTCAGAACCTTCGCCGACGCCGCGGTGGAGGGCCTGGTGGTGATCGACGGCGAGCGCCTCGTCGACGCCAACCGGAGCTTCCTCGGCCTCGCCGGCTTCGAAAGCCTCGGCGATGCGCCGGAACGGCTCTCCGACCTTCTCATCGAGGTCAATCTCGCGACCCTGTCGACGGCCCGGGACGCGCCGCCGGTGGAGTGCAGGCTGCTTAGAGCGGACGGCGAGACTCGCGAGGTCGAGCTCCTCCTTCGCCCGCTCGCGTGGCGCGGCGCCGACCTGCGGATCCTCGCCGTGCGCGACATTTCCGAGCGCAAGGAGGCGGCGGAACGGATCGCCCACCTCGCCTTCCACGACTCGTTGACCGGGCTTCCCAACCGGGCCGTCTTCGCCGACCATCTGGCCGGTGCCGTGGCGAAGGCCGGCGAGAGCGCCGACAATGTCGCGATCCTGTGCGTCGACCTCGACGGTTTCAAGGCGGTCAACGACATTTACGGCCATCCGGCCGGCGACGCCCTGCTGATCGCCGCCGCCCAGCGGCTGAGGGCCTGCGTTCGCGGCCACGAGCTTGTCGCCCGCCTCGGCGGCGACGAGTTCGCGGTCGTCCAGGCCGGCGGCGACCAGCCCGGCCACGCCGGGCTTCTCGCACAGCGGGTGGTCGACGCCCTGGCCGAGCCGTTCGCCATCGGCCAGGACAGGGTGAGGATCAGCGCCAGCGTCGGGGTAGCACTCTTCCCGGCCGACGCCGCCGATCCTGAAAGCCTGGTCAAGAATGCCGACATGGCGCTCTACCGGGCAAAGGCGGACGGCCGGGGAACCGCCCGCTTCTACGAGGCTGCGATGGACGAGGCGCTCCGCCGCCGCCGTCAGCTCGAGGCGGACTTGAGGCAGTCGATCGGTCGAGGCGAGCTCACCGTCCACTACCAGCCGCTCGCCGACCTCGAGAGCGGCTCCATCCTCGGCTTCGAGGCGCTCCTTCGCTGGAGCCACTCGCAATTGGGAGCGATCGGCCCGGCGACCTTCATCCCCCTCGCCGAGGAAAGCGGATTCATCCTGAAGCTCGGCGCGTGGGTGCTCCGCGAGGCCTGCGCCGAGGCGGCGCGGTGGACTCCCGCGCTCAAGCTCTCGGTCAACCTGTCGCCCGTCCAGTTCACCCAGGGCGATCTCGCCGCCGAGGTCGAAGCCATACTGGCCGAGACCGGGCTCGACCCCGCCCGGCTCGAGCTCGAGGTAACCGAAGGGCTGCTGATCAAGGACGCCGAAAGGGCGATCGCCATACTCGAGCGGCTGAAGGCCCTCGGAGTCCAGATTTCGATGGACGACTTCGGGACCGGCTATTCGTCCTTGAGCTATTTCCGGATGTTTCCCTTCGACAAGGTCAAGATCGACCAGAGCTTCATCCGCGACATGATCGAGAATCCTCAGGCAAGGGCGATCATCCGCTCGGTGATCGGACTTGGCCGGGGCCTCGGAATGCCGGTCGTCGCGGAAGGAGTCGAGACGCCCGAGCAGCTCGAGGCGCTCCGCGCCGAAGGCTGCGACCAGGTCCAGGGCTATTGGATCAGCAGGCCCGGCCCGATCGCCAATTTCGAAGGCGTGGTGATGGACCGGGGCGCGGAGGCGGGGACTGCACATAAGCAGGCGGGCTAGCCTCGATTCCCACGTTTCGACCCGCACGGGCGCGACCAGGTCACGCCGGCGGGATCACGGCGGGGGGCTGGCTTCATCGTCATCCCGGCAGAAGCCGGGATCTCGGGGAGACCCGCCGCGACTTTCCGACCCGAGGTCCCGGCTTTCGCCGAGATGACGGGATGTGACGCGGGCGCGCGGGTGCGTCCGCTGGAAACGGGGGAAGGTTCGGCCGGCGCGTCCCAACCACCGGCACCCGGGACTGGACGACTTATTTGCTGCTTTCGTCGTTACTCGAAAGCGTCCAGACTTTTCGAAGAGCCGTCAGGTCCCGTACCTTCCCTAAGGAAGGCTTTGAGGTGGTTCGCGCGGCTCCCCGTTGCCAGGGAGCGGGGCCCCTTCGGCTCCGCCCGCTCTTCGAGCGGGACGATTCCGTCGGGAGGACCATATGCATTTTTCAGCTCTTCGCAGTGACGCGAGCTCAAACGTTCCCGGATGACTTCGCGCCGGCCGCCGGCTTCGGAGGCGAGCCCCTTCCGCCGATTCCCTGCCCTGGCCGGTGGATCCGAAGCCGACTCGGGCAGGCCTCCCGTGTCGCACAATTGTGAGAACATGTCAAGAACATTTGCACCGTCATCGCCGGAATGACGGGTGGCTTGCTCAGAGGATCGGCTTCCCTCCGGTCACAGCGATCGTCGCTCCGGAAATGTAGCTGGCCTCGTCGCTCGCAAGCATGACGTAGACCGGCGCGAGCTCGCGCGGCTGGCCGGGCCGCTTCATCGGCACCTGCTCGCCGAAGCTCTTCACCTTTTCGCTCGGCATCGTCGCCGGGATGAGCGGAGTCCAGATCGGGCCCGGAGCGACGCAATTGGCGCGTATTCCGCGCTCCGCAAGCATCTGGGCGAGGCCGCCGGTGAAGTTCTGGATCGCGCCCTTGGTCGACGCGTAAGCGAGCAGCTCCTGGCTGGGATCGTCGGCCTGGACGGACGTCGTGTTGATGATCGAGGCGCCCGGCTTCATGTGGGCCACCGCCGCCTTGGTCAGGTAGAACATCGCGTGGATGTTGACCGCGAAGGTATAGTCCCACTCCTTCTCGTCTATCTCCTCGATGGCGGAGAAGGTGTCCTGGTGAGCCGCGTTGTTGACGAGGATGTCGATCCGCCCGAATTCCTCCGCGGCCCGGGCCACCAGGGCCCGGCAATGGTCGGCGCCCGCTATGTCCCCCGGAAAGAGGATGCAGGTCCGCCCCGCCTCCTCGACCAGAGCCTTGACCGCCTGCGCATCCTCCTCCTCTTGCGGGAGATAGGAGATGAGCAGGTCCGCTCCCTCGCGCGCGAATGCGATCGCGACGGCTCGCCCGATGCCGCTGTCGCCCCCTGTGACGATCGCCTTCTTGCCCTCAAGCCGCCCGGAGCCGCGATAGCTCTCTTCGCCGTGGTCCGGCACCGGACTCATTCGTTGGGTGAGGCCCGGCATCGGTTGCGGCTGGTCGGGGAAAGGCGGCTTGGGATCTTCGCTCACGTCGGGCTCCTCGAAGGCTGGAGCACCGCCAACCGGAAGCACGCGATCCGGTTCCACCGATCGGGCGGTGCCGACAAAAGTCTGTGCCGAAGCACCGTAGCCGTCTACGGGCGGGCGCTCTCGGGCCGCATGGTCAGCATCGAGCGGCGGATCGGGCCGACCTGTGGGGAGGCGTGGGCGCGGGCGTGGGCGTGGGCGCGGGCGTGGGCGTGGGCCTGAGCTCTGGCAATGACCAGGGAGCAACGCGAGGCGCGGCTCAACGGGTGTCGAGCCTGAGCGCCCTGTGCGGTGCGCAGGCTTGCCGACCCAGTGTCTACTCCCGCCGAAGAATGTTCGTGGGAGCCAACGCAACAAGGAGCGCGAACAGCCAGCCGAGCGCTCGATGAAATACGGAATAAATCGTGATCCAAATCGAAGCGCTTCTGTCTCCTCTGATGATCCATGTGCGCTTCTGTCCGAAGTCACCTACCGGGACCAAAGTTTCAAGAGAGTAGATGACGGGGTTGAAGGTAGGGTGCGCCGGCTTGACTACACAGGGAGTAGCCTGTCGCAGCGTATCTGCCGGACAAAAAACGCCTTCGCTTCGACCGATCTGAAAAACGATTGCTCCTACAGCAAACAAAGTGATGAGTGACAGTAGAGGCCTTATCGGACGATATCCGTAGCCCGAGAGCAAATCGAGCAAGTAATCCCAAAATCTCTGCCAGGACGTATCCAGCCCCATCGCTCGCCGCCTACGCCACTTTTCGATTGCGACGTTGGAAGCCTCGGCGTGGTCCCCCCGTCCCCGCAGCAATTTGGTCAACTGTTCATAGGGCTGCGCGTGAAATTGCGACTGAAGCCGGATCCACTGCAGGCGATCCGCCGCGGACGCGCCCGGCATACGATCATAAACGAGCCCGTCGAGCTCGAGACCGCCTGTCCAAGGCCAAGTGTCCACCGCATCTTCCATGGATCCGACGCGGCAATTCCGCAGGCCGATGGAGCCTTGCACGACGCCTCGCCGATCCTTCGTGCGGTAGGCTCCCTTGATCACGGCGCCGGTCGCGTCGAACGCGAAAGGTGCCTCGCCCGCTTCCAGTCGATAGTCGGAAAAGGCCACATCTCCGTCCACCTCCGCGTTCGTCAGCGAGATACCGCCGCGAATGTGAGCGTGATCGATCGACAGGGACTGTCGAATGTGCGCATTTCTAAGCTGCAGTGCGACGGCCTTCGGGCCGCCCACCTGGGAGTCGCTCACTTTGATCCCGCCCAACGTCGCGCCGACCGCCTCGATCGATGCCGCCGTATCACTCTTGTCCACATGCAGCGTTCCGCCCACCTCGGCGGAATTCAGCAGGATCCAAGCGGCGGCGTCCAGCGACACCCCAATGATCGTGAAATCACCGGCGATCTTGCTTCCGTAGAAATCCAGGAACCTCCTGCTGGAAAACCCTGCGGCAAGGTGGACGGCGCTGATCCGCGTCCGCCTGACATCTGCACCCGCGCCGAAGCTGGAGTCGCGCAGCGACAGCTCGCCTCCGATCTCGGAACCGTAAATCGAAACCTTTCCGTCAATCCTGAACCCGTCGTCGAAGAAGCAGGCGCCCCGCAATTTCGCCGAGCGAAGGTCGAGGGCGATCGGCATCGAGGAGCAGATGTCGGCACCGCCGAGCATCAGGTCGCCTTGCACCTCACAGGCTATCAGAGAGACGCCTCCGGTCACGGAGGCCCCTGCGAGATGAATCGCGCCGCCGACGCGCGAGCGGCGCAGCTCCAGGGCCACCTCGTCACCTGATCCCACGATGCGAAGCAGGCCGGCGTTTATCTCGCCGCCGATACGGGCGCCAATGAGGCTCACACTGCCGGTGATGCGGGTGGATGCGGCGAGGAAGAGACGGGAGCCGACTTTCAGGCCATCGGCGTGCAATGCCAATCCCCCGGGGGACAGCAGGACGGCACTCAGCGATAGATCGCCGTCTATCGTCGCTTGGACCAGCGACAGCCGTCCGCTGATCGAACTATCGGAAATACCGATATGTCCGACCTTCAGCATGTTGCCGAAGATCGCAACGATCTGCGCCGGAGCGATCTCGCAGCTGTTGATACTGAACGACCCGCCGATCGTAGCCCCGAACAAATTCATCGCGCCTGACACCCGGGTATGGAAAAGCGCGAGAGAGTTATCGACGGCACACTGGCCCAGACCAAGCGCACCGACGGTGCAATGTCTGAATTCGAGATTCTTCAAATGCCCGGAAAACAGGCGCAGGCCATCGGGAATCTCGCAATTGTCGAAACCGACTGCCGTCAGCGCCTGGGCGAAATTCAAATCGATCACGCCGACGACGGCGACCCCAATGAATTTCGCCGCGGACTTTTCAGCCGCCAACTGTTCGTAGTTCTTGAGCAGCCATGCCACGAACGCGCCGCGCATCCGGGCGCGTGTCCCGTCCGGCTCAACGACCCAGGTGAGAGTCCCACTCCGGGAAACCAGGTCCATCGCCTCCAGCTCCGCCTGCCAGAGGGGCTGCAGCAGCGTCGGAGCAGTCGGCCACTCCTCCGCCACCAGGGAAGCTGGAAGCGCTTTTTTTCTCATTCACCATTCTTAGCACAGCCCATTTTCCGCTGGCCACGCAGACCGTGAACGCAGCGCCAGTCGTAATGAGTGTGCCTCGTCCATGAGGACGAAGGGCTCCTGGACCCAGCCCCGCCTCAGCGGCCGACAGCTAGAACGCCTCCGCCGGAAGCGCCATCAGGGTATCCGAGCCCGCTTCGATCTGGCGCCTCAGCGATCCCGTCTCCGGCATCATCCGCTGGGCGAAGAAGCGGGCGGTGACGAGCTTGGCTTCGTGGAAGGCCTTGTCCTCGGCGCCGTTGGCCAAGGCGGAGCTGCTCGCCTTGGCCATTCGAAGCCACATCAGGCCGATGCAGACGATCCCGGTGAGCGTCATGTAGGGATAGGCCGCGGCGCCCGCGTGGTTGGCGTTGGTCATTCCGTTCTGCATCAGCCACATCGTCGCGGTCTGAAGGTCGGCGACGCCTTTCTCCAGGGCGGCGGCGACTTCGGCGGGCGCCGAGGCCCCTTCACCATGCTGCGCATGGTCCCCCTCCCCTGCAAAGGCAGTGAAGGATTTCGCTTCGGCGATCTCCCCGGCGAGGAGCTTGAGGAACGCCTGGATCGCGCGGCCGCCATTGGCTCCGAGCTTTCGGCCGACCAGGTCGAGCGCCTGGATCCCGTTGGTGCCTTCGTAGATCTGGGCGATCCGGGCGTCGCGGACGAACTGCTCCATTCCCCATTCTCGGATATAGCCGTGGCCGCCGTGGATCTGCTGGGCGTCGACCGCGACCTTGAAGCCCTGGTCGGTCATATAGCCCTTGATCACGGGCGTGAGCAGGCCGAGCAGGTCGGACGCGGCCTCGCGCTCCTCCTCGGTCTGGGCGCGGCGCGAGATGTCGACCTGGAGCGCCCCCCACAGGACGAGCGCCCGGGCCGCCTCGTTGAGCGCCTTCATCTCCATCAGCATCCGGCGCACGTCGGGATGGACGATGATCGGGTCGGCCTTGGCGGCGGGATCGCGCTGGTCCGGCACCAGCGCCCGGCCCTGCCTCCGGTCCTTCGCATAGGCGACCGCGTTCTGGTAGGCGACCTCGCCCTGGGCGAGGCCCTGCAGGCCCACTCCAAGGCGCGCGGCGTTCATCATGATGAACATCGCGGCCAGGCCCTTTTCGGGCTCGCCGACGAGATAGCCCTCGGCCTCGTCATAGTTCATCACGCAGGTCGAATTGCCGTGGATTCCCATCTTGTGCTCGATCGACCCGCACGAGACTCCGTTTGCGATTAGGGTGCCGTTGTCGTCGAGGATCCGCTTCGGGACGATGAACAGCGAGATGCCCTTCACATTGTCCGGGGCGCCCTCGATCTTGGCCAGGACGAGATGGATGATGTTCTCGGCCAGGTCATGCTCGCCCGAGGAGATGAAGATCTTGGTGCCGCTGATCGCGTAGCTTTGAGCGACTCCGTCGGTCAGAGCGCCCTGCGGGACTGCGCGGGTGCGAAGCAGCCCGAGATCGGTTCCGCAATGCGGCTCGGTGAGGTTCATCGTGCCGGTCCATTTGCCGGCCACCATGTTGGGCAAATATTTCGCCTTCTGCTCGTCCGAGCCCTTGGTGAGGATCGAGGCGACGGCTCCCGCGGTGAGGCCGTGATACATTTCGAATGCCTGGTTCGCGGAGAGCAGATATTCGGTGACCGCGGTCCCGACGACCTGCGGAAGGCCCTGGCCGCCATATTCCTCGGGCGCCGAAAGCGTCGTCCAGCCGCCGGCGGTGAACTGATCCCACGCGTCCTTGAAGCCCGGCGGGGTCGAGACGCTACCATCCGGATGGCGGATGCAGCCTTCCTCGTCGCCGATCCGGTTGAGGGGCGCGAGCACTTCGGAGGCGAAGCGCCCGCCTTCGGTCAGGATCGCCTCGATCATGTCGGGCGTGGCATTCTCGAAGCCCGGAAGGTTGGAATAGCGATCGATCCCGAGCACCTCTTCGAGGACGTAGCGGGTCTCGCGGACTGGGGCGGTGTAGCTGGGCATGAGATTTCCTCTGCGTATCTGAACTCGGTAACGTCCAACCGTTCGGGCTGAGCTTGTCGAAGCCCTCTCCTTTCCCGGGGCTCGCAAGGGAAGGGCTTCGACAGGCTCAGCCCGAACGGAAACTCAATTCAACCTGACCGATCAGGCGTCCGCCTAATGGCCCCCCGAATCCGCCGCCTCGACCATGGCGATGAACTTCTCGAGCTCGGCGATGGTGGCGTCGATGTCGGCGCGCTGCTTGGTGAGATGGTCGATCCGGCCGCGGCATTTCTCGAGGGTCACCCGGCGCTGCGAGGCCCGGCCGTCGCCCAGGTCGTAGAGGTCGATCATCTCGCGGATCTCGGCGAGGCTGAAGCCGACCCTCTTGCCGCGAAGGATCCAGGCGAGGCGAGCCCGGTCGCGCCAGCCATAGACCCGGGAGAGTCCGTGCCTCTGAGGCGAGATCAGCCCTTCGTCCTCGTAGAAACGAAGCGCCCTCGGAGTGACCGAGAACTCCTCGCAAAGATCGGTGATGGTATAGGATTTTCCGCCGGATTCGGGCGTTGCGAAGTCCGAATGGAGCGCTTGCGACATGGCGAAGAGGTAGTTTACGTTCACGTCAACGTCAAGAAGTCCTCCCCGGCATTTGCCGGGGAGGGGGACCAGGCGAAGCCTGGTGGAGGGGTTCTTCTCAGTCAGAAGGGCCCCTCCACCGCGCTTCGCGCGGTCCCCCTCCCCGCGAAATCGCGGGGAGGATTTCAGTCGCAGAGCGGGTCGCCCGCTATGTCGGTCGCCTTCTTCACGTCCGCGCCAGTGCGGGTCAAGCTCGCCCCTGCGAAGCTCGCCCTCGCTCCGCAATAATAAGCGCAGCCCAGAGGAAGCTTCGCCGGAAGAGTGACGACTCCGTCCTCGAGCCTCGCGTCGATCGTGCAGGTCTCGTCGCCGGTCATCGTCAGGGTCAGGCGGTCGCCCTTTCGCTCCGCCCGCCCGGCGCCCGAGCAGCTGCTCAGGTTTCCGCCCCAGACGAGCAGCCCGAACTGGGCGCCGCCGCCTTTCTCGACGATGCACATCTGATTTTTCTGGGCGCCCGAACCTCCCTCGTAGAGGCCGGCCAGCCGGGTTTGCGCCGACCCGCCGGCATTGGGCGAGATCGATTTCGACGCCGCGGGAGCGCCCGGCCCGGGCGCGGCCCGATTCTCGGCCGCCGGGTCGTCCCGCCCGCAGGCGGCCAGAAGGAGGAGGATGACGAGTGTCTTTTTCATAGCCGGTCCCAAGGCAAGATTCGCGACGGGGCAAGCCGTTCCATTATCCACATCAAATTAAGCCGGGCGGGGCGACAAGCCGCCACCCCTTCCCTATATGCCGTACGGGGCAAATCAACGAACGAGCGGGCGTTTCTCGAATGCTGACCACGCATCCATTTGACGACGATAAGCTCCGCGAAGAATGCGGAGTGTTCGGAATCTGGGGCTCCGACAGCGCCTCCGCGGTGGTCGCCTTGGGTCTCCACGCCCTCCAGCATCGCGGCCAGGAAGCGGCGGGGATCACCAGCTTCGACGGCCGCAACTTCCATTCGCACCGGGCGATGGGCCACGTCGCCGGCAATTTCGACACCGCGGAGATCATCCGCCGACTCGCAGGGCCCGCCGCGATCGGCCACGTCCGCTATTCGACGAGCGGCGAGACGGCTCTTCGAAACGTCCAGCCGCTCTTCGCCGAGCTTGCCTCCGGCGGCTTCGCGGTCGCCCATAACGGCAATATCTCCAACGCCGTCCGGGTCAGGCGCGACCTCAACCGGCGCGGGTCGATCTTCCAGTCGACCTCCGATACCGAGGTCCTAATCCACCTCGTCGCGACCTCGACCTACCGGACCCTTCTCGACCGGCTGATCGACGCAGCCAAGCAGGTCGAGGGCGCCTATTCGCTGATCTGCCTGACCACCGAAGGGATGATCGCCTGCCGCGACCCGCTCGGAGTCCGTCCCCTCGTCATGGGCCGGCTCGGCGATTCCTACATCTTCGCCTCGGAGACGGTCGCTCTCGACGTCGTGGGGGCGACCTATATCCGGAGCGTCGAGCCGGGCGAGATCGTCATCGTCTCCGCCCAGGGCGTGCGCTCGCACCGGCCGTTCGCCGATGTCCGGCCGAGGCCGTGCATCTTCGAGCATATCTATTTCTCGAGGCCCGACAGCGTCCTCGACGGAGCCTCGGTCTACGAGGTGAGGAAGGCGATCGGAGCCCAACTCGCCCGCGAGAACCCGGTCGAGGCCGATTATGTCGTGCCGGTGCCCGACAGCGGAGTCCCCGCCGCGATCGGCTACGCCCAGGAGAGCGGGATCCCGTTCGAGCTCGGGATCATCCGCTCCCATTATGTCGGCCGCACCTTCATCCAGCCCAGCGACACGGTCCGCCACCTCGGCGTCAAGCTCAAGCACAACGCCAACAGCGCCCTCATCCAGGGCAAGAAGCTGGTCCTGATCGACGATTCGATCGTCCGCGGCACGACCTCGCTCAAGATCGTCCAGATGCTCCGCGAGGCCGGGGCGCGCGAGGTCCATATGCGGATCGCCTCGCCTCCGACCCGGCACAGCTGCTTCTACGGGGTGAACACGCCCGACCGCGCCAAATTGCTCGCCGCGCAGATGAACGTTCCGCAGATGAACGACTATATCAAGGCCGACAGCCTGGCCTTCGTCTCGATCGACGGGCTCTACCGGGCGCTGGGCGAGGACATGCGCGACGATTCCCAGCCGCAATATTGCGACGCCTGCTTCACCGGCGCCTATCCGACCCGGCTGACCGACCAGGAAGATATCGAGGCGCCCGACCAGCTCGCGCTGCTGGCGGAAAGATACGGCTAGAGGGAAGGAGGAGGCTTCGACAGGGTCAGCCCGAACGGGTGAGGCCTCATCGCCGTAACTCCGTTCGGGCTGAGCTTGTCGAAGCCCTCCCTTTCTCCCTACAGGCCGCACATGACCGAACCTTTCCTCCACGGGCAGATCGCCCTCGTCACCGGCGCGAGCCGAGGCATTGGAGCGGCAACCGCCGAGGCGCTCGCAGCCGCCGGAGCCCACGTCGTCCTCACGGCGCGGACCGCCGCGGACCTCGAAGCGGCGGAAGACCGGATCCACCAGGCGGGCGGCACCGCCACCATCGCCCCGCTCGACCTGATCGAGACCGACAGCATCGCGAAGCTGGCGACGGCCGTCGCCGAGCGCTGGGGCAAGCTCGACATCCTCCTGCTCAACGCGGCGACCCTGGGCTCGCTGACCCCCGTCGCCCAGATCGACGGCAAGGAGTTCAGCCGGGTCCTGACCATGAACGTGCTCGCCAGCCAGACGCTGATCGCCGCCTTCGATCCCCTGCTGCGCAAGAGCGAGGCCGGGCGTCTGCTCGCGGTCACCTCGAGCGTCGGCCGCCGTGCGCGGGCCTATTGGGGCGCCTACGGGGCCTCCAAGGCGGCGCTGGAGACCCTGGCGCTGAGCTATGCGGAGGAAGTGAGGAACGTGTCCCAGGTCCGGGTCGCGATCGTCGACCCCGGAGCCACCGCCACCACGATGCGCGCCCGAGCCTTCCCGGGCGAGGATCCGGCAACGCTCAAGCCCCCGGGTGCGGTGGCGCAGGCGATGGTACAGCTGCTGAGGCGCGATTTCGAGACCGGCGAGAGGTTGGAGGTTCGGGAGTAGAGGAAAGGACGGCTTCGACAAGCTCAGCCCGAACGGTATCGAAACTTCGTATGCGCGCTCCATCCGTTCGGGCTGAGCCTGTCGAAGCCCTCCCTCCCCGTTCAGGCCGAGCGTGTCCGAGCCCCCTCCCCCTACCCCTTCACCAAGGTCACCTGGGCGACGTCGATCCCGCCGCCTCGAAAACCGCCCTCGCAATACATCAGGTAATAGCGCCATAGCCGGTGGAAGGGCTCGTCGAAGCCCGCCGGAAGCCGCCCCTCCTCAACCGCCTCGTCGTAGCGGGCGCGCCAGCGCTTCAGGGTTTCGGCATAATGGAGGCCGTAGCCCTCGCGATCCTTCCAGACGAGGCCGGCTTCATTGGCCAGAGCCTCCAGGCGCGATTCGCTGACCAGCATCCCGCCCGGGAAGATGTAGGTCTGGATGAAGTCGGCATTGGCGGCATAATCGTCGAACAAGGGCTCGCGGATCGAGATGAACTGAAGCGCCGCCCGCCCGCCCGGTTTCAGGACCCGGGCGATGCTGTCGAGATAGACCCGCCAGTAATCCCGGCCCACCGCCTCCACCATCTCGACGCTCGCGACCGCGTCGAACTGACCCTGCGCGTCGCGATAGTCGGTAAGCTCGATCGCGCATTGCCGGCCGAGGCAAGCCGTCTCCAGCCGACGCTCGGCCAGGGCCTTCTGCTCGGCGGACAAGGTGAGGCCGTTCACTTCCACCCGATATTCGCGCGCCGCGATCTCGGCGAGTGAGCCCCAGCCGCAGCCAATGTCGAGAAGCCGCTGGCCGGGCCTCAGGTGGAGGCGGTCGAGCAGGAGCCGAAGCTTTCGAATCTGGGCCGCCTCGAGCGGCTCCGAGCCGGAGATCGGCTCGGCGAACACCGCGCTCGAATAGGTCATGCCCGGGTCCAGCCAGGCCCGGTAGAAGTCGTTGCCGAGGTCGTAATGGTGGGAGATGTTCTCGCGGGCGCCCTTCTTGTCGTTCGAGCGGAAGCGGTGGGCGATGCTGTTGACCAGCCGGAACAGCCCCTTGGCTCGGGCGGTCGCTCCGAGGCTTTCGGCGTTCAGCATGAAGAGTTCGAACAGGGGCACCGGGTCGGGCGACGACCATTCGCCCTGCTCCCAGGCCTTGTACCAGCCGACCGATCCCGAGCTGATCAGCCGGGCGAGCGCCCGCCAGCTGTGCAGGTGAACGACGGGCCTGGGCCCGGGCCGGCGGCCGCCGAGGATCCGCTTCGATCCGTCCGGCAGCACCGCCTCGATCGCGCCCTGCTCGAGCCCGCCGTCGATCCGGCCGAGGATTCTCGAGAAGCTCCCCGAAAGCAGGCGCGCGAGCCGCCCGCCGCCGGTGGCGAAACGGCGGTCGGCGGCGACGAGATGGCGCCCGCGGGGCTGCTGGTTCATGGCGGGCTTGGTGGCCGGGTTGCGCGGACAGCGCAAGCGTCATCCCGGCGAAAGCCGGGACCTCTGGGAGACCCGCCGAGACTTCTCGACCTGAGGTCCCGGCCTTCGCCGGGATGACGGATTGTTCCGGACCTGTTATCATCGCGCCGGGGCTGAGGGGGTAACGAAGTGACGAGAACCAAAAGGACGATCCTGGCGCTGCTGCTGATCGAGCTCATGCTCGCGGGCTTGTGGTGGTACCTGGCCGGCATGGCCGCGAGCTCGCCCGGTTCGAGCCCGGATTCGGGGAAAGTCATCGGGCAGACGATGGGCACCGTGATGGGCGTCGTGCTCGGCCTCTCGCCCCTGCTCTACCTGCTGGCCCGGAGCAACGATCGCAAGGTGGCGGCGAAGAAGGCCGAGTAGAAGCCGTCACCCCGGCGAAAGCCGGGGCCTCGGGACAAGAAGTCTCGGCGGGCGTCCCCGAGATCCCGGCCTTCGCCGGGATGACGCTTCGCGTCAAATGACGTGCGGTTCCTTCGTCACCATCCAGCTCTGGCCCTTCGAGACCAGGGCCTGAAGGTCGGCCTTCTTGCCCGCGGCCGCTTCCTCGTTCTGGCGGACCACCGCGCTTTCGAAGGTCGGCGCCGGATCCTCGTACAGGACCCCCAAAGCGGTCGGGAAGGCGCCTGACGGCATCTCCACCAGCATGTGCGCCACCGAGCGGTTCCGCGGATCGTGGACCAGCACTCCGGCGGACTGCCAGTCGCCGCCCTCGACGTCGACGACCTTGAGAGCCAGCGCCTCGCGGTCGAGAGCGATCCCGCGCGAGCCGCCCTCGAACAGCATCGGCTCGCCCGCCTTCAGCCAGAGCTGCCGCCCGCTATTCTCCTTGGCGGTGAAGGGCGCGAAGACGTCGTCATTGTAGACGATGCAATTCTGGTAGATCTCGACGAAGCTCGCGCCCTTGTGGGCGTGGGCGGCCTTGAGGACCTCGGGCAGTGCCTTGTGGACGTCGATCGCGCGGGCGATGAACCGCGCGCCCGAGCCGAGAGCGAAGGCGCAGGGGCTCACCGGCCGGTCGACCGACCCGAACGGGGTCGAAGGCGACCGAGTCCCGGCCCGGCTGGTCGGCGAATATTGGCCTTTGGTAAGGCCGTATATCTCGTTGTTGAACAGCAATATCTGGCAGTCGAGGTTGCGGCGAAGCACGTGCATCGTGTGGTTGCCGCCGATCGACAGAGCGTCGCCGTCGCCGGTGATGATCCACACGTCGAGCTCGGGCCGGGCAAGCTTGATCCCCGTCGCGAAGCTCGGCGCGCGGCCGTGGATGGTGTGGAAGCCGAAGGTCTCCATGTAATAGGGAAAGCGGCTCGAGCAGCCGATGCCGGAGACGAAGACGGTGTTCTCGGGCCGCACTCCGAGCTCAGGCATGGTCCGCTGGACCGCCTTCAGGACAGCATAGTCGCCGCAGCCGGGACACCAGCGCACCTCCTGGTCGGTGGCGAAATCCTTGGGCGTCAGCTTGGTCAGTTCGTTCATGCTGCCCTCGATGGCGATGTGGTGAAGATCCGCCCGTCCGTCATCCCGGCGAAAGCCGGGACCTCGGGAAGACCCGCCGAGATTTCTTGTCCTGAGGTCCCGGCTTTCGCCGGGATGACGCGGGGGTCCATCATCGCAGCGCCTCCTCGATGGCCGCTTCGATCTCGGCGATCTTGAAGGGCTGGCCCGAGACCTTGTTCACCGGCCGGGCGTCGACCAGATACTGGTCGCGGAGCAGCGTCTTCAATTGCCCCTTGTTCATTTCCGGAACGATGATCCGCTCGTAAGACCTCAGCAAATCGCCTAGATTCCTCGGAAGCGGCCAGATGTGACGGATGTGGATATGGGCGACGTCGACGCCCCGGCCCCTCGCGCGGCGCACGGCCTGGTGGATCGGGCCGAAGGTCGAGCCCCAGCCGACCACGGCCAGCTTCGCTCCGGCCGAGCCGATGCAGACCTCCTGCTCGGGAATGGACTGCGCGACTCCCAGCACCTTGTCGGCGCGGATGTCGGTCATCGCCTGGTGGTTGGCCGGGGCGTAGTCGATATGGCCGGTCCCGACATTCTTCTCGATCCCGCCGATGCGGTGGGTGAGGCCCGGGCTTCCCGGCCGGATCCAGACCCGGGCGAGCTTGCCGTCCCTCGCATAGGGATTGACCCCCTCGCCTTCCGCCGGCGGCTCGGTGTGGAAGACGACCGGAAACGGCTCGTATCCCGCCATGTCCGGCACCTGCCAGGGCTCCGCCGCATTGGCGATGTAGCCGTCGGTGAGTAGCATGACCGGAGTCATGTATTGCACCGCGATCCGGCACGCCTCGATCGCGCAGTCGAAGGCGTCGGCCGGGGAGCGGGCCGCGATCACCGGGAGCGGAGCGTCGCCGTTTCGGCCGTAGACCGCTTGGTAGAGGTCGGACTGCTCGGTCTTGGTCGGAAGGCCGGTCGAGGGCCCGCCGCGCTGCGAGTTGATGATGACGAGCGGAAGCTCGGTCATGATCGCAAGCCCCATCGCCTCCATCTTGAGAGCGATGCCCGGGCCGGACGAGGAGGTGACCCCGAGGCTCCCGGCATAGCTCGCCCCGATCGCGGAGCCGATGGCGGCGATCTCGTCCTCCGCCTGGAAGGTCGTCACGCCATATTCCTTGAGGCGCGACAGGTGGTGGAGGATCGCCGAGGCGGGCGTGATCGGATAGCCGCCGAAGAACATCGGCAGCCCCGCCAGCCGGGCCCCGGCGACGAGTCCCAGCGAAATCGATTCGGCCCCCGTGACGGTCCGGTACAGGCCCGGCTCGGCCGGTGCCGGATCGATGTGGCGCTGCGGGATCTGGCCGCCGATCTCGGCCGTCTCGCCATAAGCGTGTCCGGCGTTAAGCGCTGCGATATTGGCCTCGGCCAGCTCGGCCGCCTTGGCGAACTTCGAGCGCAGCCACTGGACGATCGGCTCGCGGTCGCGGTCGAACATCCAGAGCGCGAGGCCGAGGGTCCACATGTTCTTGCAGCGGAGCGCCTCCTTGTTGCCGAGGCCGAAGGGCTTCACCGCGTCGAGGGTGAGCTGCGAGATGTTGAGCCGGATGACCTGCCATTTGCCAAGGCTTCCGTCGTCGAGCGGGTTCGACTGATAGCCCGCCTTGGCGAGGTTGCGGATTCCGAACTCGCCCTCGTCGGCGATGATCAGCCCGCCTGGCTTCAGATCGTCGACATTCACCTTCAGGGCCGCGGGGTTCATCGCCACTAACACGTCCGGCGCATCGCCGGCCGTATCGACGGCGGCCGAGCCGAAGTTG
>DASVSP010000035.1:0-2781 GCA_036388065.1 Allosphingosinicella sp.
CGCCGACCCGGGCTCCGACGATCCGATCACCTGGTACCACAATGCCGTCTATGGCTGGCGCCAGGGGCTCGCGGCCGACCACCAGGGCTCGATCATCCAGGTCGCCGACATGTACGGCAACCCCATCTTCACCAACAGCTATGACGAATACGGAATCCCGGGCGGGACCCATTTCGGCCGGTTCGGATACACCGGGCAGGCCTGGGTGCCGGAGCTGGGCCGCTGAAATTGCGCGTTTATCCCGTCGGCTCGTGCAATGTTGCCGGTTGCCGCCGGCCTTGGTAGTCCTGGGGACGACGGTCGAATCTCGGCCAGGGAGGGAATTTCAAATATGCGCAGTTTCAGCCTCGCCTTCACGGCGGCCCTTTTGCTCGGCACCGCCGCCGCTCCGGCGCTCGCCCAAAGCGGCCATGCCGGCCATTCCGGCCATTCGGCGGCGGCCGCCGCGGGCAAGCCGCGCTTCGGCGATTTCGGGCTCGACCTGACCGCCATGGACCGTTCGGTGAAGCCGGGCGACAGCTTCTGGCACTTCGTCAACGGCGCCTGGGACAAGAAGACCCAGATCGCCGCGGACCGGACCAGCGCCGGACCGGGCGTGCTTCTCGCCGAGGAGGCCGAGGCCCAGGTGCGCGCGATCGTCGAGGACCTCGCCAAGGATCCGACCCGGTCGGGCAAGGTCGGCCAGCAGGTCGGCGACTATTACGCCAGCTGGATGGACGAGGCCGGGATCGAAGCCGCGGGCACCGCGCCCTTGAAGCCCCATCTCGGCCGGATCGCGGCGATCTCCAACAAGGCCGATCTCCTGCGCGCCTTCGCCCAGCCGGGGATCATGAGCCCGATCGGAGTCGGGATCCTTCCCGATCCGGCCGATCCGACCCGCTACATCGCGGCCGCCGGCCAGGGCGGCCTTGGCCTTCCCAACCGCGACTATTATCTGCTCGAGGGCGAGAAATACGACACGATCCGGAAGGCCTATCGCGCCTATGTGGCGAGGATGCAGCAGCTCGCCGGGATCGCCGACCCGGAAGCCAAGGCCGACCGGATCATCGCGCTCGAGACGGCGCTTGCAAGGGTCCATTGGGAGCCGGCCCGCCAGCGCGACATCAAGCAGATCTACAATCCGATGAACCGCGCCCAGCTCGCCCAGCTCGCGCCGCAGGTGGACTGGCCGATGTACCTCGACGCCGCCGGCCTGGGAAGCGTCGAGACCGTGATCGCCGCCGAGAAGAGCGCGATCACCGAGACCGCGAAGATGCTCGAATCGGTGCCGCTGTCGACCTGGAAGGACTATCTCGCCTTCCACTTCGTCAGCAGCCACTCGGCCTTCCTTCCCAAGGCCTTCGACCAGGCCAATTTCGACTTCTTCTCGAAGACTCTTCGAGGCGTTCCCCAGCAGCGCGAGCGCTGGAAGCGCGGAGTCCAGATCATCAACGGATCGCTCGGCGAGGCGGTCGGGCGGGTCTATGTCGAGCGCCATTATCCGGCGGAGAGCAACCGCCAGATGGCGGAGCTGATCGCCAACCTGCGCTCCGGGCTGGAGACCCGGATCGCCGCCTCGCCCTGGATGGATGAGGCGACCAAGGCGCAGGCGCGCGCCAAGCTCACCGCCTTCGATCCGCGGATCGGCCATCCGAACAAGTGGATCGACTATTCGAACCTCGAGGTGCGGCGCGGCGACCTGCTCGGCAATGCGGTGAGGGCCGAGAAGTTCGCCCAGGACCTTCAGCTCTCGCGACTCGGCAAGCCGGTCGACCGCGCCCTGTGGGACATGACCCCGCAGACCGTGAACGCTTATTACAACCCGCTGATGAACCAGATCACCTTCCCGGCCGCGATCCTGCAGCCGCCTTATTTCGACCCGGCGGCCGATCCGGCGATCAACTACGGTTCGATCGGTGCGATCATCGGCCACGAGATCGGACACGGCTTCGACGACCAGGGGCGGCAGTTCGACGCGACCGGGCGGATCCGCGACTGGTGGTCGGCGAGCTCGGGGGCGGAGTTCACCAAGCGCGCCGAGAAGTTCGGCAAGCAATACGAACAGTATGAGCCGATCCCGGGCACGAAGATCAACGGCAAGCTCACCATGGGCGAGAATATCGGCGATCTCGGCGGCCTGGAAATGGCCTATGCGGCCTATCGCCGCTACGTCGCCCAGCATGGCGAGCCCAAGGTCCTGAACGGCCTCACCGGCGACCAGCGATTCTTCATCGCCTACGGCCAGAGCTGGCGCTCGAAGATGCGCGAAGGCGCGCTTCGCGAGCGGCTCCTCACCGACCCGCACAGCCCGCCCGAATTCCGGGTCAACGGAGTCGTCCGCAACGTCGACGCCTGGTACAAGGCGTTCAACGTCAAGCCGGGCGACAAGATGTACCTTCCGCCGGAGCAGCGGGTCAGCATCTGGTAAGTGGATGGGGACAGTCACTGGTGGCTGTCCCTTTTCGCCACCAGTGGCTGTCCCCTTTTCGCGCTCAGGCCACGTCCCGCCCGATCAGCATCGTTCCGATCCGGCTCGAGGCGCCGTACCGGAAGCCGGCTCGCCTTCGAACTGGGGAGGGTTGCTGAGCGTGCCGGAAAGCATGTCGCTGGTCAGCACGAGCAATAAACGAACACGTTGGCATGTTCCGCTTCCATAATGTGGCGGGAGATATGTACATGTTCCCGGCACTGTCGCCGCCATATACTATCCCGATAATCATGTTGCCCATGAACACCGGGCCACCGCTGTCGCCCGATGCCGCCAGCGGCCGCGTAGCACTCGCGTTTCTGTTGTATACCTGA
>DASVSP010000036.1:0-12308 GCA_036388065.1 Allosphingosinicella sp.
GCTCTTCGGTGACGCGAGCTCAAACGTTCCCGGATGACTTCGCGCCGGCCGCCGGCTTCGGGGCAAGCCCCTAACGCCGGATTCCCCGCCTCCGCCGGTTGATCGGGCCGACTCGGGCAGGCCCCCTGTGTCGCATGGAAACTAGAACAAGTCAAGAACATTCAGCGCTGCGGCCGAGGGCGGCTGCCGTCATCCCGGCGCAACCCGGGACCTCAGGTAGACCCGCCGAGACTTCTCGACCCGAGGTCCCGGCCTTCGCGGGGATGACGGGAGGGAGCCGATCGGCGCTTCAGCCGAACGGCTTGTCCTTCGGAAAGCCGTTGGGCGGCATTCGTCCGGCGGCGCCCCGGGCGGCGCGCCAGGGGTTCATGTCGGCCTCGGTCCTGGTCCGGCCGCTATCGCCGCCCATCGGCCAGCTGAGGCCGTCGGCGAAGCGGAAGCTTGTGGCGTCGCCGAGGCCACCGTCGCGGTAGCGCTGCAGCTGCACGCCCTGGCCGCGGCCCATTTCGGGAAGCTCGGCGATCGGATAGACGACGAGCTTCCGATTGTCCCCGATCACTCCGACATAATCGTGGCCCTCCCCGATCGGGCGGACCGTCTTCAGTCGGGCTCCGGGCTTCAAGTTCACGACCTGCCTGCCCTTGCGGGTCTCGGCGACCGCCCCGGCCGCCGAGGTGACGAAACCGCGCCCGTCGGTGGTGGCGAGGAGCAGCTTGTCGGCCGCGCCGGCCCGGAACAGGGTGACGATATTCCCCTCGCCCTCGACGTCGACCATCAGCTTGATCGGCTCGCCGAAGCCGCGCCCGCCCGGAAGGCGGTCGGCGGCAAGCGTGTAGAAGCGGCCGTCGGCGGCGGCGAGAAGCAGCTTGTCGGTGGTGTGGGCGTGGAAGAAGAAGCGGCCGCCGTCGCCCTCCTTGAACTTCAGGGCCTCCGCCTCCGCCGGGTCGACATGGCCCTTCATCGCCCGGATCCAGCCGCGCTGCGACATGATGACCGTGATCGGCTCCCGCTCGATCATCGCTTCGAGCGGAATCTCGCGGGCCGGAGCCGCCTCCTCGATCAGCGTCCGTCGGCGGCCGAGCTCGGTGTCGGGACCGTAGCGGTCGCGAAGGGCGGTGAGGTCCTTGACCAGGCGCTTGCGCTGAAGCTTGGGGTCGTTGACCAGGGCTTCGAGCCCCTGCCGCTCGGCGTTGAGCTTGTCCCGCTCGCCCCTCAGCTGCATCTCCTCGAGCCTTCGAAGCGAGCGAAGACGCATGTTGAGTATCGCTTCGGCCTGGCGATCGTTGAGCTCGAACTCCGCGATCATCACCGGCTTGGGCTCGTCCTCGGTCCGGATGATCTCGATGACCCGGTCGAGGTTCAGGAAGGCGATGATATAGCCTTCGAGGAGCTCGAGCCGGTCGTCGATCTTGCCGATCCGATATTGCGACCGCCGCATCAGGACGCTGAACTGGTGCGCCACCCAGGCCGAGAGGACTTCCTTCAGCCCCATCACGCGCGGAGTCCGGTCCGCGTCGAGCACGTTCATGTTGAGCGGGATCCGGACCTCGAGGTCGGTGAGCCGGAACAGGCTTTCCTTGAGGAGCTGCGGATCGATGGTCCGGCTTCGCGGCTCGATGACGATCCGGATCCGGGCGTCCGATTCGTCCCGGACGTCGGCGAGGATCGGCAGCTTCTTGTCGGAGATCAGGGCCGCGATCTGCTCGATCAGCTTGTTCTTGGGCACCTGATACGGGATTTCGGAGATGACCAGCTGCCACATCCCGTTCGGAAGCTTCTCGATTCCGTTGGGCTCCCATCCCGACTCGGCGTTCCTGCCGGTCGAGAACCGCCCGCGCACCCGGAAAGCGCCGCGTCCGGTCGCGTAGGCCGAAGCGATGACCTCGGCACTGTCGACCAGGACCCCGCCAGTCGGGAAATCCGGCCCCTGCACCTTTTCCATCAAGGCGCTATGCTCGGCACGGGGGTCTTTGATCAGGACGATCGCGGCGTCGATTATCTCGGCGAGATTGTGGGACGGGATCGAGGTCGCCATTCCCACGGCGATCCCGCTGGCGCCATTGGCGAGCAGATTGGGGAACAGGCCCGGAAAGACCTCGGGCTCCTCCTCCTCGCCATTGTAGGTGGGGCGGTAGTCGACCGTGCCCTCGTCGAGCCCAGCCATCAGCTCGATCGCGGCGGGGGTCAGCCTGGCTTCCGTGTAGCGGTAGGCCGCGGCGTTATCGCCGTCGATATTTCCGAAATTGCCCTGGCCGTCGACGAGCGGGTAGCGGAGCGAGAAATCCTGGGCGAGCCGGACCATCGCGTCGTAGACCGACTGGTCGCCGTGCGGGTGATATTTGCCGATCGTGTCGCCGACGACCCGGGCGCATTTCTTGTAGCCCGACGCCGGATCGAGGCGCAGCAGCCGCATCGCCCACAACAGCCGCCGGTGAACCGGCTTCAGCCCGTCGCGAACGTCCGGGAGCGAGCGAGCCGTAATCGTGGACAGGGCGTAGACGAGGTAGCGCTGCGAAAGCGCATCCTCGAACCTGTGGTTCTGGATCGGATCGATATCGTTGACGGCGTCGGACATGCCCGACCGATAGCAGCGGGATCGGAATGGGACACCCCTCTTGCCATTGTCTACTAATAGGATAATGTTACACAAGCCGGCAGAGACCGGCCTCGAAGCGAGAGGAGAGAAGGATGCGCAAGGCACTCTGTTTGGGTCTCCTGATGGCCACGGCCGCCTGCGGCCAGCGTCAGAACGAACCGGTCATGTCCGTCGAAGGCGGCGACAGCAACATGGCCAATTTCGACGTCCAGGAGGACGCCGCCGCGCCGGCGGCGACGGATTCGGCCTCCAGGACTTCGCCCCGTCCCCCCGGAGTGGCCCCGACCGCGGCCCCCGGAGTCGCCTTCAACTACCGTTACGCCTTCCGCCTGCCCGCGGCCAATATCGGCCGGGTCCAGGAGGAGCATGCCCAGGCCTGCGAGAAGCTGACGATCGCCCGCTGCCGGATCACCGCGATGACCTACGAGGACGATGGCGACGGGGACGTCGAGGCGAAGCTCTCCTTCAAGCTGGATCCCGCCATCGCCCGCACCTTCGGCCGCGACGGAATCGCGGTCGTGGACAAGGCCGAAGGCGAGCTCCTTCGCGCGGCGATCACCGGCACCGACGTCGGAAGCGAGATTTCCGCCGCCCAGAGGGGCCAGGCCCAGCAGGCCGACGAGGTCCGGCGGATCGAGCTGCAGCTCGCCCGCCCCGGCCTGAGCTCGAGCGAACGGGTCGAGCTTCAGCAGCAGCTGGCGGGTCTGAAAGCGTCGATCCAGGCCACCGAGACCGAGCAGACCGGCCGCCGCCAGCAGCTGGCGAGCACGCCGGTTTCCTTCGAATATCGGGCGGGCAAGACCGGGAGCCGGCTGGAGCGGGCGATCGCCGACGCGGCGGACAATTTCGCCGGCGCCGGGATCACCGCCCTGATCGTGCTGGTGACCCTGCTTCCCTGGCTCGTCCTTCTGCTTCTGCTGTGGCTGCTGTGGCGCTGGCTCAACCGCCGCTTCCGGATCACCGGAAGGTATCCGGAGCCCGGCGAGGCCGTCGAGATTAGTCCGAAGGAGGCCTGAACGCGTCCGCCGGGGCCATTGCGGCCTCGGCGGCCATTTCGCCCAGCAGCCATTCGCGAAAGGCGCGGATCTTGGCCCGGCCGCGCTTGTGCTCTGGATAGACCAGCCAGAGCGCGGGGCCGCTGACGACGACGAGCTCGAAGGGCTGGACGAGCCGTCCGGCCGCAAGTTCGCCTCGCCAGTAAAGCGGAGTCAGCAGCCCGACGCCGTGGCCCGCGAGCGCGGCATTGCCTTCCAGGGCCTGCGAATCGAGGCGTATGCCCTGTCGCGGCGGCTCGTCCTCGAGTGCGACTCCAGCCGCTTCGAGCCACTGCTTCCACCACCAGTCGTGCGCGTTGAGCCGGGGGACCCGAAGCAAATCCTCGGGCCGTTCGAGTCGGTGGCGGTCGCGAAAGTCGGGAGTGCAAAGCGGAGTCGAATAGAGGCAGAAGAGGAAATGCCGCCTGAGGCCGGGCCACGGGCCGCTTCCCATCCGGACCGCGACGTCGACCTCGCCGCTGGCAAAGTCGGTCAGAGCGTTGGAGGTGTGCAGCCGCACGGCAAGCTCGGGCCGTGCGACCTGGAAGCCGCCGAGCCGGAAGGAGAGCCAGTTGGAGGCGAAGGTCTGGGCCGTGCTGATGGCGAGCACGCTCTCGTCCTCGTCGATCAGCCCTGAAAAACCCTCCGACAACCGGTCGAAGGCGTCGGACACCACCGGCGCGAGCCGCCGCCCGGCGTCGCTCAGAGTCACCCGGCGCTTCGAGCGGACGAACAGAGGCACTCCGAGCCGCTCCTCGAGCAGCCTGATCTGGTAGCTGACCGCTGCCTGGGTCATTCCGAGCTCGCCCGCGGCGAGCGTGAAATTCTCGTGCCGGGCTGCGGCTTCGAAGACCCGGACGGAAGACAGGGGCGGCAGATGGCGCACTCGAAGATGATAAGTCCAGCTTATCACCTCCGTCCAGCCTTTAGTTGGACGGTCGAGCAGCCTCGATCCTATCTCGCTCCCACGAGACGCCGCACTGGGCGACGACCGATGGAAGGAGTGATAAAAATGCGCGACGAAATCGACGGCCGGATCTGGGTCGAGCACCATGGCGATTTCTCGAAGGATCTGGCGAAGCTTTTCGCGGCCGCCGCCGCGAATATCGCGGAAGGGTTCAGGCGCCTCACCGAGATCCAGTTCGACGCTCCGTGGAAGCACGACGTCCGCGGCCCCGGGCACGCCTGAGCGCCCGCCGGATCGAAGGAGACGGAAGATGAGCCATTTCGCCCCCCGGGCCGCCACGATCCTGCTCGCTTTGGCCCTGACCCTGTCGGGCGTGATCCTCGGGGCTGCCGGGTCCGGCCCGACCCTGCCCCACCCGATCGCCCCGTTCGGCTGCTTCACCTGATCCGAGCCGGCGGCGAGCGCCGGGGGTGCCCACTCCCCCCGCGCTCGCTCTTAATTCGGTGTCTGACACCAATTTACGCCCCGCCTGATTTTTCAAATAGTTGGAAAATTGGTGTCAGACACCGGGAAAATTGGTGTCAGACACCGAATTAGCGGATTTGCCACTTGGCGGGCGCGCCGCTACCGCCGCACCGATGCGTCCGGCCCTTGCACTCCTCCTCGTCACGGCGCTAGCCGGGTGCTCGGTGTCCGAGCCTCCCGCCTCCCCGCCTTCCGCCCAGCCCGAGCTGATGAAATGGCCCGCTCTGCTCGAACGCGCCCGGCCCGAGCCGGACTCGACGATCGCCTATGGCGACGACCAGATGCAGAAGGTCGACCTCTGGCTCCCGGCCGGGCGCGGACCGCACCCGACCGTGCTCATGGTCCATGGCGGCTGCTGGCAGACCGAGATCGCCGACCGCCGGATCATGAACTGGATCGCCGACGACCTCAGGAAGCGGGGGATCGCGGTGTGGAACATCGACTATCGCGGAGTCGACCGGAGCGGGGGCGGCTATCCCGGCACGTTCGCCGACGCCGCCGCGGCGGCGGACTCGCTTCGGACGAACGCGGGGCGCTTCAAGCTCGACCTGTCGCCGCTCGTCGCCGTCGGCCATTCGGCGGGCGGGCATCTGGCCCTGTGGCTGGCCGCCCGGCGGGCCGTCGCCCGAAGGCCGGCGAGCCCGCTCATCCCGCGCGGGAGCCCGTTGACGGCCACCGATCCGCTGGCGATCGATACGGTGATCAGCCTTGGCGGACTTCCGGATCTCGAGCTTGCGGCCACTCCGCCGGGCAGCGGCTGCGGCACGGAGGTGATCGAGAAGCTGGTCGGACCGCCCACGCTGAGCAGCCGAAGCGTCTTCGCCGACACGTCCGTTCCACGGCTTGCCCCGCTCGGAGCCCGCCAGGTTCTGATCAACGGACTCCAGGACCGGATCATCCCGACCGCTTATGCCGAGGATTATGCGGCGAAGATGCGCTCCGCCGGCGACAAGGTGAAGGTGCGGATGATCGACAATACGGGTCATGTCGAGCTGATCGCGCCTGAGACAGCCGCCTGGGCCGCGACGGTGGAGGAGATCCAGGCGGCCTTACGCCGTCATTCCGGCGAAGGCCGGAATCCATGAACACGGCCCGCGGAATTGCGAATGCGCCCGTGTTCATGGACCCCGGCCTTCGGGTTCCCATCGAAGTACTACTTCGATGGGGTCCCTCCCGGGGTGACGGCGCGTGACGACGCTCGACCAGGCCCGAGCCCTCGACTCCGCCGATCCGCTCCGCCGCTTCCGAGACCGCTTCTTCCTCCCCGACGGAATCATCTACCTCGACGGCAATTCGCTCGGTGCTCTGCCCAAGGCGACAATCGCCCGGCAGCGGGCGATGGTCGAGGAGGAATGGGGCTCGGAGCTGATCCGCAGCTGGAACAGTCGCGGCTGGATCGAGGCGCCTCAGCGCATCGGAGCGAAGATCGCCGGCCTGATCGGGGCGAAGCCGAACGAGGTCATCGTCGCCGATTCGACCTCGGTGAACCTGTTCAAGCTGATCGTCTCAGCGGTCGCGCTGGCACCGGACCGGCCGCAGATCCTGTCCGAAGCCGGGAATTTCCACACCGACCTCCATATCGCGGCGGGCGCCGCCGAACTGACCGGGCTCCGGCTCGACGTCGTCGAGCGGGAGGCGCTCGACGAGGCGATCGGGGCCCAGACCAATCTCCTCCTCCTCACCCACGTCCATTTCAAGGCCGGCTTCCGCTTCGACATGGCCGAGGTGACGGCCCGGGCCAAGGCGGCCGGCGCTTTGACCTTGTGGGACCTCAGCCACAGCGCCGGCGCGGTGCCGCTCGATCTCAACGGCGACGGGGCCGAGCTCGCCGTCGGCTGCGGCTACAAATATCTCAACGGCGGACCGGGCGCTCCCGCCTTCCTCTACGTCGCCGAAGCGCTTCATGACCGGCTGATTCCGCCGCTGCGCGGATGGATGGGACATTGGGAGCCCTTCGCCTTCACCGACGATTACCGGCCGGCCGCGGGAATGGGCCGGTTCCTCGTCGGGACTGCGCCGATGCTGAGCCTCGGGGCGCTCGAATGCGGGATCGAAAGCTTCGAGGGGGCGGACATGGCGGCGCTCTGGGCCAAGTCGATCGCATTGTTCGATTTGTTCGCTGGCCTGGCCGAGGCCCATTGCCCCGAGCTTTCCTGCATCTCCCCGCGCGATCCCCACAGGCGCGGAAGCCACATCAGCTTCCGCCACCCGAACGCCTTCGAGCTCTGCCAGGCGCTGATCGCCGACGGAGTGATCGGCGACTTCCGGGCTCCGGACGTCGTGCGCTTCGGACTGACGCCGCTCTATCTCGGATTCGAGGACGTCTGGCGGGCGGTGGAGCGGATTCGCGACATCCTGGATAGCGGGCGGTGGCGGGAGCCGAGATTCGCGGTGCGCGGGAAGGTGACGTGAAGCAAATTCCTCCCCCGGATTTCCGGGGGAGGGGGACCATGCGAAGCATGGTGGAGGGGTTCTTTCGAATTCCGAAGAACCCCTCCACCGCGCTTCGCGCGGTCCCCCTCCCCGAGAAATCTCGGGGAGGAATTTCTTCTTGTGTATTACGGTCATAGCACACTAGTA
The DNA here is from genome assembly GCA_036388065.1 of Allosphingosinicella sp. GTDB lineage: Bacteria > Pseudomonadota > Alphaproteobacteria > Sphingomonadales > Sphingomonadaceae > Allosphingosinicella. The sequence goes on from DASVSP010000036.1 coordinate 7,643, forward strand.
TTCGGCGAAATTAAAACCCCGAGAGGTGCCCGATGAATGCCAAGTCCCTTCTGCTCGCCGCCTGTGCCGTCATGACCGTCGCCGCGATCCCGGCCGCGGCCCAGACCAACGTTCCCCTCATCCCCCGCGAGAAGATCTTCGGCAACCCGACCAAGACCGCGGGCCGGCTCTCCCCGGACGGCAAATGGCTGTCCTGGATCGCCCCGCGAGACGGGGTGCTCAACATCCACGTCGCCCCGGCATCGAACCCGTCGGCAGTGAAGGCTCTCACCAGCGAGACCAAGCGGCCGATCCGCCAATATTTCTGGTCTCCCGACAGCAGGCAGATCATGTTCATCAACGACGCCGGCGGCGACGAGAATTTCCTGCTCTACGGAGTCGACGTCTCTTCCGGCGAGCAGCGCACCCTGACTCCGTTCGAGAAGACCCGGGTCCGGATCATCAACATCTCCAACGAGGTTCCCGGCCGGATCCTCGTCGGAGTCAACAACCGCGACCCGAAGTGGCACGACGTGCACAGCCTCGACCTCAGGACCGGCAAGCTCGCTCCGGTGCTGACCAACACCGGCGCCTATTCCAACTTCCTCGCCGACGAGCAGCTGAACATCCGGATCGCCGCCAAGTCGCGGCCGGACGGCGGCACCGATTATTACCGGGTCGCGAACAACGTCGTGGAGGCGAAGCCGTTCGAGCAGGTCACTCTCGAGGATGCCCAGACCACCCAGCCGATCGGCTTCACTGCGGACGGCAAGACGCTCTATTGGCTCGACAGCCGCGGCCGCAACACGGCGGCGGCCATCGCCCAGGACGTCGCGACGGGCCGCAAGACCGTCGTCGCCCAGAGCCCGAAAGCGGACATCGGCGGCGCGATGTCCAATCCCCGGACGGGCCGGCTCGAGGCCTATGCGGTCAATTACCTCAAGAACGAATGGGTGCCGCTCGGCGGGGCGGTGAAGGCCGACCTCGACTTCCTGAAGAGCCGGCTCAAGGGCGAGATCAGCGTCGCGTCGCGAACCGAGGCCGACGACAAGTGGATCGTCGCCGTGGACCCGGTGACCGCGCCGTCGAGCGCCCACCTCTACGACCGCAAGTCGAAGACCCTGACCAAGCTCTACACCAGCCGCCCCGAGCTCGAAGGCGCTCCGCTCGCCGCAATGCACCCGGTGGAGATCAGGACGCGGGACGGGCTGACGATCGTCTCCTACCTGACCTTGCCGCCGGGATCCGATGCCGACGGCGACGGCAAGCCGAACCGGCCGGTTCCGCTCGTGCTCATGGTCCATGGCGGGCCGTGGGGCCGCGACAGCTACGGCTATGACGGCTACGCCCAGTGGCTGGCCAATCGCGGCTATGCCGTCCTCTCGCCCAATTTCCGGGCCTCGACCGGGTTCGGCAAGAAGTTCATCTCGGCCGGCGACCTGCAATGGGGCAAGAAGATGCAGGACGATCTGGGCGACGCCGTCGACTGGGCGGTGGCGCGCGGAGTGACAAGCGCCGACAAGGTCGCGATCATGGGCGGATCCTACGGCGGCTACGCCGTCCTCGCCGGACTCGCCTTCACTCCCGACAAGTTCGCCTGCGGAGTCGACATCGTCGGGCCTTCCAATCTCGCCACCCTGCTCGGCACCATCCCGCCTTATTGGGAGGCTCTCCGGGCCCAGTTCTACAAGCGGATGGGCGATCCGAACACCGCCGAGGGCAAGGCCTACCAGCGCGAGGTCTCGCCCCTCTACAGCGCCGACAGGATCCGCCGCCCGCTGCTCATCGGCCAGGGCGCCAACGATCCCCGGGTCAACGTCGCCGAATCCCAGCAGATCGTCGACGCGATGAAGGCGAAGAACATCCCAGTCACCTACGTTCTGTTCCCCGACGAAGGCCACGGCTTCGCCCGCCCCCAGAACAACATCGCCTTCAACGCGGTGGCCGAGAACTTCCTGGCCAAGTGCCTCGGCGGCCGGGCGGAGCCGATCGGGCCGGCGCTCAAGGCGTCCACCGCTCAGGTCCCGCACGGCGCCGAATATGCGCCGGGGCTGGCGGAGGCGTTGCGGAAGTAGAAAATCCTCCCCTGCATTTGCAGGGGAGGGGGACCACCCGAAGGGTGGTGGAGGGGCCTGCTGCCCGAAGAGCCCCTCCACCGCGCTTCGCGCGGTCCCCCTCCCCGAGAAATCTCGGGGAGGATTTCTTCAAACCCCCACATCCGCCCAGTCGTCGAACACCGCCCTCGGCACCTCCACCCCCAGGCGCTCGTCGTCCCAGATCATGTGCATCAGCCACCAGCGAGCGCCGTCGTCGAACAGATGGGCGCAGTTCATCCCGCGCTTGATCAGCGCGCCGCCCTGCGGAGCGGTCCTCGCCTCGTAGGCCGAGAAGACCTGGGCGACGTTGCCGAAGCGGACGACTCGCCGATCCGTCTCGACCTCGTAGAAGGGAATGTCGGCGAGGAGCGCCTTGGCATCGGCCTCATATTCGTCGCCGGAGAACGAGAAGGCCACCGGCCTGCCGGCGTCGTCCAGCCGGGTGCGGACCAGCCGAACGTCCGGGTGGCAGATCCGGCTCGACAGCTCGAAATCCTGGCCGCCGGGCGGACCGGAGATCGAGGCGTAGAGCGCCGTCATCAAAGCGTCGATCGTCGCGAATTCCCCATTCCGGTCCGCCATCCGCCCCTCCCCGCCCAGGCGGCCACATTGCACAAAGAAGGGGCTTCCGCTATGGGCCGGAGCCCGTCCGCCAAGCCGCGTCACGGGCTCGATTTTTTCCAAGCCCCGTGGAGGACCTCCCCGCCCATGTCCCGCCGCCGCCAGATCTACGAGGGCAAGGCCAAGATCCTCTACGAGGGCCCGGAGCCGGGCACGCTCATCCAGTATTTCAAGGATGACGCCACCGCCTTCAACGCCCAGAAGCGCGGCACCATCTCGGGCAAGGGCGTGCTCAACAACCGCATTTCCGAGCATATCTTCACCCTGCTCGGCCAGATCGGGATCCCGCACCATTTCATCCGCCGCCTCAACATGCGCGAGCAGCTGATCCGCCAGGTCGAGATCATCCCGATCGAGGTGGTCGTCCGAAACGTCGCCGCCGGCACCCTCTCGACCCGGCTCGGGATCGAGGAGGGCACCCAGCTCCCCCGCGCGATCCTCGAATATTTCTACAAGGACGACGCATTGGGCGACCCGATGATCGCCGACGAGCATATCGCCTGCTTCGGCTGGGCGAGCCAGGAGGAGATGAACGACATCGCCGACATGGCGGTTCGCGTGAACGACTTCCTGTGCGGCCTGTTCGCCGGGATCGGGATCCGCCTCGTCGACTTCAAGCTCGAGTTCGGCCGGATCTGGGAGAACGAATATCCCCGGGTCATCCTCGCCGACGAGATCAGCCCCGACGGTTGCCGGCTGTGGGACATGACCACCAACGAGAAGCTCGACAAGGACCGCTTCCGCCGCGATTTGGGCGGCGAGGCCGAAGCCTATCAGGAGGTCGCCCGGCGGCTCGGCCTGATGCCCGAGGGCGACGGCAACATGGTGCTGGACCTCGACAAGCACAGGCAGAAGAAGGGGCGCTGATATTGCGGCTGCCTTGGAAGGATCGCCGGAGGCAGGGTGATCCGCGTGCGGTTGCCGTTCCCGTCATCTGGCGGGCTGGGACTGGCAACTGTCCCGGATTATTCCGACGTAATTCTTCTTATTGGGTGCCCGCCCGCTCGGAAGACAATTCCCAGCGTCCACCCTTGAGCCGATAGCAATAGGAGGAGCTCGTCGCTATCTGTAGATTGCGAAGTTCCACGCATCGGCCCCCTTCCAAGCGTCGGACTTGGACGATATTCCGGGAGCGCACATTTGTGGCGCTGTCCCGCTCATGCTCCGCTTGGCGAGATAACGCATCATCGACCATTGGAGCTTCCGCCGGATCAGTGATCGAAGTCCTGCCTTTCGGGAATAATGCCAGATAAGTCGCAAGGGTGATCGCAACGACGAGAACAACCCCTGCAAACCTGCCCCAAGCGCCATTCGTCCATTTTTTCGAGGTCATCACGCCGTCTTCCCGCCTGCATGCATTCAAAAGCAGCCGTCGTCCATTTTCAGCAGCCGCGTAGAACCCCCGGCCGGGAGGCGCCTTCGAACCAGATGAACGGAACGTCGGCGCCGACCGCGTGGACGAACAGCCGCGGCCGGCTCTGGGGGCCGTCAAACTCGCCGATGAGAGCGTCGCCGTCGTAGAGGAACTGGAGCGGAGTCGCTCCGCCCGACACCTGGAACAGCCGCCCGAGCGGGTCGTAGACCAGGGCCGCGGTCTTCGCCCCCGAAGCGGAGACCAGCCGGTTCTCGACGTCGTAGACGAAGCTCGTCGATCCGTCGGAGGCGAGGTTGCCGTTCGAGTCGTAGGCGTAAGCCGCCGGCGGCGCTCCGGTGCTGGTCGTTCCGCTATATTGGTTGAGCCCGTTCGCCGCGTAGGAGCGCACGTAGCTGTTCGGATCGGCCCAGGCATAAGCGTCGTTCGATTTGCTCCGGGTCGCGATCTGGCCCGCCGCATTGTAGGTGAAGCCGAGCGTCAAATCGTAGGCGGTTCCGGCAAGGTCGTGGGCGATGGCGAGCGGGCGCGACACGGCATCGTAGCTGTAGAGGCTCGGCGGAGCGGTGTTGCGGACCTGGCTCTCGAGCCGGCCGTT
>DASVSP010000037.1:0-9502 GCA_036388065.1 Allosphingosinicella sp.
GACCGAGACGAGGTTCGAGCCCAGCGTCAGGGCATTGGCGCCCCAATAATCGCCCTGCAGGGCGATCTGGTCGGTGCCGGAGCCGCCGTCGACCTGGTCCGTCCCGGTCAGACTCCCTCCGAACAGGAAGACGTCGTTGCCCAATCCGCCGATGCCAGTGTCGTCGCCGCCGTCCTGAAGCCGGATGAAGTCGTTCCCGCCGCCGCCGGTTATGACGTTATTGGCCGAATTGCCCCGAAAATCGTGGGCGGAGTCCGACGTCGCGGTCAGATTCTCGACATTGGCCGCCGCCAATATGTAGACGGAAAGCGAGGTGCGGATCTCGTCAATGCCTTCGCCGGCATTCTCGATGACGAAGTCGCCATGATGGTCGACATAATAGATATCGTTGCCGCCATTGCCGCGCATGGTGTCCACCCCTGCGCCGCCGTCGATCGTGTTGGCTCCGGCGCCGCCCGTGATGACGTTTTCCGAGCCGTTGCCGGTCAGGACCTGGGCGGCGCTGCCGGCGTTGCCGGTCAGGTTCTCGACGTTGGCGAGCCCGGCCAGGCTGTAGGCCGTCAGGATCGTCTGGATCGTGTCGGTGCCGCCGAACATGTCCTCGTTGACCGTGTCGTCGATATTGTCGACGACATAGACGTCGTTGCCCGTGCCGCCGGTCATGGCGTCGGCGCCGATGCCGCCGTCGAGGCGATCGTTGTCCGAGCCTCCGGTCAGAATGTCGGCGCCGGCCTGGCCATTCAGGATATCGATGCCGGCGCCGCCGATCAAAAGGTCGTTTCCGCCGGCCCCCTGAAGGAAATCGTTGCCGTCGCCCCCGTCGAACCGGTTGACGCCGTCATTGCCGACGAGCCAGTCGCCGAAGACTCCGCCGATCGCATTTTCGACCCCGGCGATCCGGTCGAAATGATCTGAGTCGTCGAACGCCGAGCCGGGCCCGACGACATTAGGGCGATCGAAGCCGCTCACATACATGTTGGTGCTGAGATTGACGACGATCCCGAGCGGATTGGTGTCTGCCGAATAATCGACCGTGTCGACGCCGTCCCCGCCGAGGATGAGGTCGATTCCCGCCCCGCCGGCCAGAACGTCGTCGCCCGCTCCGCCGATCAGGGTGTCGTCGCCCTCCCCGCCCGAAAGCCGGTCGGCACCGTCTCCGCCCTCGATCGTGTCGTGGCCGCCCGCGCCGGAAAGATCGTCGTCGCCGCCGAGGCCCGCGATCATTTCCGCCGCGGCGGTCCCGGAGAGCGAATCCGGGCCCGCGGAGCCCGGCAGCGCGGCCAGCGCAAAATTCTCCACCCGCTGAACGCCAGAGCCGGTGACGACCGTGAAATAGCTCCCATCCGAGCTGAGCAGCAGGCGGTTGCCGAAATCGCCGTCGAGGACGCCCGTCACGTCCACGCCTACGTTGAAGCGCCGGACGATCGTCCAGGTCTCCGTGGAGACCTGGACGATCTGGTCGGAGGTTTCCGAGAGGATGTAGAGATTTTCGCCGGAGGCGTCGAAGGCGAGGCCCACATTGCTTCCAACCTCGGCCTGGATCGCGGTCAAATCGAATTTCCAGTCGAGGGCCAGGTCGAAGATCGAGAGTGCCGGACCCTGGACGACCAGGCCGGCCGCTTCGCTGATCGCCTGAATGCCCCGGTTGGAAGTCGTCTCGGGGCCGCCACTATCGCCGCGCGAGCCGCCGGCGACGATCCCGACATCCTGCTCGTAGAGAAACAGAACCGCACCGGAGCTGTTCAGGGGCCCCTCCAGGACATGGCTTCTGTCGAGCGAGACGGTAAGTACCGACGCAGTGTTGCCCGGGGCGGCGCCGGAATAAACTCCACTGTCGGTGTCGAGGGTCCAGAGACGGTAGGCGCCACCCGCTTGGCTCAGGACGACCTCGCCATTGGCGAGGATCGCAACGTCGTACATCGGTTCGCCGCCGTCCGTCATCGTCACTGGAAAGCTCTGGACGGATCCGTCCGCGGTCGAGACCTTGTAGGTCGTCACGGTCCGGGAAGAGCCGACGACCTCGAGCGGCTCACGCTCCACCGCCATGAGGTAGCTTCCGTCCGCCGATATGTCGATGCCGCCGAGCTTGGTGCCGACGTCCCACGTCGCGAGCAGGGCCCCGGTCGCGGCGTCGTAGACGCGCAGATTGCCGTCGTCGCCCGCGACATAGAGCCGGCTGCCGTCGGGGCTGAGCACCGTATCCGACGGGACGGCCGTCGAGACCGTCGAAAAAGGATGGTCGTTGCTCATCTCGCTCTCCAAAAAACCCCCGCCCCCCAGGAGAGCCGCTCGTAAATAGGTCCGATCTTGGAATTAATCCAACTGTATCTGTTATTTGCTCAATATCGGTTCCTGCGGACCGGCCCTTCAATTTCGCTTGGCCAGCCGCCTGCCGAGCGCCTTCGCCATCTTCCCCCACGGCGGCCCCAGCCGTTCGAAGACGTTGACGAAGCCGATCCGGTGCACCGCCCGGGCGTGGCTGAAGCGCTTGAAGCCTTCGTGGCCGTGATAGGCGCCGATTCCGCTCGCTCCGACCCCGCCGAAGGGCAGGTTCTCCTGGGCGACGTGCATCAGGGTTCCGTTGAGCGTGACTCCGCCGGACATCGCGCCGTCCAGAACCTGCCCGCGCTGGCGGCGATCGTCGCTGAAGCAATAGAGCGCCAAGGGCCGCTCGCCCGCCGCGACGAACGCGATCGCCTCGGCCAGGTCGCGATAGGGCAGGATCGGAAGAACCGGACCGAATATTTCCTCGGTCAGGAACAGGCTGGACTCCGGCGCCCCGAGCAGGACCGTCGGGCCGATCTTGCCATGCCTCCGGGCGCCCTCGTCCTCGTGGCTGAGCACGGTCGCGCCGGCCGCCCGGGCCGCCTCGATGGCGTCGGCGAGCCGCTGCCGGTGGCGCTCGCTGATCAGTCCCGAATAATCGTCGTTGCCGGCGATGGACGGGTAGGAGCGCCGGACCTGCGCCATCAAGGCATCGGCGAAGGCGCGCTCCTGCCCTTCCGGAACGAGAACGTAGTCGGGGGCGATGCAGGTCTGGCCGGCATTGACGAACTTGCCGAAGGCGATGCTCCGCGCCGCCTTGGCCAGATCGTAGCCGGGGCAGATTATGGTCGGCGACTTCCCGCCCAGCTCCAACGTCACCGGGACGAGGTTGGCGGCGGCGGCCTGGTAGACCTTGCGGCCGACCGCCGTCGAGCCGGTGAACAGGAGATGGTCGAAGGGAAGCGAGGCGAAGGCCTGGCCGACCTCGACCCCGCCGGTGACGACCGCGACCTCCGATTCGTCGAACCGCGCCGCGACCAGCCGCCGGAGCGTTTCCGAGAAAGCCGGAGTGAGCTCGGACGGCTTCAGCATCGCCCGGTTGCCGGCGGCGAGCGCGTCGACGAGAGGCGAGAGGGCGAGCTGCAGAGGATAATTCCAGGGCGAGATGATCCCGATCACTCCGAGCGGCTCGTGCCGGACCCGGGCGCTTGCCGGCTGGAACAGCGGATCGACCCTGCGCCGTTCCGGCCGCATCCAGCGCGCCAGGTTCTTCCGGGCGTGGCGGATGGCGTTCAGGGTCGGAACGATCTCGAGCAGCTGGGTCTCGGTGCTCGAGCGGACCCCGAAATCCTTCGAGATGGAGTCCGTTAGCAAGGCTTCGTTGGCCGCGATCAGCGCCCGGAGCCGATCGAGCCGGTCGAGCCGAAGGTCGAGACCCGCTGCCGGCCCCCGCCGGGAGGCCCGGTGCTGAAGTTCGAAGATTCGGCGGGCCTCGCTTTCGTCGGCGACAGGCCTGGCGGCGGATCGATCGGCCATGTTGGTCCCTCCCGGAGCCGCTTCATAGCCTATCCGCCGGGGCCTGGCACCTCCCGGGCGTCTTTGGGCTTTGCCTGGTCCGGCCACAGGTGCATCAGGCGGCAATTCCAGCCAGGAGGCCCGAATGACGATCCGAATCGCGATCATCGGCTTCGGCAAGATCGCCAGGGACCAGCACTTGCCCTCGATCGCCGCCGATCCGAGGTTCGAGCTCGCCGCGGTGGTCAGCCCGCGCGCTCAGGCTGACGCCGGCGTTCCCGTCTTCCGGAGCCATGAGGCGCTTCTGGGGGCAATGGCGGGCGAGCTCGACGCCGTCGCGATCTGCACTCCGCCCACGGTCCGCCTCGGAATCGCGAGGACGTGCTTCGCGGCGGGCCTCGACGTCCTGCTCGAGAAGCCGCCGGCGGCCACCCTCGGCGAGATCGACGAGATGGACCGGCTCGGCCGCGAGTCCGGCCGGACCCTCTTCGCGGCCTGGCATTCGCAACATGCCGCCGCCGTCGGCGCCGCCCGGGCCGCCCTCGCCGGAAAGACGGTGAGCGCACTGCAGATCCACTGGCACGAGGACGTCCGCAAATGGCATCCCGGCCAGGAATGGATCTGGGCGCCCGGCGGATTCGGGATATTCGACCCCGGCATCAACGCGCTGTCGATCGCCACCCGGATCCTTCCGTCCCGCCTGTTCGTGAGGGAGGCGCTGCTGTCCTTTCCGGAGAACAGGCAGACCCCGATCGCCGCCCGCATCGCCTTCGAGGGCGAGGCGGGCCGCTTCGGCGCGGACCTCGACTGGCGCTACACCGAGGGCGAGCGCTGGACGATCAGGGTGGAGACCGGGGACGGAACCGACGTCGAGCTGCTCGATGGGGGTGCGCGGATGATTCTGAACGGCGAGGCCCGGGCGGTGGACGGGCCCGGCGAATATCCCTCGCTCTATGCGCGATTCGCCGAGCTGGTCGAATCGCGGCAGAGCGATGTCGACCGTGAGCCGCTCCGGATCGTGGCCGATGCCTTCCTGGTCGGGCGGCGCGAGACGGTGGAGCCCTTCGACTGAAGGATTACCGCCCCGGCAAAATCCGTTCTTTTTTTGTTCTTGACCTGTAGGACTTTTCCTACTAGAAGGGTCTTCGGGCGAGTCGCGGATTGCCCGGGGGCTCTTTGATATCGTGAGTGAACTTGAATCGCCTCCCCGTGGCGGATGGCGGCGAGGTTCGGCGGATCGGCATGCGAGGCATGCGGGGGCCGGCACCGCTGCGCACCGCGCCGACGGACGAAGGCGGGCGGAGGGCCAAGGCCGGCCGGTCCTCCGCCGTCCTTCGGATGTCTCCGGGGCGGGGCCCGCTGTTGCCGCCCGGACGCAGGGATCCTAGGGTCGGCTCGAGCGCAAGCCGGGAAAGGATTGGGGCCGTGGACGAGCCTGGCGGACGTGGCGACCCGGAGGGGCGCAACCTGACCTTCGGGATGCTCGAGGCGCTCGGCCGGGCGATCGTCACCGGGGCCTATGAGGGCCAGCGTTTCCCAACCGAGGCCGAGCTCGCGGCCCAGCATATGGTGAGCCGGTCGGTCACCCGGGAGGCGGTGAAGATGCTGACCGCGAAGGGACTGCTTACCGCCCGTCCGCGCAAGGGCACGACGGTCCAGCCCTCCTCATCCTGGAACCTGTTCGACACCGACGTCCTGCGCTGGCTGCTCGAGCGCAAATTCTCGCTCGAATTGCTTCGCCAGTTCAGCGAGCTCAGGATCGCCATCGAGCCCGAGGCGGCCGCTCTGGCGGGCCGCGAGGCCAGTCGGGCGGCGGTCGCCGAGATCCGGTCCGGTTACGAGCGGATGGAAGAGGCCGAGGCCGCGGGCGAAGACACTCTCGAAGCGGACATCGGCTTTCACATCGCGGTGCTCAACGCCTCGGCCAACCCGTTCTACATGCAGTTCCGCGACGTGGTGGCCACCGCATTGCGGACCTCGATCCGCTTCACAAACCGCTTCAAGGGAAGGACGGCCAGCCTGCCCGCCCACCATTCGGTCCTGGCGGCCATCGAGGCGGGCGACGCCGCCGCGGCGCGCGGCGCGATGGCCGCGATCATCGCGGAGGTGATGGCGATGATCGAGGACGCCGAGCGGGCGAGCTAGGGGTTTCTCGCTTCGTCATCGCGAGCGGAGCGAAGCAATCCAGAAAGCTTGCGGGGCCCCGCTGGATTGCTTCGCTTCGCTCGCAATGACGAGAGAATTTCCCTCGCAATGACGAGAGAATTTCGCTCGCAATGGCGAGAGAAATGACGCTTCGATCACCCTGGCCCGACAACGGGAGAAAGAAGTTTTGTTGGCGGCGGGCGGGCTCGTGCTACAAGCCGGACCGGCGTCAACCGCATCGAGAGGATTGTTCGCGATGCCTGTCTACCGGACCTTCCCGAAGCCCCTGGCGGGCCTGCTGCTCGCGGCGATCGCGGCGGCGGCGCCGGCCGCCGAGCCGAGCTTCGTCCCGGTGTTCAGGGACAATTTCCCCGATCCCCACATCGTGGAGCACCAAGGGGAGTTCATCGCCTATTCGACCAATGCGGGCATCAACCTGCCGATGCTGAAATCACGGGACCTGATCGGCTGGACCTGGGTGACCGGCGCCGACGGCAAGCGCCTCGACGGCATGCCCAGTCTCGCCCCGTGGGTGAAGGAGGGATTCACCTGGGCGCCCGAGGTGATGAAGATCGGCGGCAAGTGGCTGCTCTACTACACCGCCGCCCACCGCAAACGTAACGTCCAGTGCCTCGGCGTTGCCGCGGCGGACGATCCGAAGGGTCCGTTCAGGGACAGCTCCGCCGAGCCTCTGGTCTGCCAGTTCGGCCTCGGCGGAACGATCGACGCCAACCCGTTCCGCGACAAGGACGGCAAGCTCTACCTCTATTACAAGAGCGACGGTAATCGCGTGGGCAAGAAGACGGTGATCTGGGGGCAACGCCTTTCCGACGACGGACTGGCCGTCGCCGGGGCGCCCACCGCACTGGTCGAGGACGACCGGAAATGGGAATGGAAGCTGGTCGAGGCTCCGACGATGGTGAGTTCGCCCGGAGGGCATCGGCTCTTCTACTCGGCCGCTTATTACGGCTGGGATCCCAAGGAGCGGCTGTCGCGCTATGCGACCGGCTACGCCACCTGCGCGGGTCCGCTCGGTCCGTGCAGGGATGCTCCGGAAAATCCGATACTTCACAGCTTCAACGACAAGGAGGCCGGCTGCCTGAGCGGCCCAGGCCACACCGCGATCTTCGAGGCGCGCGGCCGCCACTTCATCGCCTTCCACGCCTGGGAAGCGACCAAGACCTGCCGCAAGGGCGCCGACAAGCGCTACCTCTACGTCGCACCCTTGTTCTGGGAGGACGGCAAGCCGCAGATCGGGATGAGCCTGCGCGAGACGGGTAAATAGAAAGGTGAAGCTGCGCGCCGCACTCCTCCTGGTCCTGGCGTCGTCCGCCTCGCCGGCACCGGCCCAGGACGAGCTCTACCGCTACCGTGCGGGCGAGGAGCCGCGCTGGATCAGCCCCGAGAACCCGACCGGAGCGAAAGGCGCCGGGGCCGCCGAGAATCGCGGCGCCAAGGGCCATGCCTTCGAGACCATTCCCGTGGGCGGATCGCATGTTCTCGCCGACATAAAAGGCGCCGGGACGATCGACCGGATGTGGATGACGGTCGAGGACCGGTCGCCGGAGGCGTTGCGCGGGCTGAGGCTGGACATGTTCTGGGACAATGCCGCCACCCCGGCGGTGTCGGTGCCGCTCGGCGACTTCTTCCTCCACGGCGCCGGCGAGATGGTGCCGATGGAGACGGCCTTGCTCGCCAGCCCGGAGGGCCGGTCCTTCGTCTCCTATCTGCCGATGCCGTTCCGCAAGGGCGCCCGCATCGTCGTGGTCAACGAGTCGGGCAAGCCGGTGAACCTCATCTTCTACGACGTCAATTATCGCGCTCTGCGGCGGCAGCCGGCGGACTCCCTTTATTTCCACGCCTGGTGGAGCCGGGACCGCGCGACCCGGCTGGCCCGCGACTTCCCGATATTGCCGCGGATCCGCGGCCGCGGCCGCTTCCTTGGAGCGAGCGTCACCGTTCTGACCAACCCGGTGTACGAAAAGACCTGGTGGGGCGAGGGCGAGGTCAAGATCGCGCTCGACGGCGATTCCTCCACCCGCCCGACCCTCGTCGGCACCGGCACCGAGGATTATATCGGCACCGCCTGGGGCCAGGGCGCCTACATCAACCGCTATCAGGGGGCCCCCATCGCCACCTGGGAGGGCGAGGGACGCTGGACCTTCTACCGCTTTCACGTCCCCGATCCGATCTTCTTCAGCCGGGACATTGAGGTCAGCCTTCAGATGATCGGCGGTGCGAGGAAGGCGATCGTCCTCGGCCTCCAGAGGAAGGGCGTGCCGCTGATCCCGGTCACCATCGATCCCGGCTCCCGCAACAACTTCCAGCAGCTCCTGGTCAAGGACCCGCCGGTGCCGCTGTCCGACCCGTCGCTCCCCGACGGCCACACCAATTTCTACCGGAGCGACGACGTGGCGGCGGTCGCCTATTTCTATCTCGACCGGCCGGAAGGCGCGCTGGCGCCGATCGCCGGTCCGGCCGAGCGGCTGAGCGCGATCAGGAAGCCGCCGGAGAAGAAATAAGGGCGGGCCGGGTCTGGATTCGATCGCGGCTATTGTCGCGTCGTTGACGACGTCATCCCGGCGAAGGCCGGGATTCATGAACACGAAAGGGTCGAAACTAGGCGATGAGGCCTCGCCTCAATCGCGGGCATCGGTGTTCATGGATCCCGGCCTTCGCCGGGATGACGGAGGTCAAAGCTCGGGCCTGGCTTCGCGCTCAGTAGCGGAAGCGGATGCCGAGCGAGAAGACGCGCTCGAGATACTTCCTCTGGAACGGGAAAATCGCCCCGTTGCCGCCGGCGAACTCGCGATAGGTGCGGATCGGCTGCTTGCCCGCCAGGATGTTGAGGGCGTCGAAGGCGAAGGTAAGATTCTTGAACGGCGTGTAGGACATGGAGAAGTCCAGCTGGCCAAGGCTGTCCTGCCGCAGAGGCGCCTGCAGACCCTGAATGTCCCGATAGTCGACGACGAAGTTGGACCGCCAGTTGTAGGCGAGCCGGGCGCTGACGTTGTTGCGCTCGTACAGGCCAACCAGATTGTAGGCATGCTTCGAGACGTTCGGGAAATCCTGCTGCCCCGGGAGCTGGTTGTCCCGATATTGACTGGAGAGCTCGGTCGAAGCGTTGATGTAGGTATAATTGGCCTGGAAGCCGAAGCCCTTGGCGAAGCCGGGCAGCCAATCGTAATCGAAGAAGGTTGTGAAGGCGAATTCGGCGCCTTCGATCTTCCCCTTGCCCGCATTGAAAGGGGCGTCGAGCCGGATCTCTCCGATGGGGCTGTCGAAAGGCACGGTTTCGCGCGAGCGGAAGATGAACCCGCGGACGTCGCGCCTGAACAAGGCAACCGACGCCGAGCCCTGCCGGGCGAAATAATATTCGAGGGTCGCGTCGTAGTTGCGGCTCTCGATCGGGCGAAGATCGGGGTTGCCGCCCGACGCATTCTGGAAGCAATTTGAACCTTGCGGCCCTTGAATCGCGCAGGCTCCCTCCGGCGCGGACAGGGTGATCGCCGGGGTGAGGTCGTTGAAATTGGGACGGGTTCGAGTCTCGGTATAAGCGAGGCGGGCCTGCAGCTCC
>DASVSP010000038.1:0-11011 GCA_036388065.1 Allosphingosinicella sp.
CGTCCTCCCCGGCCCCGCCCTGATCATCGACCCCTCGGCCACCACCGTCGTCGAGCCGGGCTGGAAGGCCGAGGTCGACCGCCTCGGCAACCTCATCCTCACCCGCTCGACTCCCCGCGAAAGCGCCCGCGCCGTCGGGAAGTCGGCCGATCCCGTCATGCTCGAAGTGTTCAACAACCTCTTCATGGCGGTCGCGGAGGAAATGGGAGTCGCGCTCCAGAACACCGCTTCGTCGGTCAACATCAAGGAGCGGCTCGATTTCTCCTGCGCCCTATTCGATTCCGGCGGAGCCCTGATCGCCAACGCGCCGCACATCCCGGTCCATCTCGGCTCGATGGGCGATTCGATCCGAACCGTCATCGATGCCCGAGGCGAGGGGCGGGACGGCCGGGGCATTCGCGACGGCGACGTCTACGTCCTCAACGCCCCCTATCGCGGCGGCACCCATCTGCCGGACATCACGGTCATCATGCCCGTCTTCGCGCAGGCCGGCGACTCCGCCCCGGCCTGGTTCGTCGCGGCGCGCGGCCACCATGCCGACGTCGGCGGGATCGCTCCCGGCTCGATGCCTCCCGACAGCCACAGGATCGACGAGGAAGGAGTCCTGATCGACAACATCCTCCTGGTCGACGAAGGCCGATTCCTCGAGGCCGAGATACTTGCCTTGCTCGCCTCCGGTCCCTGGCCGGCGCGAAGGCCGGACCGGAACCTCTCCGACCTCAAGGCACAGGTCGCGGCCTGCGCCCGGGGCGCCGCCGAGATGCGCCGGGTCGCCGGCGAATATGGCCGAGCCGTGGTCGACGCTTATATGGGTCACGTCCAGGCCAATGCGGAGGAGGCGGTGAGGCGGCTGATCGGCCGGCTGAAGGACGGCGGCTTCCGCTACGCGATGGACAACGGAGCGCAGGTCTGCGTCGCCGTCCGGGTCGATCCGGCGAGCCGATCGGCGATCGTCGACTTCACCGGGACGAGCGCCCAGCAGCCGAACAATTTCAACGCGCCTTATTCGATCTGCCGGGCGGCGACGCTCTACGTCTTCCGAACCCTGGTCGACGATTCGATCCCGATGAACGACGGTTGCCTGCGACCGATAAGGCTGGTGGTGCCCGAAGGCTCGATGCTCAACCCCCGCTATCCCGCCGCCGTCGTCGCCGGCAACGTCGAGACCAGCCAGGTGATCACCGACTGCCTCTTCGCCGCCTGCCGGGCGCTCGCGCCCAGCCAGGGAACGATGAACAACTTCACCTTCGGCGACGATCGGCGTCAATATTACGAGACGATCGCGGGCGGCGCCGGAGCCGGTCCCGGTTTCGACGGAGCGAGCGCGGTCCAGACCCATATGACCAACAGCCGGCTGACCGATCCGGAAGTGCTCGAGACCCGCTACCCGGTGCTGGTCGAGCGCTTCGCGATCCGGCGCGGCTCCGGAGGCAATGGCGCTTACCGGGGCGGGGACGGAGTCGAGCGGCACATCCGGTTCCGCGAGCCGATGCGGGCGAACATCCTCTCCAACCGACGCGAGGTCGCGCCTCGCGGGATCGAGGGGGGCGGGGACGCGAAGCCGGGGGTCAACCAGGTGGTGAGGGCGGACGGAACCGTTGAGACCCTGAGCGCCACGGCCACGGCGGAAATGCGGCAGGGGGATATGTTCGTGATCGAGACTCCCGGGGGAGGGGGCTATGGATTGCCTCCCCACGCGCAGCGTGGGGAGGGGGACCATGCGAAGCATGGTGGAGGGGTAGAAGGCTCGGACGCGGAGGATCGCGCGTGAACTCGCAGCTTTTTCTGCCGACTACCCCTCCACCACCCTTCGGGTGGTCCCCCTCCCCATCTTCGATGGGGAGGCAAGAATGACCTACCTCCCGCTCCTCGGGATCCTCATCATAATCCTCGGCTTCGCGCTTCGATTCAATCCGATGGTGGTGGTGCCCGTCGCGGCGATCGCGACCGGGCTTCTCGCCGGGCTCGATCTCGGCCAAGTGATCTCCAAGCTCGGCAAGGCGTTCAACGACAGCCGGCTGATCGCCGTCCCGTGGATCGTCCTGCCCGTCATCGGGCTGCTCGAACGCTACGGCCTGCAGCAGCGGGCGAAGGCGGTGATCGGCGGCTTCCGGGCGGCGACGGCCGGGCGCCTGCTCATCGTCTACCTCGTCTACAGGCAGGCCATCTCGGCGATCGGCCTCCATTCGACGGCCGGCCATCCGCAGACGGTCCGGCCGTTGGTGGCTCCGATGGCGGTGGCCGCCGCGGAGAAGCAGCACGGCCCTCTCGACGAAGAGACCTCCGACAAGGTCAAGGCCTATGCCGCCGCAACCGACAATGTCGGGCTGTTCTTCGGCGAGGACATATTCTTCGCGATCGGATCGATCATCCTCATCCAGCAGACTCTCGAAGCTTACGGCATTCCGCTGTCGCCTCTCGAGCTCGCGGTCTGGGCGATACCGTCCGCGATCGCCGCCTTCCTCGTGCACAGCGCGAGGCTGATGATGCTGGATCGCAAACTTGCCTCCCTGCCGCGTAGCGGCGGGGAGGGGGACCACCCGAAGGGTGGTGGAGGGGTAGCTGATCAAGCCTCCGCCAATGACCCCTCCACCCCGCTACGCGGGGTCCCCCTCCCCATCTCCGATGGGGAGGCAAAATCATGATCACCGGCCAGCATGTCCTCTACCTCGTCGGAGCGATGTTCGGGGCTTTCGCGATCCTCAGCGCCTTCGACCGCACGAACCCCAAGCGGTTCGGCAACGCCGCCTTCTGGGGCCTGTTCGCGCTGAGCCTGATCGGAGGCTCCCGGCTCGGCGATTTCGCCAACGGCCTGATCGTCCTCGCCCTCGCGGCGCTCGCCGGGCTGAAGCTGATCGGCCGCGGCGCTCCGTCGACCACCCGCGCCGAAAGCGACGCCAGGGGAGAACGCCACGGCAATGCGCTTCTGATTCCGATCCTGATCGTCCTCGTCGTCGCGGTGACCGGAACGCTGCTCTATCTCTACACGCCGCTTCACCAGACCGGGCTGTTCGAGAAGAATCGGGAGACCTTCGTCCTGCTCTGCGTCGGGGTCCTGCTCGCACTGGCGTTCATCTTCGCCTGGTTGAAGCCGCCCGCGCTCGCGCCGCTCCAGGAAGGAAGGCGGCTGATCGACGCGGTCGGCTGGGCGGTCGTGCTTCCGATGATGCTCGCCGCTTTGGGCCTGGTCCTGGCCGATACCGGGGTCGGCCGGACTCTGGGCGGCATCATCCTTGTCGTCATCCCCGAAGGCTCGATCCTGCCCGCGGTGATCGCCTTCGGCCTCGGCATGGCGCTCTTCACGATCATCACCGGCAACGCCTTCGCCGCCTTCCCGGTGATGGCGACGGCGATCGCGGTTCCACTGCTCATCCAGACCTACCACGGCGATCCGGCGGTGATCGGGGCGATCGGGATGCTCGCCGGCTTCTGCGGGACTTTGATGACTCCGATGGCCGCCAACTTCAACCTGGTCCCATCCGCCCTGCTCGAACTCAAGGACCCCAACGGGGTGATCAAGGTACAGATCGGAACCGCGCTTCCGCTGCTCGCGATCAACATCCTCTTCATCTACTTCCTGGCGTGGCGCTGATCCTCGTTGCGAGGAGCGAAGCGACGCGGCAATCCAGAGCTGCGCAGGTGACGGCCGCCGGGCTGGATTGCTTCGCTTCGCTCGCAACGACGGGAACAAGCCAATGCACGCCCTTACCCCCGACGCCGCCGCCCGTTTCGCCGAGATCGCCCTCGGCCACGTCAGCCGCGAATATCCCCACAAGCTCGACCACGTCATGGACGGGCCGGAGGACGTGCTTTCGCCGCGCGACCTTCATCCCATCTTCTTCGGAAGCTTCGACTGGCATAGCTGCGTCCACGGCTGGTGGCTGATGCTCCGGCTTCGGCGCCTTTTCCCGGACCTCGCCGCCGCCCGCCGGATCGAAGACCTGGCGGACGAGATGCTTGCTCCGGAAAAGGTCGCGGGCGAGCTCGACTATCTCGACCGGGCCTATTCGGGCGGGTTCGAGCGGCCCTACGGCTGGGCCTGGCTGCTGGCGCTCCACTCCGAGGCGCAGCGCCATTGCGACCGGCCCTGGGCCGCCGACCTAGAGCCGCTCGCCCGGGCCTTCGCCGAGCGATTCCGGCTCTATTTGCCCAAGCTGACCTATCCGATCCGGGTCGGCACCCATTTCAACACCGCTTTCGCGATGACGCTCGCGCTGGAATGGGCCGAGGCCGACGACGCGCCGCTGGCCGAACGGATTCGGGAGCGGGCGCACGCCTGGTACGGGCAGGACCGCGAATGCCAGGCCTGGGAGCCGGGAGGAGACGAATTCCTTTCCCCGGCCCTGACCGAGGCCTTGTGCATGCGGCGAACCCACGGGGACGAGCGCTTCCGAAGCTGGTTCGACGCTTTCCTTCCGGATCTCGCGGCCGGAGAGCCGCGCAGCCTGTTCACCCCGGCTACCGTCTCCGACCGCTCGGACGGCAAGATCGCCCATCTCGACGGACTCAACCTCAGCCGGGCCTGGTGCTGGCGGCAACTCGCTCCGGCGCTCGGGCCCGAGCTTGCCGAGCTCGCCCGTCGGACCGCCGACGAGCATCTCGACGCCAGCCTTCCCCATGTCGCGGGGGACTATATGGGCGAGCATTGGCTTGCGACCTTCGCCCTGCTGGCGCTCGAAGCATGAGCCTGCTTCGGCCCCTGACACCGGGCGAGACCGGCCTCCTGGACGAGGCGTTCGACGGGCGGATCGACGTCGGCAAGCTGCGCCTCGTCGACGGGCATGACGAAAACCCCTTCCCGCGCGCCGCCTTCCGCAACGGGAACACCGCGATCACCCTTCGAAAGACGGTTTATTTCGGAGCGCATTACAGCGCCGACTTCGCCCGGGCCGAGCCCCACGCCTGCGGCCTGTTCCTCCACGAGATGACCCATGTCTGGCAGTATCGGCGGCTGGGCCTCGCCCGGTTCTTCCTGAGATACGGCCGCGAGCTTTGCTCCTGCCGGTTCGACGCGCGCGCAATGTACCGCTACGTGCCGGGGGAGACCCGATTTTCCCAGGCCCGGCTGGAGGCCCAGGCCCAGATGGTCGGCGACTATTGCGAAGCCCGGCTGCGCGGCGACGAGGCGCGGGCGAGGCTGATCGGGAGGAGCCTGGAGGGGAGCGGGATCTACGGGCTGTGATCCTGATCCTCCCCTGCATTTGCAGGGGAGGGGGACCACCCGAAGGGTGGTGGAGGGGCCTTCCTGAGCGCCGAAAAGCCCCTCCACCATGCTACGCATGGTCCCCCTCCCCGCAAAATCGCGGGGAGGATTAGGAGGCCGTCACCAGCCCCCTTTGGTCCTCTCTCCCCATCGAGATCAGGAACGGGTCGCTCGACTGCATCTCCTGGAAGTCGCTCTTCGACCGCAGGCCGCGCCACTGGATCGCGATCAGGGACTGGGCGATTGCGCCGCCGAGCGTGTCGCCGGGCCCGAGCAGGATGATCCGGTCGGGGGCGAATTCCTTGACGGCGACCTGCACCGAACGAGTGAAATGGTAGGTCTCGAGGATCTGTGCGACGAAGGTGTAATCGTGGAGCGCGCCAGGCCCGGCGGCGAAGGGCCGCCAGACATGTCCCCGGCCGTCGATCATCGGCACCCGCGGCGAGTTGAACCAGGCACTCGGCAGTTGGGTCAAAGCGCGCTCCGACGAGCCGCGCATCAGCGGCGTGTGGAAGGGGCCGTGGTTGACGAGGCGTAACGGCTCGCGGGTTGGAGTCGGAGGCGCTTCGGCGAGGAGGGCGGCGAGGCCGGGCTCGTTTCCGGCGAGGACGATCATTCCGCCGAGCTCGATCGAGACGTAGAGGCTGCAGCCGTCGCGCCCGCCGATCGATGCGGCGAGGGCAAGCACTCGATCGCGCAGCCCTGGAATGGCCCGCCAGTCCTCGTCGACCAGAGTGAGAAGGACCTGGCCGCCGGGCTCGCCCGCCTGGCTGTTCTCGCCCATCGCGTCGATGATCCGGAAGCCGTGCTCGGAGTCGACCGCTCCGCCCACGGCCAGAGCGGTGTACCAGCCCATCGAGTTGCCGGTGACGGCGGCGATGTCGAAGCGGGACCGGTCGATGGCGAGGAAGTCGGCGAAGGACGCGGCGAAGATGAGCGGCGAGGCGATGTCGCCGCGCGTGTGGAGGGCCGGGCTGAACCGTTCGGCGCCGTCAAGCTCGGACAGGGTCGGCTGGCCGCGCTCTGAGCGAAGCCGGTCGAAAGATGTGACGAGATCGCCACGAATCGCATGGAATCGCTTCAGATAGCCAAGTTCCGGCTTGCCGTAGGTGCCTCGGCCCGGACAGACGACCAGCGCCTTCTCCCGCTCAGCCACGGACCATCTCCAGCGCCGCCGCGACGATCGAGTCGCGGCTTGGAAGGGTCAGGGTCGCGGCCCGTCCGAGCGGGATGAAGGAATCCTCGGCCGTGACCCGGCGGGTCGGGACGCCCGGCGAGCGCTCGGCGAACAGGGCCATCAGGGCCTCGCTCTGCGAGCCTGTCCTTCGGCATTCGTCGACGATCAGGACCCGCTCGCAACCCGCCACCGCATCGAGCAGGCCCTCCTCGTTGAGCGGCGCCAGCCAGCGCAGGTCGATCACCCTCAGGTTCAGGCCGTGCTCCTCCCGAAGCACCCGTTCGGCCTGCCGGGAGAGGTAATAGCCGTTGGCGTAGCTGACGATGGCGAGGTCCGTGCCCTCGCCATGTACGCCAAGCTCGCCCAGGCGGATCGGCTTCGCCGAGCCCGGCGAAGCATAGGTCGAGGTCCAGTGGGCATCGCCCTCCTCGTGGAGGTCGCGGGTCATGTAGAGCGCGATCGGCTCGACGAAGACGATCACCCTTTGCTCCTCGAGCGCCAGCCGGACGCATTCGCGGAGCATCTCGACCGCGTCGGCCCCGTTGCTGGGGCAGGCCAGGATCAGGCCGGGAATGTCGCGGAAGACGGCGAGGCTGTTGTCGTTGTGGAAATGGCCGCCGAACCCCTTCTGGTAGCCCAGGCCCGCGATCCGGATGATGGTCGGGTTGCTGTACTGGCCGTTCGAGAAGAAGCTGAGCGTCGCCGCCTCGCCGCGTATCTGGTCCTCGGCATTGTGGACGTAGGCGAGGAACTGGATCTCGGTGATCGCGAGAAGGCCGTTATGGGCGGCGCCGATGCCGAGACCGAGGATGCTCTGCTCGTCGAGCAGGGTGTTGATCACCCGGCACGAGCCGAAGCGCTCGTGGAGCTTGGCGGTGACGTTGTAGACTCCGCCCTTGGGGCCGACATCCTCGCCTGCGACAATGATCTGCGGATAGGCCAGCATCAGGTCGGCAAGCGCCCAGCTCAAAAGCCGCGCCATGTGCTGCGGCTTGTCGATCATGCTCTTGTCGCGGGCGAACAGGGCGTCGCGCTGCTCGGGCGTGGGGGTGTTGGCGCGGACGGGAGGACGCTTCGGGGGGACGATGGCCGCCATCACCTCCTTGCTCGTCGTCAGCTTCGGGCGGGCGATCGCCTGGTCTGCGATCCGGGCGAGGGTGGCTTCGGTCTCGTCGTAGACGTCGAGGATCTGCTCGCCGGTGAGAAGGCCCTGCTCGATCAGCAAGGCGGCGCTGTAGGCGAGGGGATCGCGCTCCTCGTCCCGCTCGATCTGAGCCTTGGTCAGGTAGGTGGCCTGGACGTCCGAGCCGGCATGGCCGTAGAGCCGGACGCAGTCCATGTGGAGGAAGACGGGGCGCCGCTGGGTCCTTGCGATCCGTGCGGCCTCGCGGGCGCCGCGCCAGGCGTCGGCCATGTCGAACCCGCTGCAGTGGACATAGTCGAGCCCCGGCCGGTTTCGGAACGAGGCGCCGATCCAGTCCGGCGGGGTCCGGGTCGAGATCCCGATTCCATTGTCCTCGCACAGGAAGACGATCGGCATCGGGCTGCCCTGCCAGGCGGCCCAGGCGGCGGTGTTGAACGCTCCCTGGGCGGTCGAATGGTTGGCCGAGGCGTCGCCGAAGCTTGCCAGGACGATCGAATCGCGCGCCAGGGCGGTCTCCTCGAGCTTCAGCATCCGGGCGATCCCGATGCTGAACGCCGCTCCGACCGCCTTGGGGAGATGCGAGGCGATGGTGCTCGTCTGGGGCGGGATTGCGAGAGGCTTCGATCCGATCACCTTGTGCCGGCCGCCCGAGATCGGATCCTCGGCGGAAGCGGCGAAGCTCAGCAGCATGTCCCAGAGGGGAGTCTGGCCTGGAAGCTTCTTGGATCGGTGTATCTGGAAGGCGTTGGAGCGGTAGTGGAGGAAGGCCATGTCGTCGGCCCGAAGCGCCTCTGCGACCGCGGCGTTGTTCTCGTGGCCGGAGCTTCCGATCGTGTAGAAGCCCTGGCCGCGGGCCTGCAGCTTGCGCGAGAGCCGGTCCATCTGGCGGCTCGCCACCTGGCTGTAGAAAAGCTCGACCATCGCCTCGCGGGAAAGGCCGATTTCGGTGGGCTGCACGTCGCTGGTTCGGCGAGGGAGGTTGCCGTCCCGGACCCGGGCGACGAACTTTAGGTGAATGGCTTCGGCGGCGTCCATGCGGCGCGAGTAACCGCTCCCGTCCTCCGCGCGCAATCCCCTCGTCATTGCGAGGAGCGAAGCGACGAAGCAATCCAATGGGCGCCGGAGGCCGCACTGGATTGCTTCGCTTCGCTCGCGATGACGGAAAGTGCGCCGGCCCAGCCAGCCTCCCCCTTGACCTGACCTTTACGTAAAGTAGGGAGGCAAGGTACCCCAGCGGGAGGAAGATCATGAACAAGAGCGAAATGGCCGCGGCCCTGAATTCGAAGAGCGCCTGGCTGCCGGGGAAGCGCGTCAAGCTGGACTTCGGATCCGAGGGCGTGGTGATGCTCGACGGAACGGCCAATGCGGTGACCGAGGAAGACGGCGCCGCCGACACCACGATCAAGGTCGCCTGGGAGGACTGGCAGGCGATGAGCGACGGCAAATTGGACGGGATGACCGCCTTCATGCAGGGCAAGCTCAAGGTCGAGGGCGACATGTCCAACGCAATGCAGCTGCAGGGCGTGCTTTCGAAGCTGAGGAGCTAGCCGTCGGACTCATCGTCATCCCGGCGAAAGCCGGGACCTCGGGGAGACCCGCCGTGACTTCTGGTCCTGGGGTCCCGGCTTTCGCCCGGATGACGGGAGCGCGGCTTCCTTGACCGCGCTTGCCTGCCAGGCTTATCGGCCCCGTATCCAAACGGGAGCGGTGAATGCGCAAGACTTACCCTGATGCCACGGCCGCACTCGACGGGCTGCTGTTCGACGGAATGACGATCTGCGCGGGCGGCTTCGGGCTGTGCGGGATCCCCGAGCGGCTGATCGACGCGATTCGCGACAGCGGGGTGAAGGATCTGACCTTCGTCTCGAACAATGCCGGGATCGACAACGAGGGGCTCGGCAAGCTTCTCAGGACGCGCCAGGTCCGAAAGATGATCTCCTCCTACGTGGGCGAGAACAAGGAGTTCGAGCGGCAATATCTGGCCGGCGAGCTCGAGGTCGAATTCTGCCCCCAGGGCACCCTCGCCGAGCGCTGCCGCGCCGGCGGCGCCGGGATCCCCGGCTTCTACACCAAGACGGGGGTCGGGACGATCGTCGCCGACGGCAAGGAGACCAAGGTCTTCGACGGCGAGGAATATGTGCTCGAGCGCGGGATTCGCGCCGACCTGTCGATCATCAAGGGCTGGAAGGCGGACGAGGCCGGCAACCTCGTCTTCCGAAAGACCGCCCGCAACTTCAACCAGCCGATGGCGACCGCCGGCAAGGTCTGCGTCGCCGAGGTCGAGGAGATCGTCCCGGTGGGAAACCTGGACCCCGACGGCATCCACCTCCCCAGCATCTACGTGAAGCGGATGATCCTCGGCGCTCCCTACGACAAGAAGATCGAGTTCCGTACGGTGCGGCAGAGGGAGGCGGCGTGATCTTCTTCACCCCTCGCCTTCAGGGGAGGGGCCGGGGGTGGGGCTTGTCGCCCCGGAACCCGGTTATTCCGACATACCCCACCCCAACCCCTCCCCTGAAGGGGAGGGGCTTTAGAGCAGGAGCCCACTGAATGCCCTGGACTCGCGATCAGATGGCCGCACGCGCCGCCAAGGAGCTTCGCGACGGCTATTACGTCAATCTCGGGATCGGGATCCCGACGCTCGTCGCCAACAACATCCCGGCGGGGATGGAGGTGACCTTGCAGTCGGAGAACGGGATGCTCGGGATCGGGCCGTTTCCCTATGAGGACGAGGTCGATCCCGACCTGATCAACGCCGGCAAGCAGACGATCAGCGAGCTCGATTCCTCTTCCTATTTCGGCTCGGAGCAGAGCTTCGCGATGATCCGCGGCGGCCATATCGACCTCACCGTGCTTGGCGCCATGGAGGTCTCCGAGACGGGCGACATCGCCAACTGGATGATCCCGGGCAAGATGGTGAAGGGCATGGGCGGGGCGATGGACCTCGTCGCGGGGGTCAAGAAGATCATCGTCGTCATGGAGCACAATTCCAAGAGCGGCGATCCCAAGTTCATCCCGCAATGCACCCTGCCGCTGACCGGAAAGAACGTCGTCGACATGATCGTCACGGATCTTTGCGTCTTCCACCGAGTGGATCACGACAGCCCGTTCCGGCTGATCGAGCTGGCCCCCGGAGTGACGGCGGAGGAAGTGCGCGGGAAGACGACTGCGAGCTACGAGGGTTAGTAGGGGTGGGATCGTCATCCCGGCGAAAGCCGCGACCTCGGGACGAGAAGTCTCGGCGGGTCTCCACGAGATCCCGGCTTTCGCCGGGGTGACGGCTACCCCTCGTACTTCGCCGTCGTCTTGGCCGCGATTTCCTCGGCGCTCACCCCCGGCGCCAGCTCGATCAGCCTGAACGGGCTGTCGTGATCGGGCCGGTGGAAGACGCAAAGATCGGTGACGATCATGTCTACGACGTTCTGGCCGGTCAGCGGCAGCGTGCAGGATGGGATGAACTTCGGATCGCCGCTCTTTGAATTATGCT
>DASVSP010000039.1:0-3865 GCA_036388065.1 Allosphingosinicella sp.
CCTCTCCCCTGGGGGAGAGGGTTGGGTGAGGGGGTTCGGCGTTGGCGGGTGTCCGCGGACTCAGAGCCCCCTCACCCCGGCCCTCACCCCCCTGGGGAGAGGGAGATTCTTCGTAGCCCTGCCCCAGCCGCCACAAACCGCCCGACCAGCGGAACATCTGCTTGCAGCTGACCTCCTTTGCCAGGTCCATCCCCTCCAGCCCCGGCCAGGCCCGAGCCTGGGCGAGCAAAGCGTCCAGGTCGAACTGCCCGTCGGCCGAGTGGGCGATCACTCCGTTCGGAGCCCCCTCCTCCCGGATCTTGCGGGTGAGCGCCCTCGTGTCCACGCCCGAAAGGCCGATCCGCCCATTGGCCTTCATCCACGCATCGAAGGTCTGAACCGCCCTGAAATTGCCCGACTCGGTGACGTCCTGGCGGACGACGCAGCCTAGAGCCCAGGGATTGTCGGCCTCCACGTCCTCGTAATTCGCGCCGACATTGCCGATGTGCGGGAAGGTGAAGGTGACGATCTGGGAGGCGTAGGAGGGATCGGTCATCACCTCCTGGTAGCCGGTCATCGCGGTGTTGAAGCAGACCTCGCCGACCGCCGCCCCCTCTGCGCCGAAGCCCCTGCCCCATATCGCGCTTCCATCCGCCAGGACCAATACGCCCGTCGCTCCTTCAGGCGCGGGCGAAGGCTTGGCGTCGGCCATCGGGGCGGGCACTCCTTTCGGGAAAACGGCGATGTCGCTAAGGCCCGACGGCTAGAGGCGGCGGCGGGCAGCGTCAATCTGTTAAAAGGAGACGGTCCCCGCTATCCTCACCGGCTTTCCCAAGCCTGGACGAACCGACATGATTCGCGACGACATCAAGGCCGCGCTGGTCACTGCAATGAAGAGCGGCGACAAGGCGCGAACCGCCACCCTGCGCCTCATCCAATCCTCGCTGAAGAACCGCGACATCGAGCTTCGCGGAGCCTCGGCTCCGGCGGACGACGACGTCACGGTGACGGAAGTTCTGCAGAAAATGGTGAAGCAGCGCCGCGAATCGGTCGCCCTCTACGAGCAGGGCGGCCGCCAGGAGCTGGCCGACGCCGAGACCGCCGAGATCGAGGTCGTCGAGGGCTTCCTTCCCCGCCGGATGAGCGACGAGGAGGCGAAGGCGGCGATCGACTCCATCGTCGCCGAGACCGGCGCGAGCTCGCTCAAGGACATGGGCAAGGTGATGGCGGCGCTGAAGGAGCGGCACGCCGGCTCGCTCGACATGTCGAAGGCGAGCGCGCTGGTGAAAGCCCGCCTTTCCGCTTAGGCTGGGGCATGTCCCTCAGCCCCCAGTTTCTCGACGAATTGCGCGCCCGAACGACGCTTTCGGCTCTGGTCGGACGCACCGTCAAACTGCAGCGCGCGGGACGCGAATGGAAGGCCTGCTGCCCCTTCCACAACGAGAAGACCCCGAGCTTCTACGTCAACGACGAGAAGGGCTTCGCCCATTGTTTCGGCTGCTCCGCGCACGTCGACGCGATCGGCTGGCTGACCGAAGCCCGCGGCTTGCCGTTCATGGATGCGGTCAAGGAGCTGGCCGAGGCTGCCGGAATGGAGGTGCCGGCGGCGGACCCACGTGCCCAGGAGCGGGCGGAGCGGGCAAGTGGGCTCTACGAGGTCATGGAAGCGGCGCAGCGCTGGTTCGAGGAGCAGCTTGGCGGCATCGAGGGCGCAGAGGCGCGCTCCTATCTCGAAAGGCGCGGGATTTCCGAGGCGACCCGGCGGCGCTTCGGCTTCGGCTTTGCGCCGGACGGACGCGGCAAGCTTCGAACGGCGCTGAAAGGCTTCGGCAACGAGGCCCTGGTCGAGGCAGGGCTGCTCGTCGTTCCCGACGAAGAGCGCGAACCTTACGACCGCTTCCGCGGCCGGCTGATGTTCCCGATCCGCGACCGGCGCGGACGGGTCATCGCCTTCAGCGCCCGGATCCTGGGGGCCGGTGAGCCCAAATACCTGAACTCGCCGGACACGCCCTTGTTCGACAAGGGGCGCACCCTGTTCAACATCGACAAGGCGGCCGCGGCCAGCCGCGAGGCGAAGCGGATCATCGTCGTCGAGGGCCAGATGGACGTGATCGCGCTCGACCAGGCCGGGCTCGGCGAAGCCGTCGCGCCTCTGGGTACGGCCGTGACCGAGGCCCAGCTCGGCCTGCTCTGGCGCCTGTCTCCAACGCCCATCTTCTGCTTCGATGGAGACCCGGCGGGGCAGAAGGCGGCGGTTCGGGCGCTGCTGCGGGCGCTTCCCCATGTCGGACCCGGCCGCTCCTTGAGCTTCGCGACCCTGCCGGCGGGCCAGGACCCCGACGATCTCGTCCGCGCCGAGGGTCGCCAGGGCATGGAGGCCTTGCTCGATGCTTCGGAATCGCTCGTCGATCGGCTCTGGAGCCATGAGCTGAGCGCCGAGCCGCTGGCCACGCCCGAGCAGAAAGCCGGTCTCAGGCACCGCCTCAGCGACCATGTCGCGACGATCCAGGACCCCCATGTCCGCGATCAATATCGAACCGAGCTGCTCGGCCGGTTCAACGCTTTGACCGCGCCGCCGCCGCGGCCGCCGTGGAAGCCGAGGCCTTTCGGCACGGCGGGCTTTCGCGGGGGCGGGAAATTCGTCCCGCACCGTCCCGTCTCGGAGGAGGCCAAGGCCCTGGCCAGCGCGGGCATCAGCCCGAAGACCGCGCGCTCGGTCCTCCACGGACTGCTCCGCTTTCCCGAGCTCGTCGCCGCCCATTCGGAGGCGATCGCCGCCCTTCCGATCGCCGACAAGATTGCCTCCCGGCTCCGCGACGCTCTGCTCGAAGGCGCAATGGCGCACGGCGAGCTTGATCAGGAGCAGGTTCATACCATATTGCTTCAGGCTGGCGTCGCCCCTCTCGCCGAGAGGTTGCGCCTGGAACGCGGACTGGCCTTCTCCTTCAACCGCCGTGATGCCGACCCGGAACGTGCTTCTCGCGATCTCGTTCTGGTCATCGACACATTGGCGGCCCAACCGGGACTCCATGCCGCGCTCGACGCGGCGACCGCTCGGCTCAAGGAGGAAGGCGACGAAGCCGCCTTCCAGGAGCAGCAGAGGCTGAGAGCGGCGAGGGACGAGGCGGAACGGCAGCTGGCGGCGCTGATCGAGAGCGGCGCTTAGCGGATGAAAACATAAGGCGTTTAGATGGCGAAGACGAACACGCAGGCCGAGACGGACGATAAGCAGGACAACGGCGACGCGCCGCTGATCGACCTCAACGAGGCCTCGCTCAAGAAGCTTGTCGCCCGCGCCAAGAAGCGCGGCTACATCACCTATGACGAGCTCAACGAGGCCCTGCCGCAGGACCAGATGGCCTCCGAGCAGATCGAAGACGTCATGTCGGCGCTCAACGAGATGGGCGTCAATGTGGTGGAAGCGGAGGAATCCGACGACGACGAGGAGAAAGCCGACGAGCCCGAGGTCGATTCCGCCGCCGGCGAGGACGACGGTTCGGACGGCGAGCGCTTCATCATCGAGAAGAAGAAGGAGACGGTCGACCGCACCGACGATCCCGTGCGGATGTACCTTCGCGAGATGGGCGCGGTCGAATTGCTCTCCCGCGAGGGCGAGATCGCCATCGCCAAGCGGATCGAGGCCGGCCGCGACACGATGATCTGGGGCCTTTGCGAGAGCCCGATCACCTTCAACGCCATCATCCACTGGTCGAACGCCCTCAACGCGGGCGAAATGCAGCTTCGCGAGATACTCGACCTCGACGCCATGCTCTCCAAGGGCCCGACCCCCGAGCAGGTGGCGAGCGCCGAGGAAGGCGGCGAGGACGAGATCTCCGAGAAGACCGCCGGCCCGAGCTTCAAGGAGGAGGACGAGGTCGTCTCCGCC
>DASVSP010000040.1:0-3271 GCA_036388065.1 Allosphingosinicella sp.
ATCGATGTCGCGGCTCGTTCCGACAAGATCGTGGCTCAGGCTCTGAAGCCGGCCCGCATGGTCGTAGCCGTAGGTCGTCGCGCCCCAGCCGCTCGTCGCCCGCCGGCCGGCCCGGTCGTAGGTGTAGGCGTTGAGCGGCTGCCCGCCATTCTCGCGGATCCAGGTCGGCCGGCCCAGCCCGTCCGTCTCATAGGTGAAGTAATTGCCGTCCGGATGCGTGATCCGGGTCCGGTTGCCCTCCGAATCGTAGAGACTGGCGATCGTCCTCGCAGTCCCGCCCATGTCGCTGCCGCTCGAGACCAGCCGCCCGAACCCGTCATAGACGTTGGTCACGCCCTCGCCCGACAGGCTGTCGAACCGGGCCTTGGTCTGAAGGCCGCGAAGGTCGTAGCCGTAATGGACGTCGCGGGTGTGGACCGGGCTCAGCCCGGCCCGCTCCGGGACGATCTTGACCGTCATCCGGTTCAGCGCATCGTACTGGAAGGTCAGCACCGAGCCGTCGCGCTTCCTCAACGACGTCCGGTTGCCCGCCGCGTCGTAGCCATATCGCTCATAGTCGTTCTGGTCTGCGGCGCCCGCCGACACCTTGGACGGGAACACCCAGCGCGACTGACGGCCGAACCCGTCATACTTCATCTCGGCGACGAAGCCGCGGGCGTCGGCCAGGGTCAGCTTCTGGCCGTTGCCGTCGTAGGTGTAAGCGGCTTCGCGGCGCTGGAGCGGAGTCCCCACCCCGTCCCAGGTCTCGATGACCCGGCCCGACTTGTCGTAGACGATCTTCGAGATCCGGTCCGGGCCGTAGGTTGCGTGGGCGGGACCGGGAACGCATTTGTCGGGAAGCGGGGCTCCCCAGGCGTCGGGGTTCATCCTCACCGCGGTGCACTTCAGACGGCCTGCGAGGTCGTAGCCATATTCGGTGACCCTCTCGGCCCAGGGGCCGCCGATCACCGCCTCTCGGGTCTTCCGGTCGAGCGCGTCGTAGCTGGTGTCGACAATTCTATGGACTTCGAAGCCCGGCCAGAGCGCCGGAGCGACGTTCTCGCCCTGCCAGGCGGAGAGCGCGCCCTCCTCGACCCGGATCAGCCGCCCGGCCGGATCGTAGCTGTTGCGGACCGCCGGCGAGGGAAGCGGCCCGGCGCCGTCGGGATCCGCAGCGATCGTGCCCGTGACCCGGTTGCCCGAATCGTAGCGCGTGCTCGTCGTGTACGGCAGGCCGGTCGTGGGGGCCGAGATCGGGCATGAGGACAGGCCCGCAGTCCCGTTCGGGCTGGTCTCGCTGATCTTCCGGCCGAGGGCGTCATAGGCGAAGCAGGTTCGAGGCGTCCGGCCGTCCGCGGTCACCGCCTGGCCGAGCAGCTCGAGATTGGTGCCCGCCCTGTCGGGGCCGTAGTCGAAGCTGGTGACGATCTCGTCCGCCGATCCGAGCGCGCAGCCGTCGCCCGAGGGATTGCCGGCCCGGCAGGTCGAGATCCGATCGAGCAGCCAGACCGGAGGCCCGGCCAATTCGGACGCCGCCAGCCGGGCGTAGCGCTGGACGTAGAAATAGCGCTTCTGCGGGGTGACCCCATTCACGCCGGGCCCGGTCTCGGTCAGGACCCCGCCATGTTCGGGGGCGTAGGTCCAGGTGGTGGCGTTGCCGCGCGAGTCGGTCAACGAAAGCGGCTTGTTGGCCGATTTGGAGCTGCGCATCGTGTCGTAGACGGCGGAGGTCACGGTCGGCGCCGGAACGCTTCCGTCGGGGTTGAGCACGTCCGGCTTGGGGTACCTCTTCGCCCAGACGGCGTTGAGGTTTACGTCGTACTTGAACTCGGTCTTGATCCCCTCCGGATCGGTCACCACCAGCGGCGCACCGAACACGATGCAGCGATCCAATATGTTGCCGGGAAGGAGCCTCATCGGCGCCTCCTCGCAATAATCGAACTTCGTCTTGTTGCCGAGCGGGTCGGCGATCGTCACCGGGCCGGGGGTCTGCTGGTAGACCCAGCTATATTCGGAGTCCGCCTGGACCGGCTCGCAGGGGAGCCGGCGGCAAAGGCTGCCCGGCGTGTTCTGGCCCGGCTCCCTCGGCCACTCGAATTTGACATCGGTCTGCTCGCCCAGCGCGTTCCAGTAGGAGCCCCCGGCAACGCCCGAGGGCTTGTAGGTCACATGAGGCGCGCCATCGATGGAATAGTTGTAGCTCTGCCCGTCGGCGAAATCCTGGCGGTCGACTATGTCTTGAACCACCCCCAGCTCGTCGTTCCCGGCGTGCGAGCTGTTGGTCAGCCACGGCGTCTCGTAGCCCGGCTTGACGAAACCGGTGGCGGTGCCGCCGTTCGCAAGCGCCGCCTGGGTGAAGCGCGACACCGCCTGGTCCGGGCCGGTGACTGTGGCCAGGCGGGTCTTGTCGGTCGTCGAATAGGTATAGGTGGCCGCCTGAACGCCGGCCGGACAGACGCTTCCGGCCGCGGTCCTCGCCAGGTTCACGACGCAGGCCTTGTTGACGAAATAGCCGCTGCCCTCGAGGATCAGCGCATAGCCGCGCGAGCTGGTCACCCGGGTGAGCCGAATCCGGCCGTCGGCACGGCCGTCGGCCGATTCATAGTCGAAGCTGAACCTCGTCCCGTCGGCCTCGGTGATCCGGGAGACATAGGCGCAACTTGCGCC
This sequence comes from Allosphingosinicella sp., assembly GCA_036388065.1. GTDB lineage: Bacteria > Pseudomonadota > Alphaproteobacteria > Sphingomonadales > Sphingomonadaceae > Allosphingosinicella. The sequence continues at coordinate 2,647 of DASVSP010000040.1, forward strand.
GCAGTCGTTCCTGAACGGCCGGAAGACCGCGACCGTCCCATCCTGCGCGGTATAGGTGTAGACGATCCCGCCGACCGCCCGGTCGCCTTCGAAGGAGAGCGACTGGGCGATCCCGGGGGAGATCTGAGCGAGGGCCGCTCCGCCGACCTTGGGCGCCGGGAAGGTCTGCGAGCGTCCGCCGAAATGGACGTGGGCGAAACGGTCGTACTCGTTCCTCTCGTTGAGCTTCTCGCTCTGGGTCTCCGTCACCATGATGTCCCAATTGTGGGAAAGGCTGGCGAAGGGGTTGAAGTGGCCGTTCGGAGCGTTGGCGGTGAGGGTGCGGGTCAGGGCCAGGCCGCCATTGCCCTCGCCGCCGATCGAAAGGTCGGTCTCGTTATAGACGTAGCGGCCGGTGCGCATGTCGACCCCGCCCGGAGCGATGATGAACTTCTCGGCAGGGGTGTTGTTGAGCTTGTCCGCCGCGGCGGCGGCGGACGAGGCGAATCCGCCGGCGGCGAGGGCGAGCAGTGCGAAGAGCGCGCGGAGCGGCGGGCTCATCGGATCTTCTCCGGCTCGGAAGGGGGCGGCTCGGAAGGGGGCGGCTCGGAAGGGGGCGGCTCGGAAGGGGGCGGCTCGGCCGGGG
>DASVSP010000041.1:0-11737 GCA_036388065.1 Allosphingosinicella sp.
GGAGACCCGCCGAAACGTCCCAATAGCTTCGTCATTCCGGCGAAGGCCGGAATCCATGAACACCGTCCTCGCAGGTCCTGAGCCGGCCGTGTTCATGGATCCCGGATCAAGTCCGGGATGACGATCCCTTACCGTCCCGCCTTCCCGTCATCCCGCCTTCCCGTCATCCCGGCGAAAGCCGGGACCCCAGGCCGGAAGGGCCCAGCGGGTCTCCCCGAGGTCCCGGCCTTCGCCGGGACAACGAGTAAGAGGGGACGGCCGGGTGGCCATCCCCTCTTACTCGTCGAACTTGCGCGCCGGCCCCTCGCGTATGGATGATCAGGGGCCGGCGCGGCGGCGGTCGCCACTGGGGCGCCCGCCAGGGGATATTCAGGCCGCGTAGGCCTGCTCGCCGCGGAATTCGGGTCGGCGGATGGTGCGCACGATGGCGCCGCCGGCGATCATCGGCGCGTTCTCGAGCGGAAGGGCGGTCGTGCAGAAAGCGCATTCCGCCGACGACCGGCCGATATACCAGTGGGTGCGCCCGCAGCCGGGGCAGTAATTGGTCTCGTGCTCGCGATACACGATATGATAGCCGCGCTGATCCGCCTGGGGGATGATGCAGCCGCCACGGGCCTCAAGGATACTCGTCGCCATTACTTGGCTCCCTTCATACTCACTTGGGGGCCCAACGAGCGACAAGTTCGAAGAGTTTCATGGCGTTAAGATGAACGGAAGCCGGGACGGGGGTCGCCGCCCCACTGCAAGGGGCCGAAAAGCGCGGAAATCTGCGGCGACGAGGCGTTCCTATGCGCCGGTGAATCGAGGCTCAATTTTTTCGGCGGCGGCGCTTCAACCCTCTTTTCGAGGGCTTGAGGCCGGTCGGCCGGGTGCTCAGAGCTGGATTTTTTCCTTGCGCCGGACTCCGGCCTTCTTCTCGAACCGGCGGCGGCGACGCTGGTGGATCGCGACCGCCGTGACCGGAAGCGCGAGTGCGCTCAGGACCAGCGACGAGACCAGGACCACGGTTCTCAGCTCAAGACCTTCCATCGATTTTCCTCCCCCCGCGCTCGTAGCGGCAATTGGGCCCCGCGTCACCCGTCGCCGGGCCGGCGCGGGATCAAATGAGACTAATCGAAGACACGATGAGGCGCGGTCGGGCGGACTCGGCATCGGCGGCGGGTTCGATCGGCGCCTTCGGAAGCGGGCGATCGTCCGCGTTCGAAGCGAGGGGTCAGGCGCGATCGGGCGCGACGCAGCCGGCGACGAGATAGAGCAGGATCGCGATCGGCCCGAGCACGAACAGGCCGAGGATCGCGGCCAGTCGGACGAGCGTCGCGTCGGCTCCCGACTTGTCGGCGACGCCGGCGCAGACGCCCATCAGCTTGCCATTGGCTTTGTCGAGGGTGAATGGGCCGTTCATGGCCTTTCCTTCACTATTGTGGCGATTACTCGCGATTAGTTGCAATCAGTGGCGTTTCCACCGGGGTCCGGACGGTCAGATGAACTGACCGGCCGGGCCGACGGCGGCGGAGATGAACAGGGTCGCGGCGAAGACGGCGCCGATGGCGGAAACCGCGATGTGCTGCAGGCTGTTGAGGTTGAAGGTCATTTCGAATTCTCCTTTTAACCGGCCGTCCGGACCATTCCGTCGGCCATGCAGGAGATGTTGCAGAGAGCGTGCCAATCGGAAGAAATGGCGGAATTCCGCCATTTCTATGGAGGCGATGCGGCTATGCGCCTAGCGACTGTTTCAACAGTTGGGAATATTCACCGACTATTGGCGGGCGCATCGAACGGCGGCCGTGCGCATACGGACAGGCCCCGCCCAGCCGCTCACCGTCGCCCCCGGACTTTCGGCCCCCGGTCAATCCGAAGGATTGTGCCGAGCCAGGAAGCGTTCCACCCGGTTGAGGAAATCGACCGCATTCTCGGCCTTCGCGAAACCATGCCCTTCCTCCGGATAGAGAACATATTCATGCGCCCTGCCGGCCCGCTGCAGCGCCTCGTGAAGCTTCGCCGACTGCGACGGCGGCACCCTCTTGTCGTCCTTGCCGTGGGCCAGGAGAAGCGGGATCCGGATTTCGCCGGCATGAGCGAGAGGCGAGACCTTTTCGAGATCGAACTTGGGGTCGCCGCGGATCCGGTCGCGCCAGTCGCGATAATAGCGCCGGGCGATCCAGGTCGAGGGATCGTAGCGGAGCATCGAGCGGATATCGGATACGCCGGCGAAGCTGATCGCGCAGCGATAGATTTCGGGGTTCCTCGCCGCGGCCCACATCGCCGCATAGCCTCCGTAGGACGCGCCCATGATGCACACCCGTTTCGGATCGACGACCCCCCGGCCCGCCAGCCAGCGGACTCCATCGTCGAGATCGTCCTGCATCTTGCGCCCGAACTCGCCGGAGGCGGAATCGACATAATCCCGGCCGTAGCCGGTGGAGCCGCGGAAATTGGGCTGGAGGACGACATAGCCTCGATTGGCGAGAAACTGGGCCCAGGGATCGTAGGCCCACTTGTCGCGGACGAACGGGCCGCCGTGCGGCATCACGACGAGCGGCAATCCCTTGCCGCTCCGGCCGACCGGCTTGGTGACATAGGCCGGGATGGCGAGACCGTCGCGAGCGGCGTAGGTCACGGCCTCGACGGCGGCGAGGCCCTTGCCGTCGAGCGACTCGTTGGCTTTCGCCAGGATGTCCAGAGTGCGCTTGCCGCGGTCGAACAGATAATAGGTCCCCGGGTCCGACCCGCTCGTCGACAGGACCACCATCCGGTTGTCCGTCCCGTCCCTCGAGACGATCCGGTTGACCCGGCCCGGCAGCGCCCGGTCGATCCGCGCCTGGATCGCCTGCATCTCCTTGTCGAGCCAGGCCATGCGCTCGCGGTCGTCGGTGTACAGCACGGCGTCGGGCTCGCCGGTCCGCTGCGACCGGACGATGGAGTCGACGTCCACCTTCGGGTGCTCGAAGACGGGTTCGCCAAGGGTGTCGGTGAGGAAGTCGTAGCGATAGACTCCGTAGCGCCCGGTCGTCTTGTTGGCGATGGCATAGCCTTTGTTGCTGCTCGCGATCGGGATCAGGGTCTCGAGGTTGGACAGGCTGAGGTCGGCGCTGCGCTTCCCCTTGATCTTTCGGAAGCTCTGGCCGTCCCGCTCCCGGTAATAGAGCCACCAGCTGTCGGAATCGCTGCCCAGGCCGGCACGGACGGTGCCGCCGGGATCGGCATACCAGCTCCACACCCCCAATTGGGGGGCCGCGATTTCCTTCGATTTGAGAGTCGCAAGATCGATCCTCAGAACCGACGGGCTTTGGAAGAAGCTCCTCTGCGCCGAGAGGAGGACATATTCGCCCGCCGGATCGACGAAGACGATATCGCCCCCATACAGGCCGCCGACCTTGTCGTTGCCGAGCGTCTTGAGGACGCCGGTGTCGAGATCGCGCAGGAACAGGCGGATCATCGGCACCTCGGCGCCCAGGACCTTGCCGGTGCCGAAGACGCTGAGCAGGACCCGGCGATTGCCGGCCCACCGTGCGGACAGCACCTCCATCTTCTCGCCGAGGTTGATCCGAACGAACGGGTTCGAATCGGAATCCAGCTCGTAGACCAGCACCGACTTCTGTCGGCCGGCCAAAGCGAGCGCGATGATCCGCTTTCCGTCCGGAGAGATTTCGGGGCTGCCGTAGCTTGCGAAGGCGGCGAAGGTCTCGGCCGGAATGCGCTCGGGAACGGCGGGGCCGGCGGTGGCCGCCGCCGCCGGCAGCGAGGCGAGCGCCGCGACGACCGCGTGCCTGATCAAGTCTCTCAGCATGTTCCGCCCCCGGATTTCGGCCCAGGCGAATCCTAGTGCCGGGGGACGGGCTGGCAAGCCCTGCCGGTTTCGAAGAAAAAACCCCGCCCGGACGGGTCCGGACGGGGTTCTTTCGATTGTCGGTGCCGGTGAAAAATCAGCCGCCGCCGCCGGCCAGCGCCGCGAGCAGGAGCAGTGCGACGATGTTGGTGATCTTGATCATCGGGTTGACCGCAGGGCCGGCCGTGTCCTTGTACGGATCGCCGACCGTGTCCCCGGTCACCGCGGCCTTGTGGGCTTCCGAGCCCTTGCCGCCGTAATTGCCGTCCTCGATATATTTCTTGGCATTGTCCCAGGCTCCGCCGCCCGAGGTCATCGAGATCGCGACGAACAGGCCGGAGACGATCACGCCCAGGAGAAGGGCGCCCAGAGCGGCGAAGCCCTGCTCCTTGCCGGCGATCGCGGCGATGGCGAAATAGACGGCGATCGGGGTCAGAACCGGAAGCAGCGACGGGACGATCATCTCCTTGATCGCCGCCTTGGTGACGAGATCGACGGTGCGCGCGTAGTCGGGCCTCGAGGTGCCGTCCATGATGCCCGGATTGGTACGGAACTGCTCGCGGACATCGAGGACCACGTTGCCGGCGGCGCGGCCGACCGCGGTCATCCCCATCGCCCCGAACAGGTAGGGCAGAAGGGCGCCGAGCAGAAGGCCGACCACGACATACGGGTTGGACAGCGCGAAATCGATCGGGCCGATTCCGAGCTCGCCGGCATAATGCTTGAGGTCCTCCGTATAGGCGCCGAACAGCACCAGCGCGCCGAGCGCGGCCGAGCCGATGGCATAGCCCTTGGTGACGGCCTTGGTGGTGTTGCCGACGGCGTCGAGGGCGTCGGTGCGGGTGCGAACGTCCTCCTCCATGCCCGACATCTCGGCGATTCCGCCGGCATTGTCGGTGACCGGACCGTAGGCGTCGAGAGCCACGACCATTCCGGCCAGAGCGAGCATCGCAGTGGCGGCGAAGGCGATCCCGATCAGGCCCGCCAGCAGGTAGGAGACGATGATCCCGACGCAGATGACCAGGGTCGGAAGCGCCGTCGATTCAAGGCTGATGGCGAGGCCCTGGATGACGTTGGTGCCGTGGCCGGTCTGCGAGGCCTTGGCGATCGAGCGGACCGGGCGATAGTTGGTGCCGGTATAATATTCGGTGATCCAGACGATGAGGCCGGTAACGGCGAGTCCGACGAGCGAGCACCAGAACAGGTCCATTCCGGTGAAGCCGCCGCCGACCGCGGCGTTGGCGACGTCGGCCGCGACGTCGCGTCCGGCCGCCTCGGTCGCGCTTCCGATGACCGCGTTCATATCGCCCAGGGTCTGCCACATGACGTAGAAGATCGCCGGGATCGAAAGGGCCGCCGTCGTCCAGAAGCCCTTGTAGAGGGCGCCCATGATCGACTGGTTGCGGCCGAGGCGGACCATGTAGGTGCCGATGATCGAGGTCAGGATGCAGACTCCGCCGATGATCAGCGGAAGGCTCATCAGGGCCAGCATCTGCTCGGCGCCGGCATCCACCAGCAGGGCGATCAGAACCATGGTGGCGCCGACGGTGACGACGTAGGTCTCGAACAGGTCGGCGGCCATTCCGGCGCAGTCGCCGACATTGTCGCCGACGTTGTCGGCGATGACGGCCGGGTTGCGGGGATCGTCTTCGGGGATTCCGGCCTCGACCTTGCCGACCAGGTCGGCTCCGACGTCGGCGGCCTTGGTGAAGATGCCGCCGCCGAGACGGGCGAAGATCGAGATGAGCGACGCTCCGAAGGCGAGGGAGACGAGGGCGTCGACGACCTCCCGGCTGTCCGGGGCGAGATCGCGAACGTCGACCAGAAAGTAGAAGAAGACGGCGATTGCGAGGAGCGCAAGGCCGGCGACGAGCATTCCGGTGATCGCTCCGGCCCGGAAGGCGACGGTGAGGCCGCGCTGGAGGCTGGTCCGGGCGGCCTCGGCGGTGCGGACGTTGGCCCGCACCGAGATGTTCATTCCGATGAAGCCGGCAACGCCCGAGAGAAGGGCGCCGATGACGAAGCCGATCGCTTCAGTCCCGCCGAGGAAGAAGAAGACGAGCGCTGCGACGACGATTCCGACGACCGCGATCGTGGTGTACTGGCGGCGAAGATAGGCGTTGGCGCCCTCCTGGATGGCGGAGGCGACCGCGACCATGCGCTCATTGCCGGCGGGGGATTTCAGCACCTGGAGGCTGGTGAGGATGCCGTAGAGCACTGCGACGATTCCGCAGGCTATGGCAATGAGCACGACTTCCATGAAGGTTCCTTCCCCTTTGATGCTTGAGCCGGGCAGGGCGACGGCCCCGGCGCGGACGCGCCCGGATGTGCCGCGCCCTTTAGGGGGCTTGGGCAAAGGATTCAACCTCAGTTCAGCAATGTACCCAGCCAAGGCTCCGCGGGAGCGGGACGGCTTCGCCCGAGTCGGTGAGGCTGAGCCCCGAGCCTTGGGCGAAGGCGCCGATGCGGCTCAGTGCGAGCCCGAGCCCGTCCTGCAGGGCGAGGATCTGAGCCGCCCGCTCGGGCGCGGCCGCGAAGAGCAGCTCGTAATCGTCCCCCGCCGCCGCCGCCGCCAGCCGAGCGTCCCGTCCGGCTCCGGACGCGACGAGCAGCGCCTCCGAGAGCGGAAGCGAGCCGAGCTCGATCTCGACGGCGACCCTGCCGGCTTCGGCGAGGCGCGAGGAATCGATCAGCAGGCCGTCCGAGACGTCCATCATCGCGGTGACGATGGGCGCCAAGGTCTGGCCCGCCTCGAGCCGCGGCCTAGGCTTGCGATAGCGTTCGACCAGGAACGGGTCGCGGGCGATCTCGCCCCTGAGGCCGCGCAGCCCGGCCCCGGCGTCGCCGATCGTTCCGCTCACCCAGAGCTGGTCGCCCGGCCGACCGCCGCCCCTCGAGGGCACCCGGCCCTGCGCCTCCCCCACGGCGGTGAGAGCCAGGGTGCGCGGCCCGCCGCCGCGCACCGTGTCGCCGCCGAGCAGGGGCAGGCCGAAGGCCTCCAAAGCGGCTCCGAGGCCGGCGACGAACGCCTCGTCCCAGGCCTGCTCGCCGAGACTGTAGCCGAGCAGCGCCCCGATCGGCCGGGCGCCCTTGGCCGCGAGGTCCGAGAGGTTCACGGCGAGAAGCTTCCAGGCGACGTCGCCGGGCGGGTCGTCGGGGAGGTAGTGGACTCCTTCGACCAGCATGTCGTGGGTAAGGACGAGGGATCGGCCGCCCATGTCGAGGACGGCGGCATCGTCGAGGAGGCCGCGCGCGGCCGGATGGGTCGCCAGCGCCCTGAGCGATTCGATGAAGGCGGTTTCGTCCACTCGTCCTCCCTACGCGAAGCGTGGGGAGGGGGACCACATGAAGTGTGGTGGAGGGGTAAATGGCAGAAGCCTCGGCAAGACCCCTCCACCCCGCTACGCGGGGTCCCCCTCCCCATCTTGCGATTGGGAGGACTAATTCTTCCGCACGTCCTTGGCGACCGCGTCGAGGATTCCGTTGACGAAGCCCGCCTCCTTCTGGCCGTAGAACGCCTTCGCCACGTCGACATATTCGGAGATGACGCTTCCGGTCGGAACGTCGATCCGGGCCGCCAGCTCATAGGCTCCGGCGCGAAGGATCTGCCGCATCGGCCGGTCGAGCCGGGCGAGGGTCCAGCCCGGGGTCAGCCGGGCGGCGATGGCCGAATCCAGCTCGGCTTCGCGGGCGGCCACCCCGCTCACCAGGTCGTCGAAGAAATCGACCTCGGCATCGGCATATTCGACCCCCTCGATTGTCGCTCCGAGCCGGTGATGGTGGAATTCGTGGAGAAGCCTGGCGACCGGAGTCTGCTCCATCTCGCGCTGGTAGAGCGCCTGGACGGCGGCGAGGCGGGCGGCGGAGCGCGATCTCGAACGGGTGGAAGCGGAGGACATGGTCGGCGCGCCATAGCGGCGGCGGGGACAAAGAGGGAAGCGCTTTCGCGGTCAGGCAGGCGGCGGGACTCGATGGTCGGGCTTCACCCGCGAGCTCTTCAGTCGGGTTCGCTCGCGACCTCTTCGAAGAACGCCGACGGCGTCGCGACAGCCACGATCAGCGCGCTCACGCGCCTCGCAGGGCCTCCCTCACCCGGCGGCACCATATTCCAGCTTCGGATACCAGCTCGTCCCCCGCCCGCCCGGCGTCCAGTCCAACAATGTCCAAAGCGGGGTCGGATCGGGCGCCAGATGAGGGTCCTGCCCGGGGTCCGCGGTTTCGGCGCCGCCCTGCGCCGCCCAGAACAATCGGACCTCGTCGCCCTGGCGTTGCCACATGAGCACGGCCGCACCTTCTTCGCCGTCCACAAGAGCGCGATAATCCGTCGCAAAGTCGTCGCCGACCGTTTGGTAGAAGGCGAGATTCGACCAGCCGCGCTCGCGAGCAAAGGCCAACTGCCGAGCGACCGGCGAGCGGCCTATGATCGCGATCGCCAAGCGCTGCTCGATATCCGGCGCGGGGATGTCGAGCGAGCCGACGAATGACGTGCACATCGGGCAGGGCCGCTCCCGCTCCGGTCCGAACATCCAGAAGTAGGTGAACAGCGTATCGTGCCGGCCGAACAGGTCGGAGAGGCCCAGTGCGTTTCCGTCCGAGTCGAGGAAGCGATAATCTTTCGCAATTCCGCCGGGCGGCAAAGCGCGGCGCATTTCTGCGACCCGGCCGATATGCCGGCGCAGCTCGATCTCCTCGGCGAGCAGAGCGGTGCGCGCCGAGCGATATTGCGGGCTTTCATTGGGGAAGAGCTTGCTTCCCGCGGCGGCCATCTCGGTGGCGGATTTCAGGATAGGCATCGTTCGTCGCTCCTTTTGACAAGGCCCCGATCGCCCGAGCCGAACTCTTGAACGGTCGGCCGGATGGAAAGGTACCGCCCAGGTGCGGGCGGGTCTTTCCCCGGCGGCCTTGACACTATCGGCAGCCGGAGTGAGTCCGGGCCATGGATCAGAATCTTCACGTCTCGACCATCGCCCATCTCATCCAGCTGGCGATCGCGCCGGTCTTCCTGCTCGCCGGGATCGCCGGGATATTGAATGTGCTCGCCCAGCGCCTGGCCCGGATCGTCGACCGGGGCCGCGGCCTCGAACGCGATTTCGTCTCGTTCGACGAATCCACCCGGGAGCGCGCCAGCGAGGAGCTTCTCATCATCATCCGGCGGATGCGGATCGTGAACCTGGCGATCACCGCCTGCACCGCGAGCGCTCTGTTCGTCTGCCTCGTCGTCGCGATCCTGTTCGTCGCGGACCTGGCCCGGATCGCCTTCGCCCGCCCGATCGCGGTCCTGTTCATCGTCGCGATGAGCCTGCTCATCGTCGGCCTCACCCTGTTCCTCGCCGAGATCCGGCTCGCCGCGCGGTTCGTCAGCATCCGCCACGACCTGCTTCCGCTTCCGGGGCGCGGCCGGCCGGCGGAGGAATAGAGCGCTCGGGCACCCGGCGGATCGGCTCGCCGCGCGACCCAGATCCGGCGGCTCGACCCCGAGCTTGCGGAAAGCTGAAAACTGGTTCAACTTTCGCTCGACGGGAGGGAGCATGGCGACGGCGGCCGGCAATGGCGACAAGGAGCCGCGCACCGAGCGCGGTCGCAAGACGCTCAGGCGCCTGATCGAGGCGGCGGCCGCCGAGTTCGGCGAGCGCGGCTTCCACGAGGCTGCGATCACCGGGATCACCCGCCGCGCCGGAGTGGCGCTCGGCACCTTCTACACCTATTTCGAAAGCAAGGAGGAGGTGTTCCGGGCCCTCGTCCTCGACATGAGCCGGGCGACCCGAGCCCATGTCGCGGAGGCGGTCAAAGGCGCTCCGGACCGCCTTGCGGCCGAGCGGCTCGGCCTCGAGGCGTTCATCGCCTTCACCCGAAAGCATCCCGAGCTCTACCGAATCATCGAGGAGGCGCAGTTCGTCGCCCACGACGTCTATCGCGAGCATTATCTGAGCTTCGCCGACGCCTATCGGCGGAACCTCGCCGGCGCCCGCGAACGCGGCGAGATCGCGGACGGAGCCCATGGCGCGCGCGAGGACGAGGCGCGCGGCTGGGCGCTGATCGGGATGAGCGTCTTCCTGGGAATGCGCTATGGCCTTTGGGATGAGGACCTCAGCCCGGCCGAGGTCGCCGACATCGCCATCGAGCTGGTCTCCGAGGGGCTGAGGAAGAGGTGACGTCCGCCGATCTTCCCGACCTGATCGCGCGCCGCGCCGAGCTGACCCCGGCCTGCGTCGCGCTCGAGGAGCTCGCGACGGGGCGGAGCCTGACCTATGCGGCGCTGGACGAGCGCTCCTCGCGAACCGCGGCTCTGTTCCACGATCGGGGGGTCGGCGAGGGCGATCGGGTGGCGATCCTCTGCCGCAATCGACTCGCCTTCTTCGAAGCCTTGTTCGCCTGCGCCAGGCTTGGGGCGGTCCTCGTCCCGCTCAACTGGCGAATGCCTGCGGCCGAGCTCGATCCGCTGCTCGCCCATTGCGGTCCGAAGCTGCTGCTTCACTCGGGCGAGGACCGGGCGGTGGTCCGCCGACTGGCCTCGCCGCCGCCCGCGCTCGATCTCGACGGCGACTATGAGGACCTCGTCGAATCCTCGCCGCGCCGCGTCGGGCGGGCGATCTGGCCGGCCGACGGAATCTGGTATCTGCTCTATACGTCGGGGACGACGGGACGGCCCAAGGGCGTGATCTACACTTACCGGATGGCGCTGGCGAACCTGGTGAATATCGGAACCGCCATCGGCCTGGGTGCGTCCGACACGACCTTGAGCTTCCTTCCCAACTTCCACACCGCCGGGATCAACCTTCACGCCCTGCCGACCCTGCTCCAAGGCGGACGAGTCCTCCTCCTGCCGGGTTTCGAGGCGGATTCGGTGGTCGAGCTCCTCGAGGCCCGGCGGGTTGACACGTTCTTCGCGGTTCCGACCGTCTACCAGGCGCTGGTCGACCATCCCCGCTTCGCAGCCGCTCCGCTCGGCCACGTGCGCCACTGGGGCTGCGGCGGTGCGCCACTGCCCGATTCGCTCGCCCGCCGCTGCCGGGACCTCGGCCTCAGGGTCTGCAACGGAATGGGCATGACCGAGACGGGGCCGACCGCCTTTCTCGCCGCCCCGGCCGATTCGTGGGAGCGGATCGGCTCGGTCGGAAAGCCGCAGCTCCTCGTCGGAGTCCGGATCGTCCGCGAGGACGGCCGCGAAGTCGCGGATGGGGAAGTCGGCGACCTGCTCTTCGCGGGCCCGGGCGTGACTCCGGGCTATTGGAACGACTCCGACTCGACCCGCGCCGCGTTCACCGCCGACGGCTGGCTCAAATCCGGCGACCTCGCCCGGCGCGACCGCGACGGCTTCTACTGGGTGGAGGGACGGCGGAAGGAGATGTTCATCTCGGGCGGCGAGAACGTCTATCCGGCGGAGGTGGAGAACGTGCTCGCGGGGCACCCGGCAGTGGCGGAAGCGGCGGTCGTCGCCGCTCCGGACGCGCGCTGGGGCGAGACGGGCTGCGCCTTTCTTCGGCTCGCAGAAGGCCGGCAACGCCCGGCGGCGGGCGAGCTCGACGCTTTCTGCCGGACCCGCCTCGCCTCCTACAAGGTCCCGGCGAGCTTCCACTATGTCGACGACTTTCCCCGCACGGCCGCCGGCAAGGTGCAAAAGCATCTGCTCGAGTGCCCGCCGGGCGCGAGCTCGGCTCGAGAAACGGCCGCGGCGTGACCCCCTCCCGGCGGCCGGGAGGGGGCTGGTCCGCTTAAGGCAGGAAGTCGGCCTGGGTCAGCGGTCCGGCGGTGACGGAGAGCTGGATAACCAGGTCGGCGGCGCCGTTGCCGTCAGTGTCGCCTTCGACGAACCAGTTCGCTCCGTCCTGATAGGCGCGAAGCTGCCCCGCCGATCCACTGAACGCATTCGAGCCGATGAAGGAGAAGGCCTGGTCGCCCGCGGTCAAGGTA